>NZ_CP050831.1:1233124-1541405 GCF_012113595.1 Bacteroides faecium
GAACCGTAGCTCCAATCATGGGCTCGTTGTTTCCATCCACCACTTTCCCGCTTATATTCAATGGTGACTGCGCCCAAATACCATATATAGGTATCATGAGCATGAATATAATCATATAAAATGAACATATTCGTTTACTGATGTCTTTCTGTTTCATAGATATTGATTATTAAAGATAATTTTATTCAATACAACGCCCGTGAGTAAGCAATACCGGCCCTAACAAATGTAGTTTTCGAGAAGCACGTTCATTTCTACGTAAAACCTCATTAAAGATTTTCTCTTCAGGATAACGCGCATGTGCCACTTCCCACAAAGTGAAAACAGCCTGGTCATTATGATTAATCCAGGAATCCTCCCCCTCATAAAACCCTCCTTTTATAGAAGCATCTTTTGTAATATAGAAATCGGCATAAAATAACAGAGGAAGCTTAATATTCTCACCTGCTGGTGCTACGTAATCATAAAGGTCGAATCCGTTCAGTCGCCCCATTTCTGCTGTTATCATCATCAAATTAGTTGATAATCCGACATATTGCAATGCCCTGTTCGGTTTTGTGGTATATCCGTGGTGAGTCAGAACGAAATGCCTGTACCTGTCCATTATTTCTCCATCATGAGTGGCCCAACTACCTGGCTCACCAACGTAAGGGGGTTGTCCATTCATCAGAATCATGCCTTCAATCACATTCTTTGCATTACGCGGATTATTTTTCCCATCGTATGCATAGTTCACCAGCTCATTGTCGCGCAGAATGATACCGATAGACATAAGACCTACCACTTCTGCAACAATGTGATTCTGATAGTACTGTTTCCCAAAATAGTCGTTCTCATGCCATCGTCTGGCTCCCTCCTTTATATGAGGAAGTAATATTCTAAGCCAGTCTTTAAATTGCTTTTGCTTATCTTTATCAATCAGATTGTCCGCACAAAGCAAATCATAAGCATACAAAAAAGCAAATATTCCGCGGGATACTAACATTCCGGTATTAGGATAGGATTTATCGGGATCAAAATAAGCACCTGCCACATCCTTAGGTGAGGACCATTCATCAATGATTCTAATAGCCTTGACTGCATAACGCCTATCCTTGGTTATCTGATAACCAATCGCTAAATCACGAGCCGCTGATCCATCACGTATTGCAGCATTATAAAATGACATGCTGACATCCCCCCGATAAACTTTCGTTTTCCATTTTTCATCCGCATAGCCATCAATCTCATTTTTCAGATTCTCCCAAGCTGTTTTCCAAGGCTCAATACCGGAAAGGGCATTTCCACGCATTAAATCAATATCCGCATTCGATAAAATCAGGCGGGGATGTTCCTTCTTTATCTTTATAGAATTGCTTTGGGCAAAAGATTGCACTACAACGACGGTCGTCAGTAACAATAAAAACTGCATCTTCATCAACTTGTTTTTCATATAGTAATGATTTTAATTAAGAACTCTATTCTTTCAGACACATAGCCCTGTATCTCATTAGTGCTTCCACAAAATAATAATCGGCATAAGTCAAGGGGACATCTACCTCACTGTTCTGAGGTAAGAAACCTACACTATGTTTAAGTATAAAATTAGCATTCTCTCCCGGCTTTGCCAGATATTCGTCCGAAGCCAACGTTTTAAGTTGCGTTTCAGCAACAGCGATATAGTCTTGCCCGGTTGCTTTGTCCACATAGCCCGACAGTTCCAACAAGGCAGACGCCATGATAGCAGCAGCCGAAGCATCTCTCAAGACATTCGGAACGCCAGGGTCGTCAAAGTCCCAATAAGGAATCTTATCCTGCGGCATCTTCGGGTGGTTAATCAGGAACCGGGCGATATGCCTGGCTTGTTCCAGATAGCGTGGTTGTTTCGTCTCCCTATACATCATCGTATATCCGTATAATGCCCAGGATTGTCCCCTGCTCCATACCGACTCATCAGCGTATCCTTGCCATGTACATTTCTGGAGCGCGTTCCCGCTTATCGTGTCATAGTTCACCACATGATAACAACTATAATCCGGTCTGAAATGATTCGCCATTGTTTTGTCAGCATGAGAGATTGCCATATTGTAGAAACTCTTGTCACCTGAGAACTCCGTCGCACGGCAGAGCAATTCAAGATTCATCATATTATCAATGATTACGGGAAACTGCCAATGCAAGGTTCCCGGATGGCTCCATGAACGCGTGCATCCTACGGCTGAACGATAGCGCGTAGATAACGACCGGGCGGTCGTAGTAATTATATCAATACAGGAAGTATCACCCAATAACCGGTATTTATTCCCGAAAGAACAGTTAATCATAAAGCCGACATCATGATTGTCCTTATTATACTTCTGAATCTCCACTCTGTCACTCATCCTGGAAGCCATCTCCTTTAGTTGCTCGTCTCCGGTATATTCATATAAGTACCAAAGAGTTCCGGGATAAAAACCGCTCGTCCAGAAATAAGAGTCTGAGGTTTCAAGCCCCCCGTTTTTATCCACCGAACGGGGTAACATCTCCGGAATAGAATCCATGACAGCGTACATATGCTTATATTGTTCTACCGCCCGATTCAAGGCATAATCGACAACGTGTTCCATAGAAGGTTCCGGAGTTGTTACACATCCTGATACCATAAATGAGAGCAGGCATATCACCACATAATTTTTCATATTTTCTTTGCTTATAATTTGGGGTATATTAAAAATTAAAAGATTCATCCAAAGGCTTTCGCTTGACAACAAGAGCAAAAGTAGGAGATTACGGGAAGCAGTATTGGATAAAAAAGTACCAAAGGTTCTACAATTTTGTTCATATCCCTGTTACAAACCGCTTTTTGTTTCATTATCTCAAAAAATAACGATACATTTGTAATTATCGAACCTGCCATCAGATATAAGATGTATAATAAATAGTCCCCCACTATATAAATCCCTAAGATGAATTTCAAAACTAAATATAGGAAGTTCCAAAAACAATAGAAACTTAATTAACGCTTTTAATATATGGCTGAACATAACAGACTGGTTGCTATTATATTTATGCTGGTTGCGTGCATTTCATCCGCCGTTGCGTCCGAAACGGTAAACTTTCAGCATTTGTCACTCAATTCAATGTTTCCCCAGATAACCATCAACGGACTTTATCAGGATGAGTCCGGTGTCTTGTGGATCGGAACTAAAGACGGCGTGAAGAAGTATAACGGAAATTATATCGAGTCTGTCAACTTCATGGGAATAAATAACTGGATACAGTCCAACCTTGTTCCGACAATTTGTGGAGACAAGAAAGGGCATTTATACGTCAATACGGATTACAGCATCATTGAATATGACCTGATAAAAGAGGAAAGCCGCATCATATTCAGCCAGCCGAACACACAGATATTGCCGTCCATCGCTTTCAACTACGGCATCAACTCTCTATGGATCGGTTTACTGGACAGTGTCTATAATTATAAGGAAGGAATATGCCAGGCCAAATACAAAATTGACAGTAATAACCTGAGTATTTCGTCATTGAAAGAAGCATCTGACAAAATGCTATATATCGGAACCAAACATGACGGTGTATTTTCCATCGACCCATCAGGCAGGCAGCAGAAAGTACTGACCACCCGCAGCGAAATTATATCAATAAACGAAGACAGCCGGAACAACATCTGGGTGGGCACTCTGAATGAGGGGTTATTCAAATTAACTCCGTCGGGAGATATCGTCCAATATACGGAACCTACCTTAGCCAGTAACTATGTAAGGACGGTATGCGAAGATAACAACGGAAATATCTGGGTAGGAACCATGTTGGGATTGAACGTCATAAACCCGAAAACAGGTGATATCAGTTTTTATGGTCTGGAGAAAGAAGGCAGTGCGGGATTGAGCAACCTCTCTGTCTGGATTATAATGAAGGACGACCAAGGCACGATGTGGTTCGGCACTTACTACGGTGGGCTGGACTACTACAATCCGCACACCGACATTTTCGAATACAATAATCTGAAACTGGGACACGCCGGAATCGGGCCTGTAATCAGCAAAATTATAGAAGACAGGACGGGGCGTCTATGGATAAGCACAGAAGGGGACGGCCTGGTGTCTTACCTGCCCGCAACCAATGACTATGCATATTACACGAAAGAGAATCATACAATATCTCACAATAATGTCAAGACTCTGTATTATGATGATGCGTCCAATACCATATGGATAGGAACTCATCTCGGCGGACTTTGCAGCTACTCAATTGACAAAAAAGAATTCAAGCATTTCACTATTGATCCGTCCGACCACACAAAACGCTCAGAAATCGTTCAAGCTATCATCCGCCACAAAAATATCTTATATCTGGGTACGCTCTCAGGTGTATATTATATGAATCTGGAAGATTACAGCATCAAGAAAATATCTCTTCTAGACAAATACATCTATGCCGTAAATTCATTGATGATAGACAACCAGGACAACCTGTGGATTGGGGGAAATAATCTGTGTTACTACAGCATCAAACAAAACTATGTACGTAGCCTCGACAAATATCTAGCCCAAATCACCGCTTCTTCAAAGAATACCATAACATCTCTTATCCAAGACAACGACAATCGTATCATAGCTACAACATTAGGCGCAGGTATTCTTATTTATTATCCGGCTCAGGACAGGCTCGAACAGATAAACAGCAAGAATAGTAATCTCGACAGCGATTATCTGAGTGCTGTTTATCCCTTATCCGACCACCAGCTTCTGGTCACCAGCGCAAACGGCTTGTCCTATATCGACCTCAACACAAAGAGAAGCTACAATTATAAATCGCAGAACAAGTTCGTCCTTCCGTCAATGATTCCGGGCGACATTATGAAAACCAGTGATAACCGCATCGTCATGGGGGGAATAAACGGTCTTGCTATAATTTCCGAAAGTAACCTGTTTCCGGAAAGTCTGCCTACTAAGATGTTTTTCTCCAAACTATTCGTTAACAACAAGGAAGTAGCGGCAAACGATTCTTCACGGATATTGCCCCAATCTCTTTTCGCAACGGACCACATCAAACTGAAACATCACGAAAATAACATATCCGTCGAAATCGGAACCAATGACTTCGTTAATCTCGGACAGTCCAAATATCAATATAAACTGGATGGGTATAGCCATACCTGGATTGAACTTCATCCCCAGAAATCAATCAACTACATGAACTTACCTTATGGAGATTATAAGTTAAAAGTAAGAAACATCTCTTTTAAGGATGAAGCCGAACTTAATGAAATCAGTCTCGGGATTACGATTATCCCCCCGGTTTATGCCACCTGGTACGCTTATCTCTTATATACATTACTGATATTATCCGTCATCGTCAGCATCGCCTATTTCTACCGTTCCAAGTTATTGCTAAGAAACTCACTGGAACTTGAAAGACGGGACAAACTGCAAAAAGATGCGATAAACGAATCCAAGATGCGTTTTCTCGGGAACATATCACATGAATTAAAAACACCTATTGCGCTGATATCCGGGCAACTGGAGCTTATCCTTATGTCCAATTATTCATTGCCAACCATTCAGAATAGTTTGCGTGAAGTACACAACAGGGCTGCCAAAATGGGAGCTTTGATAAACGAACTTCTCGATTTCCTGAAATACAACAAGGAGAATTTCTCATTAAGAATCAAGCAGCAGGATATAGTGCTATTCACACAAGAGATATATGATTCTTTCGTCAGTTATGCCGAACTAAAGAATATACATTTCAATTTTGTGTTCGACCAAAAGAGCCGGTACGCGTGGTTTGACGAAGTTCAGCTACAAAAGGTATTCAATAATATCCTGTCGAATGCTTTTAAGTTCACTCCGGAAAACGGAACGGTCGAGATAAAAATAACCTCATCGGATTCTTCTGTAATTATAACTTTCACCGATTCCGGCATCGGAATCCCCAAAGATATGACCGGACGAATCTTTGAACGTTTCTTCCAGGTGAATAACTCCGTAAACAGAGAATTATCCAATACCGGAACCGGCATAGGATTATCGCTGTCACTCAACATCGTAAAAGCCCATCACGGACAAATAACAGTGGAAAGTGAAGAACACAAAGGAAGTTCGTTCATCGTTGAACTACCCGTCGGCAAGGAGCACTTCAAGGAAGACAAAAATGTCACTATTATAGAAGATGAAGGGAACAAGGAAATTATCAACAACGCTATAAGCATAGAAAGCGAAAAAGAAAACCTGGAAGATTTCATCGCACAGCAAAAAAAGGACTTCGACCATTCATCTACCTTGCTTATCGTTGAAGATGATGATGAATTGCGGAAACTGCTTATAGAGATATTTGAACCTATTTTTGAAATCTTTGAGGCCAAGAATGGTGAAGAGGCATTTAAGATTGCACAGTTAAACTCACCGGACCTTATTTTATCAGATGTCATGATGCCCGGCATTTCCGGCATAAATCTCTGCGCAAGAATAAAATCTCACTTTGATACCAGTCACATACCGGTCATCCTGCTCACTGCACTAAGCAGTGTGGAACATAATATAAAAGGTCTGAATTGCGGGGCTGATGATTATATCACCAAACCTTTTAATATCAGAATCCTAATCGCCAAATGTATTAACCTACTAAATAACAGACGAAAATTACAAGAACGATACAGAGCATTAGAAAACAGCAGTGCGGAACAACTGACTGATAACAAACTCGACCAGGATTTTATTGACCAGATAATAAAAATTGTACAAACCAAGCTGGAAGAAGGAAACGGAGATATTAACGTCACACTGTTATGTGCCGAGTTAGGGCTGAGCCGGACGAAGTTATTCTTGAAAATGAAGAAGATTACAGGTGAATCCCCTCATTCCTTTATCCAAAATATAAAGCTGAAAACTGCCGCTAAAATGCTTCGGGAAAATGAAGAATACAACATTAGCGATATTAGTTTTCAGCTAGGTTTCAGTTCATTGAACTATTTCGGGAAAAGCTTCAAGGAGTATTTCGGGATGTCTCCTACTGCTTATCGAAAGGTTCATCAAGAACAAAAAGAATAATGCTGCTTTACAAGAATTCGGTTTATATAAAAAGAACCATAAGCATGTCAGAACACCCTCTTATTTGATAAGATAAGTAGCCACTACCGGATAATGATCTGATTCCTTATCCGCCCAATAACAAACATTGTACGCCTTCACAGTAAAAGCCTCGTTTGGCGCATAAATCAACCAGTCACATGCGTAAGCCGGACTTGGTACGGGTACTGTCCACGGAGCGCCATCACTCAAACAATTTACGGTGAAATACTTTTGAAAGGCAGCCATGGTAGCAGAACCTCGACGGGAATTCAAATCTCCCCCCAAAATAACAGGTTTATCCAGTTGCTCCACGCACGCAAGGATTTCATCAACCTGTTTCAGGCGGGCAGCATCTTCGTATTTATGGTCCAGATGTGTCGTAGCGAAATAGAATTCTTTGCCTTCCTTCGCAACTTTCACATAACCGAAAGAACGGACATAATCACCTTCTTTCAGTACACTCAACTTAAAACTCTTTTCCTCGGAAACCGGATATTTGGAAAGAATCACATTTCCGTAATCTCCGCCAGTCGGAATATCGAGCGCATGGGCAAAATAATAATATTTCATTCCCGTCAGTTCCGACAGTTTCTTCGGAGTATCCCAAGGGTTAATCTCCGTGTTTCTTTCTATTTCCTGGAGTGAAACGATATCCGGGTTTTCTTTCTTAATGACTTCGGCAATCTTATCAATTCCTTGTTTACGACCGCTATACGTGTTGTAAGTCATGGCTTTTACTGTGACCTCTTTCGGTTTTGTCACAGGTTTCTGTGCCGTTGAAGGTTGTAACAAACAACACAATAGAAACAATGAAATGCATATTCTAAAATTCATATACAACCAATTAATAAGTGAATGTTATCCTGAAAAACAATCTTTCCTACCTGATACAAAATTAATCCTTTTCTATCTTACGAATCTTATGATTCCAATAATCTGAAATATACAACGCTCCGTCCGGACCGAACTGCACACCTTCCGGATGATTGAATTGCGCTTTATCCAACGGGCCGTCAGTCGTACCGGAAATACCTGTACCAGTGTAATTTGTCAACATTCCATCAGGGGTGATTTTCGCTATACGATGCTTTTTACGGACTGCTACATAAATATTTCCCTCTTCATCCAAATCCATCTGGCAAGGCTCTTCCAGTTTGGCTTCATTTCCCTGACCTTCTGTAAAACCTGCTTTCTCGTACTGCCCTACCCAAATATGGAGATTAGAGAATTCGCCTGTCGACATGTCGTAATCCCCTTTATAAATCACATCTTTTTCCTGTGAACTCATATACACGGTAGTCCCTGCCTTATCAAAAAGGATACAGCGGATTTTTACTTTCGACGCATTTTTACCTGCTGCATCGGGAAGTTGCACGCCGGTTGCCACCATCGTATTCTGCTCCGGGTCATATTTGTAAATCATGGCATTTCCATGAGCTACGGAGAAAATCTCTCCCGTGACAGGATGCACACCTACATTAGTGACGCCATTCCCCAAAGAAGGAGTGATTGACCATATTGCAGACAGATTAGCAGCATCATACTGATGCGTAACATTGTTCCATGGCATCGTTGCAATATGTGCATTGCCCGTAGCGTTGGCATCATTGGATAAGAATAAAGTATTGCCATCCGATGAGAAAGCGATATTCATCATCCTGAATACAGTTCCACCGGTTCCATCTCCGCGTAAGAAAGTAGCGACCTGATTGTTTTTCGCGATACGGATATCACGGTCATCATCTTCCACGATATACAAAGCACCTTCCTTGTCGAAAGCGATAGAACCCGGTTTCCAAAGAACCGCTTCCATGAGGGTCCCCTCTTTCTTCTCCGTTTTTGCGGAAGGAACATAACTGCCGATATAAGTACTTACAATAGGAGACTGAGAATACTCAAACTCCGTTTTATATGTCAGTTCCTGCGCAGCTTCTCCCTGACCGAGATACACTTTCACCGGACCGGAGCCGGAACCCCTCTGCACATTGGCAGTAATAATATTCCCCAACGCACCCGTCACTTCGGCATCCACCCCGTTGACTGTCACGCGGATATTATCCAAATCCGTGCCGAAATGCGTACCGTATAAAGTCAGGCTTGTAGACTTCCCGCCGGCTGTCGGCGTGTACATAGTGATTTTGGGAGTAGCTTCGCCCTCGCCGATTTCAGGTGTCATATCCTGCCGGTTCTCATCCTCGCATGCGACAAAGCCGATTGACGCAAACATCAGAGAATAGATAGAAAACCGTTTCAAATGATGTATCAATGTTTTCATGTTTCTGTCTTTTTAGGTTAATCGTTTATACTGAACGTAGCTACCACCGGAAAGTGGTCTGATTCTACATAAGCATCATAATACACATCATAGGCTTTCGGAGACATTCCTTCATCCGGAGTGTACAATACGAAATCAATCGCTTTCACCGGAACGGGCGTTCCCGTTGTCAGTCCATAGTTCCCGTTCAGGCAACCGATTTCAAAACGTTCATACAATATCTTCATCGGGCCGGAGTCGGCTAAAGCATTGAAATCACCAGTCAATATCATTGGCTCATCCAAGCCCTTTGTCTTTTCGATAATCGTTGTAGTCTGGTTGATACGGTTAGTTTCGTTGCCCACATGAGACAGGTGCGTCACTCCGAAATAGAAACCCTTTCCATCTTTTTCTGTTTTCACTACTCCCATCGAACGCGGGTAGACATCTTCCACTGTCTCTATTCTCGGCAAATCATAATTCACTTCATCACTTATCGGATACTTCGAGAGAATCAGGTTTCCATACTCGCCGCCGTCCACATCACGGGTTTTGACAAAGAAAGCATAAGGCATTCCGGTCACTTCTTTCATCAGGGCGATAATATCCGCTTTCTCCACCTTGTTAGTCTTCGTCTCAAACTCCTGCAAACCTGCCAAGTCCGGATTTATCTTTTTAATCACTTGGGCAATCGCTTCCATTCCCTTTTTCCCGGAATAAGCTTTCTGCCCGCTATATATATTGTAAGACATGACTTTTACCAATACCCCGTCCTTTTCGTCCGGCGGGGTCACACCGTCATCGTCCGAACTGCAACCGGCAAACAAACCGCCCACCAACAGTACCAGTAATAAATAGAATTTATGTTTCATTGTTACCTTCTTTTTTATCGTTTATCTTATATCATTCACAGTTACTTCCACTACCCGGCTGTAGTTCACGTACGGTTTGCTTTCTGCTGTCACCGTAGCCGCAACACGTACATACACCCTGTTCTTGTTGGAAACAATCTTATAATGATTCTCTATAAATTCAGTATCACTCATCAGGTCGATGACGTGCGTGCCACTGGCCTTTGTCCCCAGTGAAGAGAGGGTGGCATGGTTTGCATTGTTCACATCCACTCCCGGAGCATAATTCCATATCACGGAAACATCCGTCAGTTGCAATGTCTCGTTCGATGTTTTCGCATCATAGGTCAGTGTCAACTTATTATCTGCCGATACAGACACATCAAGGCTAATACGCGAGAACGGGATTGTGTACAAATCAACCTGCGTTTGTCCGTTCACGGTGACATACCCTTCACATACCCCGACAAAAGGGCCATCCTTTGCCTGAATACGATAGCTGCCATTGAACACCTTCGTATGCTCAAACGTTCCATCCTGGCGGGCACGGAAATCAACAGAGGCGGTAGCCCCCGTATTCTGCTCGTACAAACTCATCATCACACCGCTACTTCCCGGCACAGGCATAGGAACCGGTTCATTCGTTTCCTTATCATAGATAGTGCCATACACGCCACCGTTCGGTGCATCATAATTATCGATGTCATTTTCGCATGCCGCCACGAAACAGGCGAATAATGCAGTCAATCCTATGTTTATTATTTTATTCATATCGTTTCTTCTTTAAACTTACAATTGGACGTATCAATTACCGTAACCCGGATTCTGTACCATCAACGGATTCGTACTCAAGTCCTCGGCACGGAACACCGTATAGTAGTTCTTTTCAAGGAAAAGACGCTTTCTCTTTTCGGGCACACCGGTTTCAAAGGTGTACTTGCCGCTCTTAACATTGTAATACGGACAGAGAGCCGTGCCGCGGAAATTGGTCAAACCACCTTTGCTTACATCCAGATGAGCCAGGCGCCAACGTTTCAAATCCCAGTAACGATGCTTCTCAAAAGCAAGTTCCACTTTCCGTTCATGGCGCACTTTATCCAGCGTCAGGTTACCGGCAGTCAATAGTTTGATGCCTGCCCTGCCGCGAATCTCATTGATATCTTTCAATGCCACGTCCAGGTGCTGATTCAATTCCATGCAAGCCTCTGCACGATTCAGATAGATTTCTGCCAGACGGAAAACCACCCAGGGAGTAGAAGAACGTTTTGCGTCGATGTCCGTATAGTCCGTCAGACTTTCATCCAGGAATTTACGCTGATAGAAACCCGTCTTGCTGGCGTCGCCTACACTTAACGAGCCACCGTCTTTTCCCGAAGTATTATAAGTCTGTCCGTCTATTACGACCTTGTTCTCCTTATCCGGTTGGGCGGAAGCTTCATACTTGGTTCCTATCCCATCCTGTCCGTTGATGACACCGCGTATCCATTCGATTTTACCGCCGCCGTATCCTTTATAATCAGCACCGGGCAGGTAAACCGAACCTAATAAACGAGGGTCTTTATTCTTAAAGATATCATACGGGCTATCATAGCTGATAGCTTTTCCACCGCTGTCTTTCATCTTCAGCTTCCCTTCCGTACCGTCAATATATTCAAATTCCTCTACCATTTCCAGTACCGGAGACATGCCGCATCCCCAACCGTCGCCACGATAAGAGAAAGGAACATTCAGTTTATCCCACATATGTCCTTTACCGGCAGCCACATTATACTGTTTCTGGAAAATATATTCTCCGTTATCCCCATTCACTGCTTTGGAAAAGAGATTGTAAAAGTTCTGCGCCAGCTCTTCCGATTCCGTACCGGTCGATTTATACAAGCTATACACGCGGGGAACCATTTCATCCAGAATCTTCGATGAAGCAGTGTAACATTCGTCAAAGTAACGTTCCGCTTCTGTCTCCGGAATATAAACATATCCTTTGGAAACAGCTTCGCCTGTCAGAGTCAGTGTCTTGGAATACTTGGCGATAGTACCGGCATACAGTGCGGCACGTGACCACAAAGCAAGCACCGTTCCGCGATTTGCGCGGTATTTGGCATCACTGCTGCGTACTTCCGGCAATGATTCATAGATAGCCTTACATTCATTGATAATGAAATCATAGGTCGCGGCTTCCGTATCACGAGCCTGGTAAAGAGCTTCCGTATTCCCTGCGGTATATTCCTGCGGAACAGTCTGCAAAGGAACACCCCCATAACGCTTCACCAGTCCGAAGTACTGCATAGCACGGATAAAACGGGCTTCTGCTCCGAGTTCCTCTTTCTCATCCTCACTCAATACGGAAGTTTTCTCAATATTCAGCAGGAAGTTATTCACAATGCGGATTTGCTTGTAGCGGGTCACCATGTCGTCGTTGAATACATAGTCGCCATAAGAATAAGTAGAGTTCGACTTGTCGAATGCGCTCTCTTTCTGATAACTGGCGGTAGCCTCATCCGAGAGACTGGTCTGATTCGCCAGGTTCGCTTTCTTGCTTCCATACCAGTCGTCGAATTCATCCAGTTTCAGTCCCGAGTCATACATATCCGCCAATACAGCTGTGATTGCTTTCGGATTTTGCCAAATCAAATCCGGTGTGTTGACACCGCTGGTACTCTCGCGGTTCAGATAATCATCGCACCCCGTCCATACGAAGATGGATGCCCCGCCTATCAATATATATTTCAGATAATTCCTATTCATTGTCTTTACAGGTTTTAGAAGGTTACATTTACGCCAAAGTTATACGTCTTCATCTGCGGGTAGTAGCGTATCCCGCTGGAATTGCTTTCGGGGTCGACGTTCTTCATCAGTCCGTCACGCTTGGTGAAAGTCAGCAGATTGTTGCAGTTGATATAGAAACGCACCCGGTCGATAGCCGCCTTTTTGGTCAAGGCTTTAGGAAGCGTGTATCCCAGTTCCAGGGTTTTCAGGCGCAGGTAACTTGCGTTGTGCAATGACCACGAGTTACTGGAACGGTTATCGGCGACACCTGCCACGCGTGCGGCAGGCATATATCCCGGAATCCATTTGCTATAAGGGTCGGTCGGGTCTTCCCGGTGCCAGCGGTCGGTCATGATAGCCAGCCCATTACCTAAACCTTGCTGGATAAACGGGTCGAGAATATCCCCGCTGACATAAATATCGTGTCCGGCAGCTCCCTGGAAGAAGACAGTCAGGTCGAATCCTTTGTATTCTCCGGACATATTCAAGCCATAGTACATACGGGGGGTGGCACCGTGTCCGAGGGGTTGCGTATCGTTATCATCGATAATGCCGTCGCCATTGTAGTCTTCGAATTTCAAATCACCCGGCATCAGCGAACGGTTACCGTCCTTATCCTGAACCGGTGAGTTCAAAATTTCCTCGAAAGAAGTAAACTGCCCGATTACTTTCTTTCCCCAGCGGATATCCTTGTAACGCCCGTTGGTGTTATTACGCCAATCGTCATACATATTGGTGGAAGCCGCCCGCTCCACATAATCATACTTAATCCGGGTAGTAGAGAAGTTGGCCGACACATTATAATTAAAATTGCCAATCCGGTTTTTATGCCCGACTACAATCTCGAATCCGGTGTTAATATCAGAATTCAGGTTCTCCTGCGGCATTGATTCACCGAAGATAGTAGGCAATGAGCCTACACGGGTGGCAGGCAGACCGGAACGGTTTCTGCGGAACCAGTCGAACTCCACAGAAATCAGTCCCCTGTGGTAAGACGCCTCAAAGCCGATGTTCATTATCTTCGATTCATACCAGGTCAGCCACGGGTTTGCCATACCTACCGTAGTCATGCCCGAAGTCACTCCGTTGCTGCCCATGATATAGCTTCCGTGAGACGTATATCCATCCAGATACTGAAACGCGTCGAAATCTCCTTCATCACCCACTTTGGCATACGAGGCACGAATTTTCAGGTTATCCATATCGGGCAACAGTTTCTTGAAAAAAGCCTCTTCCGAAACACGCCATCCCAAAGAGACACCCGGGAAGAATCCCCAACGATTGCCCGCACGGAATTTATAGGTTCCGTCGTAGCGGAAATTGAATTCCACCAGATAACGGTTGGAGAAATCATAGTTCAGACGTCCCACCAAGCCGGCATGAGCTGTCTCCTGAGTCTTGCCGGAAGCTTCCTGGTTCGTTTTATCCCCATAGTCCAGGTCAGGAATCAGCCCGATGGCAAAGTCACGTGCTCCGGTCACCCAATTCTTCTTGTCATTATACATTTCCCATACCAGCATGGCACCGATATTATGCTTTTTAGCGAACGTATTGTTGTAGTTCATAGAGAACTGATAGGTCGGTTTGTCATAGTTTTCCAGTTTCGATTCCAGATGCGCGGTGTTAACCACTTTCTCTATATACTCTTCATTCGCATAATCATACGTATATTCCGAGAGGTCTTTCCGCCACGTTTTCCATTCCTTGTTCGTATAATCGTAGGCAACCAATGCTTTTGCCATCAGTCCTTTCACCCAGGGAAGTTGCCAGGTGATAGCCAACGAGCTGTTAAATTCGCGACGCAGGCGGTCTTCATAACCACTGTCGTCCGAATCGGAAACATGCACGGGATTCGCCATATCTCCTACGGCTCCCCAATAATCCGGGTTATCATTGGCATACATGGAATAAGTCGGGATGGCCATTTGTGCCGAACGGAACAGGTTATCGCCATTGTAAGGCTTTTTGCGGTTGTCGAAGCGCCCGCTCAAACGCAGTTCCACGTTCAGTCCCTTAGCCACTTCCACGCTCAGGTTGGAACGGACGTTGTAACGTTGGTAATTCCAGTCGCCCGAACGGATGATACCACCCTGGTCCATATATCCGATAGACATATAATATTTCACTTTCTCCGTACCGCCTGTCAGGCTCAAGTTATGTGAAGTCTGGGGAGCGGTGCTACGCATCGTCTCACTCCACCAGTCCGTACCTGCCGTACCATTCCGGTAAGCTTCCAGTTGTTCTTGCGAGTAAGCGGAAGCTCCGCGCCACGGGTTGGCATTGTGAATCGCTTCATTGTAAAGAGAGGCATACTCATAAGCATTCATCATCTCCGGATAGCGGGTCACTTTCTGAAAGCCTACATAGCCGTTATATTCTATCTTCACCTTCTGTTCCGTCCCTTTCTTGGTAGTAACCAGCAGAACACCGTTTGAACCTTTAAAACCGTAAACCGCTGCGGCGGCATCTTTCAGGATAGAAATGGACTCGATATCATTCGGGTCGAGCTGCGTATAATCACGCTCGATGCCGTCTACAATCACCAGCATGCTTCCATATCCACGAATATCAACGGAAGCTCCATCATCACCGGGGCTACCGCTACGCTGTACGGCACGCAAACCCGGCAAACGTCCGGCGAGCATATTCGTCACACTGGGAGCTTTTACTTCCATCAATTTGTCCGAAGAGATGGCAGCCACCGAACCGGTCACAGAAGCCTTCTTCTGAATACCGTAACCTACCACCACTACCTCGTCCAGTGTCTCGGTATCTTCCTGCAAAGTTACTTTCAGTCCGGTTTGTCCGTTCACCCGCACTTCTGTTGTTTTGTATCCGATATAGGAAATCTGTAACACTCCATTAGCGGGAACCGGCAAGGTAAACTTACCGTCCACATCGGTAATCGTCCCCACACCGGCAGCACCTTTCAGTTGCACCGAAGCTCCGATAACCGGTTCTCCGCCGGCGTCAACAACCACACCTTTCACCGTGATATTCCGAACAGTCTGTTCGATACCCGATACCGAAGGGCTTTCCGCATATACCGTAAACGGTACGCACAGGAAAGTCCCTGCCATTAAAGCTGAAACAGTAGCTATCTTCAGCCGGTCGTTGAACGACTTTAAGACAACCGTGTTCATTTTACAAGCATGTTTCATAGATTAAATTAGTTATGTGTTTTAAGTTTCGAATCTATATTATCATCACATATCGCTACTGCAACCTGCGAATCGGCACAGCCATAATAGAGATATAATTTGTTTTTAAAGTAAGCCAGCCCTTCGATAAACACTGTTCCGTCCTTGTACTGACCGCTCTTCTCGAAAGCGGCTTCGGGCACAAAGAAGGGTTTATCCAGGCGGTCGAGTACCTTATAAGGGTCGTTGGCGTCAAACAGGAACTGCCCTGCACAATAAGCGCCTGCGGGGTATGCCGAGTCCCTTTCTTCCTTGTATCCGTTCTTGCCATTGTATAATAATACAATACCGTTCACAGTCTTGATAGCCGGTGGCCCGCACTCAGTCAGGCGGCTGTCGAAATACCCGTTGCGGGGTTTGGCTATCTCCCTTAGTTCGTTGTTTTCGTTCAGTACCGGAGCCCAGTCGGTCAGGTTATCGGAAGTTGCGGCACATACCGCATTCTCTCCCCAGTACATAAAGTATTTGCCAGCCACTTTCTCAATGACCAGTCTGCCGTCTTTCACTCCGGTGACAATAGAAGCTGATTTGCTTGCTATATTGGCAAAACGTCCGTTGTATGCTTTCGCAAAAGCGAGTCCGTGCTTCGTCCAGTTTTTCAAGTCCCTGGAAGTAGCCACTGCCAGGCGGGGAAGGTTGCGGTTCCAGGCTGTATAAAGCATGACGTACAATCCGTCTTCCGTCATTGCCACACGCGGGTCTTCGCAACCACCTTCCCATTCTATTTCTTTAAAATCGTCTTCGGAAGGAAAGAGTACCGGTGCGTCCGCTTGGCTCATCGTCACTCCGTCCGCACTTTCCGCATAGCCAATGCGGGATGTCCTCTTTCCGATGCCTTGCGCCGAGTTGTCTTCCGCGCGGTAGAGTACCACAATCTTCCCGTCCTTGACGGTTGCCGCCGGATTGAAAGTGTCACTCTCTTCCCATCTTACCGGCTGCTTGCGCATCGGGCATTGGAAAGTAGTCGGTTGCGGGGAAATCACCGGATTCACCCCTTCCGGGCGGACAAAAGGGCCGAGTATCCATTGTCCGCTCTGTTCTTCGACAGCTACGGATGCCTGTTTTTGTCCGGAGCATCCGGCTAATGTCATCATACTGATTAAATAGATTACAGATTTTAGTTTTATCATACGTCGTTTTTTTAGTTTTCCCAAATCGGTCGTTCATCGTTTTTCTGCCGGCAAAACTATCGTACCCCGCAAAAAATAGAGTGTACTATATTCTCAAAAGGGTATATAGGTGCTGTACAACATAATAATTCATCCGTTTGCAATGGCAGCTTAATGGTTTTGAAATATTAGCGAACCGTCTGGTTCTGTTTGATGATGTTCTGAGCCAACGGGTAGGCTATCAACTGCAAGGCTCCTACCAGTATCAATGCGTACTTCAATGCAAAATCCTGTGATATGGCAAAGGCAAGCACCATAAAAAGGATGAGCCCGAAAGCACGCCCCAGGAATAGTCCGAATTCGTGGCTTAAAATATAAGTGTATTCATTTCTTTTCTCGATTTTAACTACTGCGTCGATGGTTTGCATCATAATGGGATAGTAAGGCAAGTCAAACAAGGGCTGAAAGATTACCTTACAGAGGACAAAGATAATCACTCCGGTGGCTGAAAACAAGACCCCGTTGAACAGAGTACCGATAAAAAAGACGAGTAACCCGGCAATAAATATCTTCGGACGGTCTTCGGGTTTGGCAATACGCCCCAGTACATAGACCAGTATAGCCGTCAGCGTACCGCTGATTCCCTGTATCAAGCCTAATGTCCCTTCATCACCGACCAGTTTCAGAACCAGGATGGCGGGGGCAGTCACCAGAAATCCCTGTACCATTCCTTTCAGAGAAGCCAATAACAACATTTTTTTCCACAGTGTACAGAACCGGAAATACAGAAAATTCTTCTGTACCGGATTGGCAAACTTACCACGCCACAAGACAGCTACGGCAAACAGGGTCACGACTATGACTCCGACTGTGACCAAACGATAGGCTCCATTTATATCAATCAGGCATCCCATGATTTCTTTGCCGTCTATCTGGCTGATGAATGCGCCAATCAATAAAGGAACAGTTATCGAAGTGATGGAGAAAAAGAAAGATTCCAGTCCGAAAAAGTAGTTCCGGCTATTATCGGTCGTGTTGTTGAGAGTCAATAGATAACGGTTAGTCCAAAAGAAACCCGATGCGGCTCCGAGGACAAAACCTGCTATGCCTAGTTCTACAAAGCCCAATGACTTTACCAGCATCATGGTAAACATCGACAACCCGCTAACTAATATCCCGCCTGCATACAGTACTTTCACGCTGACATGCCGCAACAGGAAGCCGTTGACAAAAGAGGTTGCAATGATGCCGATATACATAAAAAGCTGATAGAAAGCTACGGAAACAGGCTCGCTCGTGTGGCGCATCACATAAGCGCCTACAAATATCTCCACCACAGGAAGCACGAACGCATAGAGCAGGTTAGTCATCAACAGTACACGTACATTGGGACTTTGCTGCTTGAAGAATTGATATTCTCTTTTCAATTTATTCATTTCCTACCTTAATATATGTCATGACTTTAATGAACGAAGGATTTCCCCAATAGAGAACTCCGCTCCGCAGATTACTTCATCACTCGCACCGTAGTAAACAGTCACCGTATCCCCTTCTACCAGATGCCCGTTCGTGAAGACTACATTCCCGAAGAATCCGGTTTGCTCGTAGGGAGCAGTCGGTTCCATTATAGGAGCTTTGCTTCGGGCGATTACCTTTGAGGGGTCGTTCAAGTCAAGCAGAAGGGCTCCCAGGCAATAGCGGTTCTGATAGTCTGCACCATGATAAATCTCCAGCCAGCCTTCCTCTGTACGGATAGGCGCGGCGCCCGCACCCACACGGGCACAGTCCCAACTATCGGAGCGAGTGGTCGCAACGCAACGGTGATTGCCCCAGTGCAACCGGTCGGGTGATTCGGCAAGCCAGATATAGTTGCCGCCCAGTTCGGGACTGCTCGGGCGATGCAAGGCGAAATATTTGCCGTTTATCTTCTCTTCAAACAAGGCACAGTCTTTATTATGAGGGGGAAAAATCATGCCGTGACGAGTGTAATTCTTCCAGTCACGGGTATGAATCAGCCCTACACCGACGGCAACGGAAGAGACTTCGGTAAACGTCAGGTAATAGCCGTCGGCTGTAGTCGCCACCCGGCAGTCCTCGATGCCGAAAGCCTCTAATGCCCCTTTGCCGAAAATAGGCGGATAATCCGGTTCTTCCTTAAAATGGATGCCGTCCTCGCTCGATACCAGCCGGAGATAAGACATGGTAGTCAGGTAATCCTGTCCTGCATATCCTATCACACGAGGGTCGGAAGCATCCAGTTCCGGGTCATTTTCGTCGAAAGAAAGTACCTCTATCTTCCCTTCCTTATTATATACGGGGAAACTAATCACTCCCTGTTTCTGTACGGGGCGTTCGGCTACCCGCAGTAATAACCAGGTTTTTCCGTCGAAGCGGAATACTCCGGGATTCAGGAAACAGGTGATTTCCATACCTTCTATTCCCGGTTGTAAATCAGATGGTTTCAATAATGGGTTCTGATGAAATCGTTTTGCAATATCCATTTTCTAATCATTAAATAGGTGTTGTTTTTATTTCTCGTGGCAAAGCTACCCCACGCAGCGACGGGAAGAGTGTACTATATTCTCAAAAGGGTATACAGGTGTTGTACAGCATATTTTTATCTTTGTTTTCTTATTTTTCCTCTCTATCTTTGCGACATGATTCTACGAAAACACTCATATTTCCGTTACATCTGCATCCTTATTTATTCATGCCTGATGCCTGCTTTATTACATTCGCAGAATGTAGTAAAACAGATTTCCAATGCGGATGGATTATCCAATAATTCGGTGAATTGTTTCCTCGAAGATTCGGAACATACGCTTTGGGTAGGGACATGGGACGGATTGAATGCATATAACGGTCGTAGCTTCAAAACCTATTCTTATAATAAAAAGGATGCAGGGTCTATCAGCAATAATGTCATCTGGCAGATTATCGAGCAGAGCGACTCTATCCTGTGGGTATCTACGGACTATGGGGTAAACCGGTGGAAGCGTTCTACCCAACAGTTTACTCCCTATTATCTAGGTACACAGAATAATCCGCCGAAACAGGAGAAATCATTTCTGCTGGGTATCACTTCCGGCAAGCATATAATCTGTTACGTGAAAGAGCAGGGTCTGTTCTATTTCGATGACCGGAGACAGGAGTTTGTATCCTTGAAGAATGACCTGCCCGATGATATCAGGAACTTCGTCATTGATTCCAAAGACCGGATATTCTTTCTCACAGGACATGGACAATTATTGCATTATCAACTGACTGTCCGCAACTCCTGTCCCGAACTCTCGTTTAAAGAAGAAATCAGGCACTGTGCCCCCGTTTCCAATATTTATCTTTCCCAGGACTGCCTCATCATTAACGATGACAGGACGCTGACTGTTTCACAAGATAACCGTATATTGGACAGTATAAATATTCCGGAGAACAAGACTGTATCACAAGCTATCTGCCACGGTGAATATCTCCTTATCAGCTTTATCGAGGGGGGATGCATCAGATATAATCTTGAAAATGGGACTTCAACGGAATTACTCCAATTGCCGGAGAAAGCTTCCATTTTCACTATTTATATCGGCTCGCAGAATATCCTTTGGGTAGGTACGGACGGACAAGGGATATTGGAAGTCTATGAACACAGTTCGCCTTTCCATACCGTAAAAACGAATTATCCTGTCCGCTGTTTTTGTGAGGAAGACAATGGCAATATACTCGTAGGAACAAAAGGAGAAGGTATCCTGCTGCTCGACAAGCAGGAACGGGGAGTCACCCCCTATCTTTCAACGGGTAACGGGTTAATCTCCAACTCCGTTTATACTATCCGCAAAAATATGTCCGGGGATATATTCATCGGAACCGAAGGAGCGGGTATCAATTATATTCCACTCAATGGCAGCCAGGTGAAGAAACTGGGTATTCCCGCTGAATTTCCAGTTTTCAGGGCAGTGTACAGTATATTGTTCACCCATAATGATTCACTTTTATGGTTGGGGACTTCCGGCTACGGACTTATCAAGCTGAGCCTGCAAAGGGAAGGAAAAAGTTATAGAGTAACGGACATGAAACAATATAAATCTCCCGGCCCTTCTTCGCCAAGCAATAATATCATTTATTCGGTTATCGCCGGATACGATGAGAATGAACTTTGGATAGGCACGCGAGGGGGCGGAATTAATAAGTTCGATATCGCGTCCGAACATTTCCGGCAGATGAATGAGATAGACCCCGGTTTGTCCCTGACTAACAATGATGTGATTTATCTGACTAAAGGAGATTCTGCCAGTATTTGGATAGGTACCAGTTATGGTCTTAACCGGTTGTCCCCGACAGCCACACCCCCTTCCATCACCGAATATACGGATAATAACGGATTGCCCAATAATACGATTCACGGCATCCTGAAAGATGAGAGCGGGAATATTTGGGCAAGCACCAATCAAGGCATTTCCTTTATCGACTTGCCCTCGGGAAAAATTACCAATTATTCCTCAAGAAACGGGCTGCAAAACGACGAATTTTCTGATGGGGCTATTTTTAAGGACAAAGCCGGATGGCTGTATTTCGGCGGAGTCAGCGGGTTGAACTATTTCGACGAAAATAAGATACGCTTACGGGAACATATCGCATCATTAAGCCTGAACAGCCTGAAGATAAACAATACCAGCCAGAATATCTACGAACGTATCCGTAACCATACGCTCCGATTGGACTATGACGAGCCTTATATTACTTTGGGATTTGCCGCACATGATTTTATCAACAATGAGAATTGTGAGTTCAGCTACCGCATTATCGACTTTGCCGACGAATGGATTTACAATGAGAATAACCCGAATATCGTTATCACCAAACTACCGCCGGGAAAATATAAACTGGAAGTAAAATGCACCAATGGCGACCGGGTATGGAGCAACGAAATCTATTCCCTCAATTTGGACATCGCTTACCCTTGGTGGCTCAGTACCACCGCTTTTATTATTTATTTTATCCTGATTGCCATTGCTATCTATATCACGCAATCCGTCATCAAGAATAGAATTCGGCTAAACCGTCAGATTCTACTGGAACATATCGAAAAACAAAACCAGCAACGTATCCATGAATCGAAGTTGAACTTCTTCACGAATGTGGCACACGAGTTTTTCACTCCGTTGACACTGATATACGGCCCGGCACAGCACTTGTTGGAAAAGGCAGACCTCGACAGTTATACAAAAAGATATATCTACATCATCAAGAACAATGCCGACCGGATGCAGAAGCTTATCAACGAACTGATGGAGTTCCGAAAAGCAGAAGCGGGACATACGGCTATCTATGCTGAAAAAGTGGATATTCAGTTGCTCGTCGACTATGTATCGGACAACTATACCGAAATTGCCGAAGAAAACAAGATAGACTTCAGCTTCAAAAGCAAAGAAGTATCATCCTTTACAACAGACCGGAATGCACTGGAAAAAATAATATTCAATTTGCTTTCCAACGCCTTCAAATATACGCCGTCCGGCGGATATATCCGTGCTGAAATACGAGAGAATGTTACTGACGGGACATTGCATTTCCGCATACGTAATTCGGGCAAGGGGCTGACTGAGAAACAAATGAGTGAGATATTCAGCCGGTTCAAGATTTTTGAGAGCAGTAACCTGAAACATGCGGGAAGCACCGGAGTCGGCCTGAATCTGACCAAGAGCCTGACGGAGTTATTGGGTGGAGAAATCACCGTAGGAAGTGTATTGGGAGAGTATGTAGAATTCAATGTGTCTCTACCGTCCATGCACATGAATCCCGGAAAAGAAAGTCAGCCGGCAGAAGAAGAGGCAGAAGCCGATGAAATGCTTTTTGTCCCTAAACAAAAGGAAATTAGCATATTGATTGTAGAAGATGAAAAGAATATCCGCGAACTTCTGAAAGATATCCTGCTTCCTTACTACCAGGTTCGGGAAGCAGCCGACGGGGAAGAGGCGCTGAAAGAAATCGAACAGAAACAGCCAAATATTATTATCAGCGATGTATTGATGCCCAGGCTGGACGGCATCACTCTGACGGATATATTGAAAGCCAACGAGCGGACTGCCCACATTCCGATTATCCATATCTCCGCCAAGAACTCCATCGAAGACCAGATTAACGCTTACAATCATGGAACGGACTTATATATCCCCAAACCTTTCCATCCGAGACATGTATTGAGCGCGGTAGAGAATATGATTAATAAATACTCTCTGATGAAAGAGTATTTCAAATCCGGCCGTTCCTCTCTCATCGTAAGGAATGGAATCACCATGCATAAAGAGGATGAGCTGTTACTGGACAAGATTATCAAATTCATCGAAGATAATATTGACGACGAATCCATAAACCCGGATTCTCTCGCAGACTTTATAGGAGTAAGCAAAGCGGGATTGTACCGTAAACTCAAAGAATTGACGGAAAAGACACCAAGCGAATTTGTCCGTACCATCCGCCTGGAATATGCAGCGGGACTATTAAAGACCACCAAACTCACCGTTACTGAGATTATGTATAAATCGGGCTTCTCAAACAAGTCTTATTTCTACCGGGAGTTTGCCAAGTTATACAACACTTCTCCCAAAGAATACAGGAGCGGACAGACAGAAGAAAAAGATACTTAATAACCATCTAACAATAAAAAACAATGAGAAAACTTTTTATTGTATTGGCGCTCTGCGGTGTGTCAATACTGAATGCACAGCAACTGAATGTCGCTTCTTATAATGTACGAAACAGTAACCCGAACGATGCCAAAGCCGGAAACGGCTGGGAACAGCGTTGCCCGGTACTCACCCAGTTAATCACCTTTCATGACTTCGATATATTCGGAGCACAGGAAGTGAAACATAACCAACTGGAAGATATGTTGAATGCCTTGCCGCAATACAGTTATATAGGCGTAGGACGGGATGACGGGAAAACGAAAGGGGAATATGCGCCTATCTTCTACCGGAAGGATAAATTCAAGCTACTCAAGTCCGGGAATTTTTGGTTATCGGAAGATACCTCGAAGCCGAATAAAGGATGGGATGCAGCCTATACCCGCATCTGTACATGGGGAGAATTCAAGGATATTACAGGCAAGTTCAGATTCTGGTTCTTTAACCTGCACATGGACCATATCGGAGTAGTGGCACGTCGCGAAAGTGCCAAGCTGGTTATCAGTAAGATTAAAGAGATGTGTGGCAAAAACCCCGTCATACTCACCGGAGATTTCAATGTAGACCAGACCAGCGAAAGCTACCAAGTACTTCATGAATCCGGAATATTATCAGACTCTTATGAGGTCGCGCAACTGAGATATGCAACTAATGGAACATGTGCGGGATGGAATCCGAACACATATACTCCCAACCGTATCGACCATATCTTCGTTACTAAAAACTTCGCTGTTGAGAAGTACGGAGTGCTGACAGATACTTACCGAATTAAAAACGAAGCTACCGGAAAGTATGAGGCACGCATCCCTTCAGACCATTTTCCCGTGAAGGCAGTATTGAGGTTTAATAAAAAGTTAGATGATAGAGAAATCGCTGAAAATCTTGTTTCTTCAAGATGAAAAAGCTATCTTTGTGCATCAGCCGTAATTATTACGATGGTAATAATTACGGCAGTAATAATTCGTTGGACAATAATTAGAAAGAATGTCCACAAGCTATCACCCTGCTTAAATTATCCTTTGGTGAAATTGAGGATATAAGAAAAGATATGTAAGAACTATTAAACAGAGAAGAAGGCAATGAAATTTTATAATAGAGAAAAAGAATTAGACGCACTGAATAAAGTAAGGGAGCTATCCTTCAATAACCACTCGATGTTTACTGTGTTGACTGGTAGACGCCGGATTGGAAAAACTCTTCTAATAAAGAAGAGTTGTGACGGCACTCCTACTGTCTATTTGTTCGTTTCCCGAAGCAACGAGGCAGCTTTGTGCCGAAGTTATGTTGATGAGATCAGGACTGCATTGAATGTTTTCGTACCGGAGGGAATAAATACTTTTTCAGATATTTTTCAGTACCTGATGGATACTGGTACGCGAATGAAATTCAACCTGGTAATAGATGAGTTTCAAGAATTCTTTTTTATCAATCCTGAAGTTTACAGTAAAATGCAAAACATCTGGGATGAATATCGCCTGAAATCAAATGTTAATCTAGTGGTGAGTGGTTCTGTATATACCTTGATAACAAAGATTTTCAAAGACGAGAAAGAACCTTTATTCGGTCGTGCAGATCGAATACTAAAACTGATGCCTTTTACCACATCGGTCTTGAAAGAGATTCTGGCTGACTATGCCGGAGAGTGCTCCAATGAGGAACTATTGGCACTCTACACGTTCACCGGTGGTGTTCCCAAATACGTTGAAATGATTATAGACAACGGAGACTATTCGATTCAAGGGATGGTTAATTTTATGATAAAGCAAGATTCTCCCTTCCTCACTGAAGGCAAAAATCTGCTAATTCAAGAATTAGGAAAACAGTATGGAAACTATTTTTCAATACTTACGTTTATAGCCAACGGTAATACAACCATTTCAGAAATGGAGAGTATGATGGGTAATATTAGTCTGTCAGGGCAACTGAAACGTTTGGAAGAAGATTATGAGATTATCAGAAAGAAGCGTCCTATTTTTGCCAAAGATGCCACAAAAAATGTCAGATATGAAATCTCAGACATATTCTTGCGGTTCTGGTTCCGTTATTTTATAAAGTATCAGAAACTAATCGAATTGCAGAATTATAAGGTTCTAAGTGAAATCATTATAAATGATTTCCCGACATATTCCGGTGAAACATTAGAAAAGTATTTCCGCCAGAAGATGATCGAAAGCCAGGAGTTTATTGATATTGGTTCATGGTGGGCCGGAAAGAATAATACAGATCAAAACGAGATCGACATTATTGGCATTTATTCTGATTCCAAACGTGCATTAGTGGCCGAAGTGAAACGGCAACGTAAGAACTTCAAACCGGAGTTACTTCAGCAAAAGATAGAATTCATTCGTACTAAAATCCTGTCTAAATATGAGATAGAAAGTCGCTGCTTTAGTATGGAAGATATGTAGTACTATTGGAAAAAGAACCTGGTATCCTAACAGGATTTCGATGTTCTATTTTTCATATTCCGCAGGGAAGTAACCAGTTAAAAAGTAACGAACCAGAAAATAAACTGCATAAATAAATGCATGAGCATGCAAAAAGATAGTCCAATATTGCATAAAATCAAACAGGATATGCATCTTTCTCTATTCGGAAACCGTTCATTTCTTTAAAACCAACGAAGTGTTCCTCGGTGTGCATCGACTTGTTCCTCACCGGGGAAGCTATCGTTTCCCGGTGAGGAAGATAAAAATGGGCTATTAAGAAGCTTTTTCTCTCTAGTTTATCATAATATATCGGAAAGAAAAAAACAATAAAATGATTTATTATTCGGATATTTACTCTCCGAATAACAAAAATAGTCGAGAAACGATTACAGTTTGATTAGTATATTCTCAAAAAAGCAGAAAGAAAGAATCACATAACAACAAATACATGACATTTTCCTGCTTCTCTTTACCAAGCTGCAATTCACGTCCTTCTCCGATGATTAAATATTCCTTTTTTAAGAATCATCGTTTTTTAAGAAGGATACTGATTTCTTCAAAAAGCTCTTTCAACTTTTATCCTTCAATAGTTCTTTTGTCTTATCCGCCAAAAACAGAGGAATATTAATCAAATTACCATCCTGTTTCAAATTTAGCATTGAGTACCGAATCCGACAAGCGGGCTGAAAAAGTTTCTCATACTGAATCAAACTTTTACCTGTTATACTTTGGTCTGCTTTCACTTCTATCGGATAAATATGATTGCCATATTGAAGTAGAAAATCCACCTCAGCCTTATTACCGGAAGTCCAATACCTGAAAGATGCCTGGAACTGCGCCGTAAGACTCTGCAATACATAATTTTCTGCCAAAGCTCCCTTATATTCCGTATATCCGGGGGTAGACAGAAGCAAAACACTTGCGTCCAACTCTGACAACAGTCTCAACAGTCCTACATCTAATGCGTAAAGTTTAAATGTACTCAAATCATCATACGCTTTCAATGGCAATTTGGGTGACTTACTCAATACAACCTTATTGATAAGTCCCGCCTGCTCCAACCACAGAATAGCATCTTCATACTCACGGGCACGGGCGCCCGGGCGTACTAACTGATAAACAAATTTACGATTTTCCTTTGCCAATTGTGAAGGCAGGGAATTCCATACATAATTGATGCGGGGAGCTAATGCCGGCGTAGTATGTTTTACAAAATCCAATGCATAATCATTCAAGATATCCCGAAGTGCCGAATCCACTTTCTCCATATCATTGAAGTCAATCATCAGAGTAGCAGGTTCGGGCATACCGCCACAGATGGAATAGGCAATAAATGACTCCCGCAACTTATCAAAAAATATCTGAGGAAGAGGAGCTATCTCCTTAATGGAACACATATACTCATACATGTTCGGGTCTTTTGTCTTCAGAAACTCCGTATAAGTAAGCGGATACATGGACAAATGATTTACCTTTCCCACCGGAAAGGAATTACCGATATGATTCAAATAAATACCTAACAAAGAGCCTGCACAAGCTACCGCATACTCGGGAGCTTCCTCACAAAAATATTTCAATGCATTCAGTGCCTCATTACACTCCTGAATCTCATCCAATATGAGTAAAGTCGTTTGAGGATTGATTTTCCTTCCATGCAAAAAAGACAACTGCTGAATGATTCGCCCAGGGTCTTTAGTCGTTTTAAAGATATCACAAAGTCCACTTTCATCCTTATCCAAACTAAAATAAGCAACATCCTCGAAATATTCTTTCCCAAAATATTTCAGAGCCCATGTTTTTCCCACTTGACGAGCCCCATGAATAACGAGCGGCTTCCTGTTCGCATCTATTTTCCATGCTGCCAATTGCTTAATAATATCTCTTTCAAACATAATGAATCACATTTTTGATATCAGAAACGTGAGAATCCACACATTTCTGATATGAATTTCGTGCGAATATACACATTATCAATATAAAAACAATGAGAAAACACCTAAAAACATAGGCAAACTAACCTCGAAAAACATTTCCATTGATGAACACTTGCTTTAAACTTCTACGAATCTAAATGTTTTCAATTGTAAATAAATGATTTATTATTAGCTTTGCAAGAATTAAATTCTGAATTATCGGGACTGTATGTAAGGGAACTCGCATATACAGTTCTTAATAGGTGAAGCAGTGGAAACGTTGCTGACTGATCTACATAATAAAGATGAAAGTTATGAGACGAACCATATTTCTGTTCTTGCTAGTTCTGTGCGGATGTTATCTGAAGGCACAAGATGAAATCCTGACTTTAAACAATTTAAAGCAGAAAAATATCGCACATCTGTTTGCCTCTGAAACAATTATTGCCGAAGACACAGATACTCTTACCCGCACTGAACCTTTAGGGTTTATCGGTGAGAATTACCAAAGGTTCTATATCCATTATCTCACAGTAGAAAAAGGTGAAACGAACCCATTATGCTACCGTGTTACAGGTAAAACACGAGTAAAAGATAATATTTGTGATTTCACAGGAGAGATTATCCTTGACAGTATCATCCATCATAATATTAATGAGAATGAATATCATGGTTCCGGTTTTTCTGACGCAGGAATTATCTACGGACATTATACATTCCGAGAGGATAAAACACAAAAAGGTACAGGTATATTTAACGGAAAAGTCTCTGTGAATTATTACCAGAAAAAAGGTAACCTATATTATGATGCCTATATGTTTATGGCCGATGGATATGATAACTGCCAATATGAGGGTGTATGGAAAAGCTATAAAACCAGTAAAGAGAAAATCTGCAACTGGGGAGATTATCGTATTCCCAATAGTGGTGATTTAGATGAAGGATGTGGCGAATTTATACCTCAAGGAAAGTATGCCGGATTTGGATGGATGAGTTATATTCTAAGCCAAGCAATACCTTATAACAGTGATTACGAAAAGAACCCGGTTTATATAGAAGAAAATCGTGAATGGTGGAAATAAAACTATCTAAAAACATAGGCAGAAACAATTTCGACGAGAATAATGCCATTCTCTTGATACTGAGACTTTTCTGCTCATTATTTTCTTCCACAATAGTTGGTTCTCAGGGTATTAATACTTGAGTTGCCAAGTATTAACAGTTGACCTGTCAGCTATTAACTGCTGAGAAGTCAGGTATTAATACTTGGCAACTGACAAATTAGGACTTAATAAATAGACTAGTAACAGATGAAAGAATAGGTTGAAAAAGCCAGCAGACGCAGTTGCGACAATCAGTTTGCCAACAGCCGCCTTGCTTAGTTAAAAAGCAATCATAACCTTCCCATCAATGCCTTTATCAGGTATCCGCACGCTACACATACCGTTTTCTTTATTCCAACTCCATAAGTACAGATTTCGTATCATTCTCTAAATATTCTTCGAATCGTTTTCCGACAGTAGTAATCTGATTATGGACGGGCGGTCATTGGTTAATGGTCATCTTTCCATCCGTAGAAGAAACAGTGGCTCCATCCGTGCAGAAAAATCTGCTTTTTTCGTATATTTGGAGACGTAAAATAAAAACTCGTATCAGTAAAGATACAAATGACGAATACAGACTCTAAAATTTAGAATGACATGAAACATTTTGATGGACAGAACAATGAACTTACAATCATTTTCCCGCATAATAAGATTGATTGTATTTCTTCTCAGAATGAAAAGTTCAATAAGATTATTAACCAAGCCAACATCACGGTCACCGGAAACAACAATCGTATTTCGATATATTCCGACTCCGAAGACAGTGCAGAAGAATTACTGCTTAGTGATGGATTTCTTCTGATTGTAAAAGGTGATAACAATGTCGTGAATATAGGAACAATCCTATTACGCTATTCTACCATACTAGGCATGACGGGTTTGAAACTTATCATCGGGCAGCTACCGGGCTTGGGGGCAGGTGTTTCGAGAGTAGCCAACAACTGCCGGGTAGATATCGGAAACCGCGTAGTAATCAATGGTGTTACACTATATTTGCAAGAAGATGACTCACACGTAAGTATCGGAGACGATAGTCAGTTAAGTTGGGGCATTGATATATGGTGTACAGATGCACATACGATAACGAATTTAGAGGGTGAGCCGATAAATTTTGCCAAGAGCATAGAAATCGGCAAACATGTATGGATAGGGAAAGACGCCAAAGTTGGCAAGAATACAAAAATATCCGACAACAGTATTGTGGGTTGGGGAAGTATCGTAACAAAAGAATTTAATGAAACGAATGTGATTATTGCAGGTACTCCGGCCAAAATAGTAAAAAGAGGGATTAATTGGGATCGCAGGTGTATCAATAAGTATTTAAAACCATAGGCAAAGCAACCAAAAAATGAGTACAACATTCGGAAAATTGTTCATGCGCAGATGAGTATATATATCCAGTCTGGTGGACCTATATATACAGCGTGATGGGCATATATACCCATCACGCTGAATATATATGCCCAATAAACAGGAAATATATCACTGATAAACAGTGAATCTACTTTCTATGATTCATGTCTGTTCTTACTATTTAAAGGTAATCATAATTTGTTTATTATCCCCCTTATCGGGTATTCTCACACTATATACACCGGTTTCTTTATCCCAACTCCATAGTACAGATTCCGTATCATTCTCCAAATCTTCTTCCAAACGTTCCGGTTTGACTTTCTTTATTTTCTTTCCTTTGACAGTTACCTCTTTCGGAGCTTTCGCAGAATAAATGCGAAACAGGAGATTTCTTGGTCCGGGGACGGTGTAGCCTTTTCCTTCGCGAGCGGAAACAGTAAGCTCATAGCCATTCGACAGGGTGCGGCATATAACGGGAGCTTTTGCAAACTCGTCATGTTGGTATCCCAGGTCTTCTCCTTCGTCCTCGTAGAGAGTAAAACTCGCCTGTGCACCTTCCTGTGCCGGAAAGACTTCAAAAGTAAGGGGATATACCAGTTTCTCATGGGTGTAGTTCATTACAGGCATGGTAGGTATAATAGAACCTTGCTTTACAAACATCGGGATACACGATAAGGGAGCATCGACGGTAGTCCATTGCTCACCGGTATAAACCGTCTGCTTGTTGTTATAGTCAATCCATGTACCTTCGGGCAGGTAGACGTTCTTTGTACGGGCACCTTTCTTTACGACGGGGGCTATTAATAATTCACGGCCGAATAAGAACTGGGCATCCGTGGAGAAGGTTTCCGTATCCGTCGGATATTCTAGGAAAAGAGGACGCATGACAGGCAATCCCGTATCGTAAGCTTCGCGGGCGTAGGTGTAGATATATGGTAGTAGACGATATTTCTGTTCGATGGCGGCTTTCGCGTTCTTTTCCGCTTCCGGTCCGAATAGCCAGGGTTCTACTGCGTTGTCCCCTTCGTGGTGAATACGGCTCAAGGGGTTGAAAGCACCGAATTGCACCCAACGGATATAAAGCTCTGCCATAGCGGGATAATCTTCGATGTCTCCGCAATAGCCTGTGATATCACAAGTAGAAAACGGGATTAGTCCCAAGCCGGCGGAAAGCATTACGGGAATCTGATTGGCTAGCTGTCCCCAGCCTTGCAATACATCGTCTCCGTTGCCACAATCACCTGTCCAGCCGAAGGTATAACGCTGCAAACCTGCATAGGCGGCACGCGTCATTTGGAAAACACGGCGGTTCGGGTTTCTCTTTTCAAATTGCTCTTTTACCACTTTGTCCCAAGTCAGGCCGTAGACGTTATGAATTTCATCGTGCATTCCCAGATGGTGCTGCATGACCAGACGTTCCGTTTGTTCTTCGTTGCTCCAGGCAGGTTCGCCCATATCCGTCCAAAAGCCGGAGATGCCGTCGTCGACAGGTTTCTGTTGATAAGTTCCCCACCAGTCGGCTACGGCAGGCAGGGTAAAGTCCACCACACCGCAGTTGCCACCCCAAGGCCAAGGCATATCGTAACTCTTGCCGTTCGTGCTGTCCTTTACGAAATAACCCAGGCGGTCTGCTTCTTCCCATTGCTTTTTATTAGCTTGGGAGATTACCGGGTCTTGGGATACGATTACTTTGAAACCCATCTCTTTCAGGTCAGAGAGCATCTTCTTCGGATTCTCATAGTTCCCCTTCCGCCATTCGAAGTCCTGCAAATGTTCCGTCCAGCCGATGTCCTGATAGATAATGTCACAGGGAATTCCCCGTTTACGGTAGCCTTCGGCTATTTCGCGGGTTAACTTCTCGCTTGTCAGCAAGCCACGGCATTGCGCAAAGCCTAAAGCCCATTTCGGCGGCATGATAGGTTTTCCTGTCAGACCGACGTATTGACTGATGATTTCTTTGTAGTCTTTACCGAAGATAAAGTAATAAATCATTTCGCCGTCCGGGGCTTCGAAGCTGTAATAATCACGGCTTTCCGTGCCGAATTTGAATTCCGTTTTATACGTATTATCCAGGAAGATGCCGTAGCGATAGCTGCTCATGAAGAAAGGAATGCTTTTGTAAAGCGGGTCTTCAGCTACGCTGTAACAAGGCTTGTCGCTATTCCACATCTTATATGATTCTCCACGACGGTTCATCTTGCCCGCTTTCTCACCAAGTCCGAAGAAATGCTCGTCACGGCGGAGAACCTTATATTCCACTTTCCTTGTTCCTTCACTCACGTGCCCCTTGTCGGCATAGTCACTAAACAGGAGCTTCTGATACTTGTCGAATATTTGAAGGCTCATGGGTGATTTATTCACCCGGATGCGCAGCTTCGGGGTGAATATTTCGTAGCAGGCTGCCTGCTCGTCCACATGAATCGCTCCAATCTCTTCCAGTTCCTCATTGATGACAGCAAAAGAAGCATTCTTCCTCTGAAATCGCCCATCGGGCGAGAAGTATATTTTCACTACAGAAGGACTGCAAAGTTGCAGTTGCAAGGCGGCACTGTCCGCCAGGTGAAAAGTCACCCGGCGTCCCTGCTGCGAGAAAGAAGTACATGTTTTCGCACCATCAGTAGCCCAAAGCACTGAAAGAGGGAGAAAACAGGCCATTATCCATACTATTATCCTGTTCATACCTATTATTCTGTTCAGATTCACAGTTTCCGCTTGTCTATTCATATTCCACTACCAGCATTGTCCAGTAACTCAATGACGGAAGCGTCACCTTTATTTCGTTTCCTTCCTGCGTAAAGTCCAGCTTTCGGGATACTCCGAAACTTGCATCCGGTGAAGCCACCCAAACGGATTTTGCCGTACCTTTTACTGCTATCTTTGTCTGAGCCGACTCAATCAGAGAAGGTACAGCCTGTGTTCCATTAGAGTCACACCAGTCGAGATGCACGGCATTGGTATAGTTCAGAAAATGAATCACGTCCCTGTTGTCGAATCGTTTTCCGACAGTCGCTATCTGATTGCGGACCGGCGGCCATTGATTAACAGTCATCTTTCCATCCGTAGAAGAAACAGTAGCGCCATAGAACTCTCCACCGTCACGAAGAAGATTCTCATATCCGGTGATAAAGTCGTAGTAAGTAACCATCGCCTTCTTCAGTTCCCCTTTCATCGACAGATTGCTGTTAGGGAAATATTCGGTTGTCAGCATATGTTCGCCCAATTCGAGATGCGCACCGCCCCATGCATGGATAGCGGCATTCGCCATTAATACACCGGGCGTATTAAAATAACCGCGCCCTTCGCCGCCGAGCTTATAATTCATATAAGCAGCCAACACGGTTTTCTTTCCGTTCGACCATTTATCATTGTCCGTGATAACCCCGGAAAGGATGCTGAAACCATTACTAGTAGGTTTGTCCCAAACTTCCGTATAGAGGAAGTCCACCGGAGAATTGGCAATCAGGTCTTTCTGCCCGTATTGCGATACGGCATTCATTACCAGAGACTTTTCCGGTTGCGCTTCTTTCATCGCTTTTATAAACGCGGGGAAAGTAGATGCAAGGTTGACGGCATTACCATCATAGTTGTACAAAGTTCCCCGGTCGCCCAACTGGTCAATCTGATAGCCGTCGAAATCAAAGACTTCATATACATCGTTGTTTTGCTGAACCATGTAGTCTCTCCATTCCTGCAAAGCAGGATTCGTCAGATAAATATTACTCTTGAAAGGAGAACCCAGCGGATGATAATCCTTATTCCCGTGGTTCTTATCCTTAAAGAGATACCAGTTTTCTTTCACGCCGTCGTCCGCCGCATCGTTCAATGCTCCGTAGGCAAGATTATAGAAAAGAGATTTCATACCCCGCTTATGCCCGGCATCAATATATCCCTGTACGGTAGAACGGTAACAATCACGGTTGATAATATCTTTCCATACTTCCATCGGAGAGGAAGCCGAACCCGCCAACGGCTTATGATGCTTGTAATGCCAGTCCTGATACTGCACATAGTTGATATGATGACGGTTCAGGTTATCCATTACCTTATCAATCTCCTTTTCGCTCATCTTGCCATATTCGGAAAGGAATCCGTTGCGCGGGAAACGTGCGGGGTCGGAAGACACATCAATGGCAATGCTGCTCAAAACAACTTCCTCGCCACTATCTACCGTATACAAATCGACCATATACCCTTTGAAATCATTGGCGGGTGGCGTCCAGCTCCATGATTTTCCGGTAAGGGGAGCTTCGGAAAGCACCTCGTTGAGATGCTTGTACCGGATGGTCACTTGCCCTTCGGGCAGATTATTCAGAGAGAGCTGTACCGATTCTCCCGGTTTGTAGGCAGCCTTATCGGTAGACAGCAGTACGGTAATATACCCGTCACCATACGTAATAGGATTGTTCGAAGGCTCATCGTCAATGCAGCTGCCCAACGAAAACGAAAGGGTCATTGCTAACGCTATATATGCTAATTTTTTCATAAATCGTTCGTTTTATAGTTTACTTCTTTGTGAAAAAGACTTTTTCCTCGTAGAGGTCGACCACAATCTTATAGTCTCCGGCTTCTTCTATCTTCCATTTATTATCTCCCCCGCCCACTATCTGAAAGTCCGTATCAGATGTAATGCTTGCTCCCGGCTTCATGGCTATGATAAATTTGCCACCGTAAGAACGGTCTATCTCTACCGGAAACTTAATCTCTCCCTGACTCAAAGAACCTTCATAGATAAACTGGTTCTTGTTATCCGGATTCTGTGTCATTTCAAGTTTTGCTGTCACAACATCCCAATTCCATCCATCATTAAATACATCGCCCATCATCCATACCTGTTCATAAGCCACGTATTGGGAAACGGACAGACGTTTGGTGCGCAGGTTCAGTTTCAACGTATATTTATTACCTGCCGTTACATTCCAGAAGTTAGTAGCTGCCGTACCATTCTTCACCCATTCGATGGCGGAAGAAGCCGGTAAAGATTCCGTTTCCGTTGCCGGCTGGCAGACGTCACAGTCTGTTCCGGTAGCAGAAGAGACAATTTGGAATTTACCCGGAACCAGTTTTCCGTTATAGACAAATGAGAACGGGTCGTCAGCATCCTGTGCCATTGCCACCGGGGTATTGCCAGCCGAAGAACCGGCTATCCACAGTTCAGTATACGGCACTTCCCCATCCAGGTTCTTAATGGTAATATCCAGTGTTTCAATACTTAACTCCACACGATAAGTTCCTACCTTTTCGATAACAAACTTCGTATCCGGGTTATCTTCATCGTAATGGTCGCGATATACAAGTTTATTCTCCTGTGTCTCGTCCCTGTTGTAAGCAGGCGTCCAGTCAAGCAGATTCGTCAGAAGTTTGAATTCACCCTTCTGCAACAGACCTTCCCATACAAAACCACCTTTCACATCCGTCACCGGATTCATCGGAGTAGCCCTTTCCAGCGTCCAGCCATTAGGAGTGGCGTCACCTATCATCCACAGATTCAGTATTCTGAATTTATAAGGAGTCAGCTTGAAGGTTACTATTTCCGAGACTTGCGTCGGGACAGACTCTGCGGCGACTACAGCCGTCACGCGGGCTTCAAACATAGCTTCTTCCTCTACGGGAAGACTCCAGGTACTCAATAATAAATCATTCAGTTCTTTATGCGTGTATGAAACGACCCGTGAATCGGTCTTTCCAATCTCCTTCTTGACACCGCCCGCAAAATCATTGCCTTGTATATCCATCTCAAATCGGTAAGAGATAGCCGCTCCCGTTCCCTCATTAGAGCCCGGAGTCCAGGTCAGTTGGAGTGCTTCTTTATCATCGAGACGCTGGTCGAGAACCAGTTGCCGGGTAGAAGCCGACAACTTCAAGGGTTCGCTTCCTTTATTCATTTCCATATCGTCTTCCGCACACGAAGTCCATGCGAAACAGCCTGCTGCCAACATGAGCAGACTCATTATCTTAGTTTTCATGATTTGTTTCATCTTTTAGGTTCTTAATTATATCCCGGATTCTGTTTCAGGTTTCCATTCGCTTCTATCTCTTTCAGCGGTATAGGCATCAGCAGATGCTTTTCCGTCGCATTGGTTTTTCCGATAGAATGAAAGAAATTCAGGGCATAGTTATCTTTCAGACGGACGAGGTCAAACCAGCGGTCGCCTTCGAAAGCCAGTTCCATACGGCGTTCGTGGATAATCTTTTCGCGCATCTGCACTTGTGTCAGCCCTTCGATGTCCGCACGGTTAGTCAGTCCCGCACGCTTTCTAACTTCGTACAGAGGAGCTTCCGCATCGGTCGTCAGAGCTTGCTCGTTCAAGGCTTCCGCTTTCATCAGCAGTACATCGGCATAGCGGAGCACCACAAAGTTGGCAGGGCTTGTATTGAAATCCATAGAGACGGATTTCGTCACGAGGAATTTACGCAGGTTGTATCCCGTAGTGGAATAAGATGACTGGTACTGCTTTCCGTCAAAGTCGGGACATCCCAGGTAAAGAATAGTCTTATCTTTCCGGTTATCCCCCTCTTCGTACTGGCTGACAAACTCTGCTGTCGGCTGATTCCAACCGTAACCGCCTGCCACCATATCCGAATTGCGCGGCCCTGTGAATGCGCTCAACCAGGAAGCCTGATTCTCATTGTCCCAAAAATCATAGCTGGTCTTGCCATAATACTGTACTTCAAACAATGATTCCGGGCCGTTCTTCTTATTCGGATTGAAATTGTCGCTGTAATCTTCATTCAGATGATAACCCAACTTTTGAATATCCTCACAAAGACGTACAATCTCCGCATATTCTTTTCCCTGAGTCAGATACACTTTTGCCAACAGTCCCATGGCTGCACCTTTAGAAGCACGACCCAAGTCGGAAGCGGAATAAGAAGACTTGTCGGGAAGCAGGTTGATGGCTTCTTTCAAGTCATCCTCTATCAGTTTATAGATTTCTTCTTTAGACGCACGGAAAGGTTTCAGGTCATCGTCCGAAGTCTGTGGTTCTGTCAATAAAGGCACTCCGCCGAAAAGCCGCACCAGGATAAAATAATAATGGGCACGCAGGAATTTGGCTTCGCCCAGGCAACGGTTCTTCAGACTTTGGTCGATGTTCATGCCCGGCACGTTCTTGATAACAAAGTTGCAACGGAGAATACCCGGAGAAGGGCCACGCCATACGTCCAGCACACCGGCATTGTCGGTAGTGGTAATGAAGTTAGCCAGGTCGGTAGTCTCAATACCGTCCGTACCGCCGCCCGCGCCAACGATGCTGTTTCCGGCTACGATATCCAGCGTCCACATACGCATATTATACAGTTTCGGCCATTGAAGCGGCTGATAAGCGCCGTTCACGGCTGCTATCGCATCTTCTTCCGCCTGAAAGCTCTTGGAAGTGTCGATGGAATCCCACGGTTCTCTATCCAGGAAGCCGTTACAGCTACTCAATGTCAAGCTCAACAGGAAGCAAGGGAGTATATATCTGAACTTTTTCATATTTGTCAATCAATTAAAGGTTCTATATAAAAGTAGTTAGAAAGAAACAGATGCGCCGAATGTGATATTACGGGCTACGGGATAGACGTTGTTGTCATTTCCCGAACCGGAAATCTCCGGGTCGAGTCCCGTATAGCGGGTCAGGGTCAGCAAGTTCTGTCCCGAAACGAAGAAGCGTACAGAGGACATTGCTGCTTTCTTGCTCCATGCGGCGGGAAGAGTATATCCGAGCGTTACGTTCTTCAGACGCAGGTATTTGCCATCCTCAATAAAGCGGTTGGAGACACGTCCGTTCTTGTTCGGGTCACCGAATACGGCACGCGGCATACTGTTGCTTGTCCCTTCGCCGCGCCAGCGGTCGAGAACGGTCGTCATTTGGTTCTGTGCCACGGACATGGCTTCCAGAGAAGCGCGGTTGGCATTATAGATTTTATTTCCGGCTGCTCCTTGCAGGAATATTTCGAGGTCGAAGCCTTTCCAGGCAAATGAGTTGTTCATTGAGAAAATCCACGTCGGGGTGGGATTGCCGAGATACGTACGGTCTTTGTCGTTGATAACTCCGTCGTTATTCAGGTCTTTGAACTTAATATCTCCGGCAGAAGTACGGTTGTAAGGGTCGTTCCCCTGTGTCTGAATGGCGTAACGGTCTACTTCTTCCTGTGTCTGGAAGATACCGTTCGTCACGTAACCGTAGAAAGAGCTGACCGGACGACCGACTGCATGGATATTATTATCGAAATACATCGGGACATCCCCGTTCAGGCGGATAATCTCGTTCTTGTTATAAGAAGCATTGAGAGACGTATTCCATGAGAACTCTCCTTCCAGATTGCGGGAACTGACGGATACTTCAAAACCTTTGTTGCGCATCTTGCCCGCATTAATCTTGGGGACATTGATGTCCGAATATCCGGTGGAGATAGGCACTACCATGTTGACAAGCATATCATTCGTGTTCTTGATGTATGCATCGAGACTCAAATTGATGCGGCTGTCGATTAATGACAAGTCTGCACCGACGTTGTATTGTTCCACTTCTTCCCAACGGACATTCGGGTTCGGCATTACCGAGGGGGCAATCGCATTCACCTGTGTGCCGTTGAAGTTGTACTGGATGGTTTGGATAGTAGAAGCATATGCATAGTTGCCCACACTTGCCTGATTACCTGTCAAGCCATATCCTGCACGGATTTTTACGTCGCTCAGCCAAAAGCTCTTTTTAAAGAACGGTTCTTCGGAAAGTCTCCAGGCAAGAGATACGGAAGGGAAGTTTGACCAACGGTTCTGCTTGCTGAAACGGGAAGAACCGTCGCGACGAATCGTAGCTGTCAGCAGGTATTTGTTGTCATATGTATAGTTGACACGTCCCAGATAAGAGAGCAATGCCCAGTCGCTGCCGTTGCCGTTCACTGTCGGTTCGAGCGTACCGTTATCCAATTGCTGTGCGGTGGGGCTGATAAAGCCCATGATAGAGCCGCTCATGTATTCGTAGGTATTAGTCTGTGCGGAAGAGCCGACCATCACTGTGAGTTGATGCTTTTCTGCAAAAGTCTTGTTGAAAGTCAGGGTGTTATCCCACAGGATGGTAAGACTCTTGTTATATTTGCGGGAAGCATAGGATTCCGGTTGTGAAATCGGTTGCCAGTCATATTTGGGCGACCAGCCTTTATCGTCCCAGAAGAGTGCCTGCACACCGACGATAGTCTTGAATGTCAGCCATTCCCACGGTTTCACTTCGGCGTAGATATTACCCAGTACATTGAAGCCTTTGGTAGTGGTGGAGTTAGTCATCATCTTTCCGATAGGGTTGGCAATATCTCCTACGTACATCGGAAGTCCCACCGGGCCGGCCCATGAACCGTCGTCATTCTTGATGGCCTGTGTAGGTAGTGCCAGCATGGTATTCTTGATATTGTATTCTCCCTTTTGCTTGATGTCATGGTTCAGGGACAGTTTGTTTCCCATCTTCAGCCAGTTGTTCATTTGGGTATCCATATTGAATTGTACGGTGTAACGCTCATATTGGGTAGTGCGCACGATACCTTCCTGGTTGAAATAAGCGGCAGATACATAATAAGTCGTTTTATCATTTCCACCGGAATAGTTCAGTGAATAGTTTTGGGTGGCAGCCGTCTGAAAAAGTTCGTCCGTCCAGTTCGTTCCCCTGCCTAGCGAGGTGGGGTCTTCAAACAGCGGATTCTGCGGCTGACCGTTGGCAGTCATCATTTCATTATGAAGGGAAGCGAATTGAGTGGCATCCAGCAAATCCAGTGTGCGGATAGCTTTCTCAATACCGTAAGAGGCTTTGAAATTAAAGCGTGCGGCATCCGATTTTCCTTTCTTTGTGGTGATGATAATAACTCCGTAAGCTCCGCGTGAGCCGTAAATAGCGGTGGCGGAAGCATCTTTCAATACGTCTACCGTCTCCACGTCGTCCATATTAATCATGTTCAGGGGAACGTCCGTCGGCACTCCGTCAATGACAAGCAACGGGTCACTGTTATTAATAGAACCGATACCACGTATTTTCATCGACACATTATCGCCCGGCGCACCGCTCGAAATCACCTGAAGTCCGGTGGCACGTCCCTGCAAGGCTGCTCCGAGACTGGGGGACGGTTGTTTCATCAGGTCTTTGGAAGAAACGGAAGAGATGGCGCCCGTCAGGTCGCTTTTCTTCATCGTACCGTAACCGATTACTACGACTTCGTCAAGAACTTCGGTATCTTCCTTCAGCGTGATGGTCAGAGACGTTTTTCCGTTTATCGGAACCGTCTGAGTGGCATATCCGATAAAAGAAACGGTCAGCGTAGCCTTAGGGGATACTTTCAAGGAGAAGTTTCCGTCCATATCGGTAATCGTACCGTTCGTGGACTTATCTTCCACCACACTCGCACCGATAACCGGTTCGCCCGTGGCATCTACGACATGTCCTTTTACTGAAATCTGTTGTGCGAATGCACCAAGAGATAGGAACAAGCCCCACATTATCAGTAAGAGGCGGCGTTCAAAGCCTTTCGGCTTCATGCTCTGTTTCATGTACATTAATTTAAAGTTATTATTAGGGTTACTTTTGCTTTTATCCGCTGCGTCATTTCCTGAATGACCGTGAAACAAAAGTATCCACATTTAATACTGCTTCTTTGAGCAGATAGCAAAAATATAGTGGTTTATACAGTTCCAAACAGTATAAACCACTAAGAATAAGAACGTTATAAAACAGTAGTCAGACTAAAAAAGTAGTGGTTTTCTTACTCTTCCACCTTCCCTATTTTCATTACTTTAGTTTCAAATTCATCTCTTTCTCCCAAAGCCTTGTTGCGGACACGTGTCCGGTAATTATAGATAGTGGTCACGGAGTAGCGAAGGAATTGCGCTATTTTAGTGCTGTCCGTGATTCCCAACCGGATAAGGGCAAAGATGCGGAGTTCGGTGTTCAGCAGTTCTCCCGGTTTGGGTTGCATCGGTTCGGTAAGCAGGGCATTGAATTCGTCTACGAAGTTGGGAAAGAGTTGCAGGAAAGTCATGTCGAAGTTGGCATAGAACTCTTTCAGTTCTTCGTCGAGGAATTGGGATGATTTTATGGCTTTATAAAGCTCTTCCACTCTGCCGGCGGCGGCAATCTTATTCAGGGAGCGGCGGTATAAGTCCATCTTATCCAGATAGGCGGAACATTGGTCCATGTAACGGCCGATATATTCTTCCTTGATATAGTTTGCTTCCGAGAGCGTATGGTTCATTTCTTTCAATTGCGAGTTAGAGTCATGCAGTTCTTCGTTCAGTTCTTGCAGGAGCGTGTTGGTGTCAATGACTTCGCGGCGGGCGGCGGCTACTTTCTTCATCTGCTTGTACACAAAGAAGATGGCTACCAGCAAAAATACGGAAAGCAGGCTGATACAAATCAGAGAAGTCTTCATTTCCCGTTGCTGGCGTTCAGTTTTTAACTGGTAGGCTTTGTCGATAATGGGAAAGACTTGCGAGATTTCCAGGGTACGAAGGCGGGCGTTGCAGAGAGTGGCATCTTCCAGGGAACATTTCAGATAATTGTAAGCCCGGTCGATATCTCCGTCTTCGTAGACGAGCGATGCGAGCTTCCTCAAAGAAACATATTCTTTTACTGCCGATTTCAGGTCGGCAATGGCCGAAAGAGCCAGGTAATGCTTTTGTCCTTTCTTATCGCCTTTCAAACGGTAGGCTTCTGAAAGCGTATAGGTTATCATGGCTTGTGCATGAGCGTCCAAAGAAGGTTTATTGTAGAAGTCCGCCAACATATTTATTGCCTGGTCATATTGTGCATGAACCGTGCATTTATCCGCCATAACCAATACATGGCCTAAAGAATCGGATACATTGGTTTGTAGAAGAGAGTCACGGTATAAGTCCGTCATGCGGTAATACTCTTTTTTGGCTTTTGCCGTGACGGCATAATCGCCCATCAACCCATAAATAGTGCGGTATAAATGATAATAATAGGAATACAGATAATCGGGTAAGGTTTTCTTGTCAATCTCTCCCAATAGTTCAAGCGCTTCTTTATACATTCCGGTGGTTCCCATCACTTCTGCCATATTCATGGCAGAATCATCCAGGTAATCCTGTTTATCCAGACGGTGTGCCAAGTCCTGTTTCCGCTGGGCGTAGACAAAAGACGAGTCCAGGTTATAAGCCCGGTATTCATCGAAAAGACGTCCGCAGAATCCATACCGCTGTTCGTCGGAAGTGGACTCAACCAACAATTTCTTTAAGTCGGCAATACGCACCTCTTTCTCCGCTCCATAAGTCTGGCGGTTCTTGATAATGCCGTCAATCTCACGGAGTAGCGCATCGGTACTCTTATTGTCTTTTGCAGAAAGCAGGACGGGAAGAAGAATTGTCACAAGAATCAAAATAACTTTTTTCATAGGGCGTATGTATTAGATTGCAAAGATAAAAGTCTTTCAGAAACTTTCTGCTTTCAAACGAAAGATTGTAGTTGTATAAATTATATAATCTTGTCCAAACCTAAAATAAAAATCCCATAATCGGGTCAATACATATGACCCGATTATGACCCGATTATGACGGGTAGTTTTCGAAAATAATAAGCTAATAAACAGATGCAGAAGAGTGATGGGAAAGAAAAAACAGGAGCCGAAACCACATTATTATAAACATAATTATTATATTTGCAATAATTGCATTTATAATAATCAGTATGGCAGTCATTAATAATCCTTTTATCGTAGGCGGATACATATCTCCCCATTACTTTTGTGACCGTGAAGTGGAAACAGAACAGTTGATACGCAACATAACCAATGGAAGAAATGTCGTTATCATCTCTGTGCGCCGCATGGGAAAGACAGGGCTGATTCGTCACTGCTTTTATCAGGATGAGATAAAAGAGCATTATTATACTTTCTTTATTGACATCTACGCGACAGCCAGTCTCAGGGAATTTGTATTCGCATTGGGAAAAGAGATTTTCGAGAAGCTCAAGCCCAAAGGAATGAAGTTCATTGAACGTTTTTTCTCGGTCATTTCCTCACTACGTGCAGGTTTTAAATTGGATTCCGTTACAGGAGAGCCTACTTTCGACATTGGATTAGGAGACATCCATGCAGCGGAAACAACGTTGGATGAAATCTTCGCTTACCTGGAACAAGCCGATAAACCCTGTATCGTAGCCATCGACGAATTTCAGCAAATAGGCAATTATGCGGAAAAGAATGTAGAAGCCATATTGAGAACTAAAGTCCAACATTGCCAAAATTCACATTTCATCTTTGCCGGAAGTCAGAAACATATTATGATGAATATGTTCAACAGTCCGGCTCGCCCTTTCTACCAAAGCGTCAATATGATGCAACTAAAAAGTATCCCACTTACAGAATACAAAGCATTTGTTGAAAGGCTTTTCCTTGAAAACGAAAAGCGCATTGAAGAAGAACTGATAGACGAAGTATATAATTTCTTTGAAGGACATACCTGGTATATACAACTCATGTTTAATGAATTATACATACTGACCGGGAAAGGGGAATTATGTGACCGTTCCCTACAAACCATCGCCCTGACCAATATCCTTCAGATGCAGGACTTCACTTACCAGGAGATTTTCTCCCGCCTTCCGGAGAAACAGAAAGAGGTACTCATCGCTATAGGAAAAGAACAAAAAGCGATAGGAGTAACTTCAGGAAAGTTTATAAAAAAGTATAAGCTAAGTACTCCCAGTTCCGTACAATCTGCGCTCAAGGGGCTACTGGAAAAGAATTTAGTCTCCCAGGAACAGAATCAATATGAAATATCCGACAAACTATTGGGAGTGTGGTTACAAAAAAACTATTAGGTGCACTGTCCGCTATCAGGTTATAACTCATATAAATTATGGTACTGATATACATATCTAAAACAAGATTTCATCGCATCTAAATAAGATATTGCCCGACTTCAAGAAAATAGAGTAATGTCTTATTTTTTATAATGAGAAAAACCGTTATCTTTGTACATATCATACAGCTATCATTACAACCATCTAATTTTTTCTCTTATGAAAATATTGAAAGCTATCTATATTGTTATTGCCATTACCGGGTTACTGACCGGACTGTTCTTCTCATCTTCCATATCTGCCCAGGATATTTCGGGCACCTGGCACGGAAAACTAACTGTCCCCACCGGCTCGCTGACTATCGTATTCCACATCAATCAAACGGAACAAGGAGCTTATGTGGCAACACTCGACAGCCCCGACCAGGGAGCCAACGGCATAAAGACGCAATCCACTTCTTTCAAGGACTCCATAGTGACGATTCAGATACCTTCTATCCATGCTTCCTACAAAGGTAAATTGAGCAGTAATCATACAATAACCGGAACATTCACACAGGGAATGCCTATCCCGTTGAACCTGGAAAAGGGAGAAGCAGGCCGCCCCAAACGTCCGCAGGAGCCTCAACCGCCTTTCCCTTACAAGAGTGAAGAAGTCACGGTAAGAAATGAGCAGGACGGAATCAACCTTGCGGGGACATTAACCCTTCCCGAAAAAGGAAATAAATTTCCGGCAGTAGTGATGGTGACAGGAAGCGGTGCGCAGAACCGGGATGAGGAGATTATGGGACACAAGCCTTTCCTCGTCATCGCCGATTATCTGACGAGGAACGGAATCGCCGTATTGCGCTGTGACGACCGTGGCACAGCCGCTTCACAAGGCAACCATGCAACAGCTACCAACAAGGATTTCGCAACGGATACGGAAGCCGCTATCAATTACCTGCGCAGCAGAAAAGAAATAAATGCAAAAAAGATTGGTATTATCGGGCATAGCGCAGGCGGAATCATAGCATTCATCGTGGCTGCCAAAGACCCGTCGATTGCATTTGTTGTTTCATTGGCAGGAGCCGGTGTAAGAGGTGACAGCCTGATGCTGAAACAAGTAGAGATGATTTCTAAGTCCCAGGGAATGCCGGATGCGCTTTGGCAAGGAACAAAACCGTCGATACGAAACAGGTATGCCATACTGCAACAAACGGATAAGACAACAGACGAACTTCAAAAAGAACTGTATGCGGACGTTACCAAAACCATGTCACCCGAGCAACTGAAAGACCTGAATACCATACAGCAGATTTCCGCCCAGATAAGTTCTATGACCTCACCCTGGTATCTCCACTTTATGAGGTATGACCCGGCTAAAGCCATGAAAAAAGTAAAATGTCCGGTACTTGCCCTAAACGGAGAAAAGGATATTCAAGTGGATGCGGCTATGAACCTTACGGCTATTCAGCAAAGAATCAGCGAAAACGGGAATAAGAATGTAACGGTAAAAGCCTATCCGAACTTAAACCATCTGTTTCAGACCTGCGAAAAAGGTACATTGGCTGAATATGGACAACTGGAAGAGACTATCAGTCCGGAAGTATTGAAAGATATTACCGATTGGATAAAAAAACAATAAGCCCATCAAATGTGTATTACCTTCCATTTAGACTGATATTATACAAATTGATTTAAATCAAAAATTATCCGTGCGAACTCACTCTGACTGATTTTGTTTTACCTTTGCAGCCGAAAAAAGCAGCGGCAGATAATTAAGGTAAAAAGTAACAGTATCAGGTATAGTTTCGTATGAAGAAAAGTCTTATTGCATTGGCATTCGGTACGCTTGGATTAGGTATTGCCGAATTTGTAATGATGGGAATATTGCCCGACGTGGCAAAAGATTTAGGTATCAGCATCCCTATGGCGGGACATTTCATTTCAGCTTACGCCTTAGGCGTTTGTGTTGGCGCACCTGTACTGACACTGGCTCGTAAATATCCGTTGAAACATATTCTCTTAGTATTAGTTACCTTGATTATGATAGGTAATATTTGCGCGGCTATGGCTCCCAATTATTGGGTGTTGCTTGCTGCCCGCTTTATCTCCGGTCTGCCTCATGGAGCGTACTTCGGCGTGGGTTCCATTGTTGCCGAAAGACTGGCTGACAAGGGAAAAGGTTCGGAAGCTGTCTCGATTATGATTGCCGGAATGACTATTGCCAACCTTTTCGGTGTACCGCTGGGAACTTCCCTAAGCACTATGCTTTCCTGGCGTGCCACTTTCCTGTTGGTAGGTATTTGGGGAGTTGTTATCTTGTATTATATCTGGCGTTGGGTTCCTCACGTGGAAGGATTGAAAGATACAGGTTTCAAGGGACAATTCCGCTTTCTTAAAACTCCGGCGCCGTGGCTGATTCTCGGTGCTACGGCATTAGGAAATGGGGGTGTATTCTGCTGGTATAGCTATATTAATCCCATGCTGACACATGTTTCCGGTTTCTCTGCCGAAAGTATTACTCCTTTAATGATTCTTGCCGGCTTCGGAATGGTAATGGGAAATCTGATTAGCGGACGCCTCTCCGACCGTTATACTCCCGGAAAAGTGGGAACCGCTGCGCAAGCACTTATCTGCATTATGCTGTTGCTTATATTCTTCCTTTCGCCTTACAAATGGGCGGCAGCTTTGCTAATGTGTCTTTGTACGGCAGGGCTGTTTGCCGTATCCAGCCCTGAACAAATATTGATTATCCGTGTATCAAAAGGCGGTGAGATGTTGGGAGCCGCTTGCGTACAGGTTGCATTCAACTTGGGAAATGCTATCGGTGCTTATGCAGGCGGATTAGCTGTCAGTGAAGGCTATCGTTATCCTGCCCTCACGGGTGTTCCTTTCGCACTGATTGGGTTTACTCTGTTCCTGATTTTCTATAAGAAATATCAAGCCAAATACTAATATTCTCGAAACGGTTATACCCGAAAAAAAGAAAATCAAGCTATTGAATGAAAAAAGAAAGTGCCGGACGGCTATTGATTCAATAATTTCTTATCTTTGCATGGTCGTAGCGCGACATGTATTTACATTTTGAATAAAAAAGCGTTTAGCTGGTTTCTGTGCAAATGAAAAGTCGAAATTATCAAGCACACATGAAAACAGACGAATGCTCCCTGCACAATAGGCGGGGGGTGTTTCCTGTTTGTGTGCAAGGGCTTCGACTCCCTCATTTGCGGATAGGTAAATACCCTTCCGCTTTTTTTATGTCTATACGTTTGCAAAAGGTACGAGACACAGTCTTGTAATAACTATACAGACAAGTAAAATCAGACGGGGCGTCTGACGGCTATAAAGTCGAAAACGCAACATTCAGGTGTTGCTACTTGCCTTTTACGAAATTTTATCAAGGCTTAGCGAGACCTGAAGGGGAGCAAATGGATTTATCCGGCTGTTCCCCTTATTTTTGTAAATTCCATTAGAAACGAGATTGAGTACACTTTAATCCAGTCTGTTCCTCTTTAGCTGAAAGATTCATTTTGGGCGCTGGAATGAGCCAAATATCTACTTCATCTTCTGTTCTACAATAAGTTGAAAACGTCAAAACATCTTACACCTTGCACTTTTGCTGTTTATATGCTTGATATATAGAAAATTATGCGAGTGCAAGATAGGGTTGCAGATAGTGTAAGATACCTTTTATCTTGCACTGTTGTTTCTTCTGTGATTACCACATAGATTATTTCCTGTTGGTGCATAGTTTGTTTTGTTTCAAGTACAGTTCAATTTTGTTTCAAGCGCTTGAAACAAAGTGTTTATAGGCTCGAAACAATCTGTTCAAAGGCTTGAAACACTTTGTTTCCCTATAGCAAACACTTTGTTTCAAGGCATAAAACAGATTGTTCGCAGGCATGAACAAGTCATTCTATGCATAGATTCAGAAAATTACTACGTACCTTTTTGAAATTATAGAGGTGCTTTTTGAACTTCACACTGAGTGTAAGATAAAGGTATCTTACACTATCTGCAACCCTATCTTGCACTTACTCAATTCACATTATATCAGATAGATAAATAGCAAAAGTGTAAGGTGCAAGATAATTGTGCATTTAAACTTTATAGTAGAAAAGGATTGGGCTGAATTAGCCCATTAGAGTATTGAAAGGAATATCTTTTGAAATTCGAATTTAGCGCAGTTGCATTTTCTTCTCCTTTTTACTTGAAAATCAACAATTTATTTTTATCTTTGTGATAAGTGTAAGCCTTTCGTTTCTAATAACTCTAAAAAACGACGAATATGAAACAACAGTATCTGTTCGACCGCTTCTCGCAGCAAGCGTTGCAAACCCTGCATCGCTACCGTGCTGTTATGTTCAGCCCCACCTTCCGTGATATGTAAATTGCAATTTGAGATTCTTTTTTCTTATTTTCCACAATCTACATAATTCAGATTCTTATGGACAAACAATTTCAACCAACCCTTACCGAAGTACAGGATTGGGTAGTCAAACTGTATAACACCTGTGAGCAAACTATCACGGAAGCCGAACGCCGGGAACAGCATAAATACGCCGTCATGGTGCAACGTCCGCAGGACAAGAAGTTCCTGGTCAAGATGCTTGACGAATCCTCGCAAATCCGTGACCGGAAGATACTCGCCAAACGCATCAAGACTCTTCTCGACCAATACGGCGTACCCGAATTTCTGAATAAACGGGATGCTTTCCTCTTCAAAATGTATCAGGCATTCGGCTATCATTTCGACTTTATCGCTATCCCGATTATCAAAAAGCGTTTGCGCATGGATACCTCGCAAGTCATCATCAATGAGGAACGTCCGCAACTCACAAAGCATCTGGCTACCCGTGCACAAGAGAAAATCGGGCAGAACGTAAATCTGCTGGGTGAAGTAGTGCTTGGCAACGGGGAAGCCGACCATCGTTACCACCATTATTTAGAAGCGCTGGAATCACCCGATATTAATTATATCTCTGTGAAAATATCGGGAATATACGCTCAGACCCATGCCCTGAATTATGAGGAAAGTTTTCCTGAACTCGTCTCACGAATGTCTGCGCTTTATCAGAAGGCTATTGATTTTCCGTATATAGACGAAACCGGAGCAAAACAGTCCAAATTCATCAATCTGGACATGGAAGAATACAAAGACGCGCATTTCACATTGCGTCTTTTCAAGACTGTGCTTAGTTTGCCACAGTTTAAGAATTACTCTGCGGGAATCGTCGTTCAAGCTTATCTGCCGGATGCCCATGATTTCCAGACGGAATTGTTGGAATTTGCCAAAGCCCGCATAGCGGAAGGCGGTGCTCCTATCAAGATGCGCCTTGTAAAAGGCTGTAACCTGGAGATGGAAACGGTTATTTCTTCCCTGAGAGGTTGGCCGAATCCGATTCTCCCTTCCAAGACGGAAGTGGACGCCAACTATCTGCACCTGTTGGAACGGGCATTGATGCCCGAAAATGCCAAGGCATTGCATCTTGGCGTAGCTTCTCATAATCTGTTCTCTATCGCTTACGCTTATTTGTCAGCTCAGAAGTACGGCACAGCCGAATATATGACATTTGAAATGCTGGAAGGAATGGCCAATCATCTATGGCGTGCCCAGTCTATGCTTGGCAATCGGGTGATTCTCTATACCCCGGTGGTAAAGAACGAGCATTTCCTGAATGCAGTTTCTTATCTTGTCCGCCGGATGGATGAAAACACGGCACCTGACAACTTCCTGACTCACTCTTTCAATCTGAAACCGAATACGAAAGAATGGGATTTCCTTGCGAAGCAGTTTGAAGATGCGTATGCGATGAAAGATACTATTACTCATGTATCGCCACGTATCCAGAATCGTAATCTTCCTTATACTCCCGTCGCGCCGTCGGATATGATGAAGAATGAACCGGATACGGATTTCGATTTGTCACAGAATCAGGAATGGGTACGTCGTATCTTCGCCAAATGGAAGAAAAACGGCACGGAAGAACCGGAAATTATTCCGTTACAGATAGGTGCGGAAACGGTAGTATGCGAAAGCCGTTATAAATACCTCGACCGTTGCCAGAATGATGAAGTCTGTATCTGTGAAATGTCACAAGCGGACAGTGGGCAAGTGGAAAAGATTATCGGGATTGCAGAAGCAGACCCTGCCGGATGGAGAAAGACTACACTGGAAGAACGGCATCGGATTATGTACGAAGCATCCAACCGGTTGGCAGACATGAGGGGCGACCTGATAGGTTGTATGTGTGCCGTGACGGGTAAAACGGTGATTGAGGGTGATGTGGAAGTTTCGGAAGCGGTAGATTATGCCCGTTTCTATACGACGGCGATGAAGAAGTTTGCCGTATTGGATGATATAGAGATGAAGCCGAAGGGAACGATATTGGTTATTTCTCCCTGGAATTTTCCTTGCGCTATCCCCGTAGGTGGTATAGTAGCGGGATTGGCAGGCGGAAACACGGTTATCCTGAAACCTGCTACTGTGGCAGCTCCGGTTGCCTGGATGTTTGCCAAGGCATTTTGGGAGGCAGGAGTGCCCAAAGAAGCATTACAGGTCATCATTACCAATCGGGAAGCACTGAAAGTACTGACTACTGCTCCCGCCATCAAGCATATTATCCTGACAGGCGGCACAGATACCGCCCAAAATATCGCGAAGACTGCTCCGGCAACTCCCCTATCCGCAGAAACCGGTGGCAAAAACGCCATTATCCTCACGGCATCGGGCGACCGCGACCATGCTATCATGAATACCGTCGCTTCCGCCTTCGGCAATGCCGGACAGAAATGTTCCGCCTGCTCACTGTTGTTGGTAGAACGCTCGGTCTACGAAGATGAGAACTTCCAAAGCAAACTGAAAGATGCGGCAACAAGTCTGAAAACAGGCAGTGTCTGGAATGCCGGAAATGTGGTAGGCCCGATGATTACCAACAAGAATGACAAACTGCTGAAAGCCTTTAAACTCAAACCGGGAGAGTCGTGGCTGGTTCCACCCCGCTTTATCGACGAGAAAGAATATATATTGGCTCCCACCGTAAAATGGGGAGTAAAATCGGGGAGCTTCTCTTTCTGCACCGAGTTATTCGGCCCGCTACTAAGTGTCGGCTGCATTGATAGTCTCGAAGAAGGTATTGACCTGGTCAATGACCTGTACTACGGATTAACTTCAGGATTGCAGAGCCTCGACGAAGCTGAACAAAAACTGTGGAAGGACACCCTATCGGCAGGAAACCTGTATATCAACCGGGGAATTACGGGAGCAATCGTCAACCGTCAGCCATTCGGCGGAATGAATATGTCCGCTTTTGGTGGCGGCCTCAAAGCGGGCGGCCCCAATTATTGCACTTGCTTTGTAGAAATCACAGACAAGCCGGACAGCAAGACTGATTATAAACAAAGCTACGAGAAAGCCTGGCAGGAAGAATTCTCAAAAGCCAAAGACATCAACAAGCTATACGGGGAACAGAATCTTTTCCGTTATCTGCCTCTGTATGAAATGATTCTGCGTCTATTCCCGGAGGATACGGACGAGGAAGCATTGATGATTGCCTATGCGGCAAAGACCTGCGGAACACCGCTCGCCATCAGCTTCGACCCGACAGACAACCGTAGCGCCGCACTTGCCGAAGCCGGTTGCAAACTAAGGGAAGAGTCAATGGAGAAATTTCTGGAAGTGATGATAGATTATGCAAGAATACGGACTTGTTCGCCCAATATTCCCAAAGAAATGTATGAAGTGGCTGCGGAATATGATATGTACATTGCGACAGCACCGCCCGTTAAGCAAGGACGCATCGAGTTGCTGCACTATATCCAGGAACAAAGCATCTCTTTCGAATACCACCGGTACGGTAGTATTTCCGAAGTGCCGCCTTGTGAGTAGTAATGAAATGAATACTTTCTCCCCTTATTCTTCCGGCTTAACTTTCCGATAGGAAGTAGCCGGGAATAAGGGGAAAAGACAGAAAGTGCACCAAGTTTCCTTTATTAGTTCAAAAATGATTATCTTTGCAAACTTAAATGAGCAACTTGGTAACAAAAGTAATAATAGATTAATATGGCATTGCAATGTGGAATAATGGTAATGCCATATTCAAAATAACAAAAGAGTAACAAAAGAATATAAATATACTATATATCAACATATTACATTCATTTATCATTTTCTGTTGTTACTTCATTTTTCCCTTCCTCACCCTTGTTTCTTGTTACTTCTGTTACTCGTTTGTTACTCAAAAACAAAAATATTTTCTATCTTTGCTACTGTATCAAACAAGAATTAACCATGAGCAAAGAAGTGAAAATAAAAGAGCCAATCCGTATCAGAACCAAGAAACTGAACAATGGAAATGAATCTATTTACTTGGACATCTATGTAGATGGAAAAAGAAACTATGAATTTCTAAAACTCTATCTTGTTCCAGAAAAAGACCGTGCAACCAAGAACCGTAATGCGGAAACCATGAAATTGGCAAACGCCATCAAAGCTCAAAAAATCGTTGAGATACAAAATAACCGCTATGGCTTCAGCAACAGTAAAAATAAGTCAAACATCAAGTTGATTGACTATATCCAGTACATAGCTGATAAAGATGTAGAAAAGACAGGCAGAAAGGTCACCTCTAATACCCTTATTCATCATTTGCAGCGATACGATAAGACAGGGATTACATTTAAACAACTTGACAAGGAATACATTATTGGTTTTGTCGAATATCTAAAAACAGCTAAACAGCAACATTGTAAGAAAGAAAAATATGTAAGCCCAAATACACGTGCCCACTACTACAAGATGCTTCGCTATTGCATCAATTATGCTGTAACAGAAGATATTTTACCTGCTAATCCTATGGATAAAATAAAATTGGAAGATAAGCCTAAGCAAGTACAAGCCAAGCGAGAATTTCTCACCATAGACGAGTTGAAAATTTTGGTAAAAACAGATTTCCGCAATAACACGGTAAAACGAGCTTTCCTCTTCTGCTGTTTTTGTGGTATTCGCCATTGCGATGTAGCTGCCTTAACATGGGGTGACTTAAAGGAAGACAGTGAAGGAAAATATACCCTCAATATGGTACAGCAAAAAACTAAAATAGCAATCTCAATACCACTAAGTGGTGAAGCAGTAAAACAACTGCCTCCTAAAGGCAATGCAAAGCCCACAGACAAAGTTTTCGCTGATTTAATATCATTGGGCAGAACAAATGAAATATTGCCAAAATGGGCAGAAAGTGCAGGAATAGACAAACATCTTACATTCCATGTCTCAAGACATACCCATGCAACCATGATGATTACACTTGGAGCAGATTTATATACTGTATCAAAATTACTTGGACATACAAATATTCAAGTTACGCAAATATATGCTAAGATTGTGGATGAAAGCAAAAAAAAGGCAATAGCCCTAATACCTTCATTTACAGATTAATTCAAAATGATACTTGCGAAAAGAGAAAATCTTTTTCTTTTCGCAAGCTCCTATATTTTGCCATATATTATATACCATTCGGTGTATAAATTTGATTATCAACAAATAAGCCCACAAATCACTAATAGCGGGTAACAAAATAGTAACAAAAAAAACGAAGAAATTCGCTTAATGGTGGGCTTCATGTGCAAAGGTAACAAAAGACACCCAACCACAAAAACAAAACTGGCGAAAAGAGAAATAGTCTTTTTCTTTTCGCCAGCATATATATTTTGCTGTCAATAGGTATAGGTTTAGTCCGTTTTGGATATATAAACAAAGGGACGTACTAAACTTAGAATACGAATATTTGCTAATGTTTGGCGGATGATCGACCTTTCAGGGACGATTTATCTGTGTGTTAAATATGCAAACGACTTTATTTCTATCTAAACATCTAATTATTAGTTATATATATAAATCAAAACATTGAATTGTATTTTCTTAAACATGCAATTTGCATACAAATTAGGCGATTTTAGAAAAATAGAAGTGCAGATTTTCAATTATAAGAGCAAGGATAAGTGGTAAACTTTTGTATCTATTTTCTCTTTTTCTGCACTTGAACAAAGGTACGAAATAATACTGGCGAAAAGAAAAACATTTTTTTTCTTTTTCGCCAGTACCTATTTTACTATAATACCATTTATATCCTCTCAATCAGATCCATCTAATCTTGTTCCTGATTCTTCCGCCAAAAATATCTTTTAAACTTATGACTTTTATAGTAGCCATTTTCGTCCAAAAACACATCCAGTTTCCAGAAATCCATATCTTCTTTCATTAATAAAATATTATGATTTTTAGTAAAGAAGGCTATCTCGTCTTTTCCATCCCAATTCCAAATATGCGGCAGCCTATATTGTGAAATATGATTTTTTATATACAATTTGTCAATACTTCCACTAAACGTGGATACTTTTCCCAAGTAACCGGATTCCTTATAGGTATGAAAAATGACGGTTGGTCGAGATTCCTGATACAGGTAAACAGATAATACGAGTAGCATCAGGATGGATAACCACAGTTTTTTTTATGTTGTCTTATTTTTCTAAACATACGTATTTCCTTTTACTTTCTGTCATCATTGAAGAATCGAGAGCATTTAAAATATCTTGAGCGGTCAAACCTTCGGCGTATCTTCCGTACTTGTAATAAAGAGCGAACCCTATTTTTATAGAAGTCTTATCATCACCTGTATCTTCCGCATTTTCACCAGAACTGTCGATTACTTGAGCTAAATCTGCACCACCCAACAGTGTCTTTTCATCAAATCCGACACTTAACCCGACATATCCGTAATGAATAATTAACCAAACATCATAATAATAGTCATAGTCTTTATATTTGTGCCAATAACTTCTATGTGCAATATGTTCAGCAAACTTTTGAGCAAAACATCCTTTAGGTGATATGAGTTCTTTTTTTGAATGCAAGCTGTAATATCTAATACATGTTCTCCGTTATTGGTTAATTGCCCTCCAATATTACATTCCCAAAAATAAACTTTTGCAGAATCGCTGAAAGCTTCTGATTTAAGATTTATCAATTCATTATCTTCTGAACTATCAAAACATCTGTCTTTATGAATATCTACTCACCTAAGATCTCTTCCTGAATCTTATTTTTTAGCGTCCCAATCGATAAATCTATCCATTCTTGAATGGGAGATGGATGCGAAAGAATAGTTATTCATTCCTATTGTATTTCCCTAATTGACGTTGCACGAATCCCAAGAAGTTTTAAGTTCACCGCTAGGAAAATACCTTTCATCTGTTTCATCCAGAAAAATACGTAAGCTGTCTTTTGGAATAAGCATTTCATCTGATTCATTTATCTTCCAAGACATTCTAACAAAGAAAATCTTACAATAAATAGTATCATTCACATTTATAAGTTCGTCTTTGGGTAGAGAAAGAGCAAAGGCGGCATCATAATAATATTTCCCTTTTCCTCCCTGTACTTTTTCTACAGATACCGTGTTTATTATCCCTTCTTCTCTCGAATCATTACTGTCAAACAAATCACAATAATGAAACCCCTGCCTTTGAGCAGATGCATATAATAAAAGTACTTTTGTATCAGGATCACATTTTTCAAGATCCGCATCTGATGAAAACCTGAGAATATAATAATAGGGATATGACATTTCCGGAAATAAAATAGTGTCTTGCGCTATAGGATGTCTTATACTTACAAATTCCAGTTTAGGAATTTGAACCAAATTGCTGCAACCAATAGCTAACAGTGCTAGAAAAAACAGACTGATAAAAGTGTATTTAGTAGGCATTACATTATTGTTTTTTCGTTATATATTCTTTTAACAACTGGAATGCAGATTTACCCTGACAAATATTTTCATTAAACATTCGCCTGACTTCCCTATGATGCGCTTTCGATATATAATTTACATCTGGTCCTGTCTCGGGAATCCACCTTTCTCCAAAGTCCGCTATTACATCCGAAGAATCATCTTTGTTAGGCATAGCTGAAATATTTATCCAGAAATCTGCTTTGGGGGTCGGAATTTCATAATGTATATCTGATGCTGCCCATACCATTGCTCCTTTGCCAACCGGATCTAAAGTTATTAGCATTTCAATATGAAATCCTTTATCTGTTAGTATTTGTGACAAATGAGCTCCGTTCCATCCCCCTAGACTATGACCTATTATGTATACGGGTGTTTTAGTCGAGCCAATGTATGTGCATAATCCGGCAACATGTTCATCCCGAAAAACTTCTTCATAACCAAAATATAATGTGTAGTGTTCTATAGATTTCACCGACTTTACCCAGTTTAAATAGGGTGTCGCAGCACCATCTTTTATTAGCTCGGTAGGACTTATCGTATAATAGCTATTTTTGTCAGCAGCACCTCCAATAAAAAGCGTTACGATTCTTTTCTTTACAATTGTTATGGCAGATACTTTTTTCGTCTCTTGTTTTAAATAAGGCATCACGGCAATTTCTTCTCCTGCCCAGTCTTCCTTTATAAATAAGTCCAGCACCTCACCAGTTCCATTCTGAACCTCCTTTTTACCATTCACTTCAACGATCCATTTTACCCGTTTGCGGTCATTCTCACTAACATTGGATAAATTATATCCAGTGACTTGGTATCTAATTTTGTCAGAAGGTAGAGCAGTGTCTTTTCCTTTTACAGAAGTCACCAATAACAAAGGTGGTGAATAGTTTACTACTTTTGTGGGAGTTTTTTCCTCCTCCTTGTATTCTTCCCACCAAAATCCATAAGTAGTCTTAATTCTTCTGTCCAGTCTGATAGTCCTATTAATATCCAGCCGTGTGGGGGATATGAGAAAGTGGGTAATCATGGGGCTGCTTCCTGTCGCATTCATGGTTTCGCCATAGCAACTAATATACGCTTCATCAAAAACGAGCTCTCTAAGCATCATATCGTCTTTGGTGTGTCGTATTCTTCCCGAAACGGGAACGGGTTCCGCACGGAAAAAGAAACTGGGGCGAGGTTTGTTCATATCAACAAGCATCATGTCCAGAATGGAACTATCCCCGTTTGATTCCATTTCTATATATATACTTCCGTCTAATACTCCCGTAGTAGGTCTGCCTTTGAGGTCTGTGTTACGGGAAAAACGATAATTATACCTTAATATATCCCGTCTATATCCGTTTATTTCTAAGGTTATTTCTGAATACATGGCTTTTGTTTTTTATAATGTTTGATATGATTCCCAAACATATAAAAAAATCAGGAAGAAAGATGTTTTTTGAACTGCTTTTTAGTGTCTACATGTTCAAAAGCATAAATATCCGCCTTCCTGTAAAAATGCCATGCAATATTCTATATTTTCATTCCACTTTTTAATTTCTGTTTGGGCTGCATGTTCCGGCAGAGTTTGTTAAACTGCTCCTTGAACCAGTCGGAAATACTTTGTCCGTTGATGTGCAGGAACAACTTGTTCCTATCCACGTCCGTATTTTTAAACACCTGTGCCGTGACCTTCTCCGCCTTGAAGTTCCGCCTGTGTTCTTCCGAATAAAGCGTGCCGCTGTATTCTATCCTCTCCCCGCACATCAGTTTTGCGGTCTGTTCAGCCGAGAACCCCACGACACGGCACAGCTTTTCCATACGGAAAAGTTCTTTGAGTTGCGGCAACCACGCACATGCCTTCTCAATCATCCGTGCCAGCCGTGAAACCTGCTTTTGGGTTTCGTCCAGTTCCCGGATGTGCTTTCCCTGTACTTCCGTGAGTTCCCTGCGGGATTGCTCCCGTTGCTCCCGCATCATGGCGTGGAGCTTCACTATACTTTCGTCACGGCTGGCGACTTCTTCATGCAGTTGCCTGTTCTCCTGTTTGAGTTCCTTGATTTCCCCACTGCCCAAAAGAGAACCTACCTTTGCGATAAGTGCGGTTTTGGCTTCGGTCTTGACCGCTTCCAGCTTTTGCGTGCCTATTTCTCTTTTGACCTGTTTTAGCTGCATATCCGCATCTTTCTTCTCGCTTTGAAGTTGTTGTACATCCGTTTCAAGTTCGCCCGTCTGCCGCTTCAAATCACGGTAATACTGGGCGGTGGTGACATGCCTTGCTTCCGAGCCACGCACGCCACGCTGCAAACCGTATTTCTCCATAACTTTGGCGTAGTCGTCATGGTAGCCTGTCAGCTTGTCACGGTTCAGCACGTCATCGGCGCACAGCCGGGCTGCATCCGCTTTCTTCCGGTAAGTGCGCCCGCCCTGCGTCTGCTTCTTCTGTTTCGCCTTTCTGCGCTCGCCCGTCACGACCGGTACAAGCGTGGCGTGTATGTGCGGTGTGGTTTCATCCATGTGCAGGACTGCGGAAACGATGTTTTCCCGTCCAAAAGTCTTGTACAGCCACCTCATACTGTCATTGCACCATTCATCCATACGCCCGTCTTGCTGTATCTTCATCATATCCCCGTGCGTTCCCGACATCATGACACGAATAGCTCTTACTTGGTCAGAGGTAATCTTCCGTTTGATACCTGCCGACCTGATGCGGTGTGCTATCGCTTCATCACGTACCGTCACCCCTTCGGGAAGTTCCACCAGTTCACGATTAAGATGTGTACGTGTGGAATCCACATTCGAGGCTATCACCCTGCGCTCGATGTGGTCGGACATCCGGGCGTCCGACGCTCCCTTCGCTTTCTTGAAATCAAGGGTAAAATATCCCATGTTGAAATTCGTTTTTTGTTAGACAATTCCGATTGCCCTGCATACCTGCCGCATGGCTCACGGGGTTTCAAAAGGGGCTTTGCCCCTTTGCTCGATAGGGTGTTTTTAGCGGTGCTTGCACTGCGTTAAGAAAACGCCCTATTGAGCTATGGCTTTTCTTTACTTAAAAGCCTGTGAGGAGCGTACGGCAGTTACATCCTAAAACCTTTGCTTTTCTTCTTGGCTAGTTGCTGAACCTGCCTTTCGGTCTGTTTGGTCGGCTTTGGAAGCTCTAACGGCTGCAACATTTTTTTGCTCGTAAGGTAGTCGTTCAAATCCTTATAGTTACTGTAGATACGAGAAGAATCACGGACACGATAGCCGTATTCCCGATGCAATTCCTGCACGGCTTTCATTCCTGCCGCATCGTTATCGAAAAAGCAATGTATATGCTCATAATTCCCTAACGGGTACAATGCTTTGGATAGATTGGAAACGGAGTTCAAAATAATATAGTCCTGCTTGTCAAGGTCGGGGTTAGTGGGACAAGACTTCTGCCGTAGGGTCAGGAAAGAAAGATAATCTATAAACCCCTCGAACATATAGCAGGTTTCTCTCGGCTCTCCCGTCTGCCGTATATATGTGATGTCTTTGGGGGCGATACAGCCTTTAAAATACTTATTGCGCACCTCGTACCCACCCGAAGCATTCGGAAAACCAACGGCAAAGAACTGTTTGCCGTTATTCACAAAACGAACTTCCTTACATTCTCTTTTTGCCAGTTCCATATTTATTCCTCTCTCCTGCAAGTAAGAATACAAGGCAGGAGAAGAAAGCGGCATAACTTCCAACTGCTGAAAGCTCGGCTGTGTAGAGGATTGCTGCTGAAAAGAAAAAGAAACAGGACGGACATGTAATACCTGCTGCGCAATCTTATCCAAAAGGTACGGCACGCTGTCAGATGCGTAAAGTTCTTGCGCCAGTGCAATGATATTGCCACCTTTACCTAATCCGAAATCATACCACAAATTGCGGTCAGGATTCACTTTGAAAGAAGGTTCTTTTTCTTCTCTGAATGGTGAGTTATACCATAGGCTATTACCTTGTTTCTTTACAGGGTGGTAGCCTAAACTTTGCAGATAGTCTGCTAATTGAATATTTTTTGCTGTATGTATATCCATTTGATTATTCATTTTGTAAGTTAATTGATTGTTTAACCGTTTAGTTAACCAAACAGCTAAACGGTTTCAAGTGGAAGCTTGGTTTAGTTCTCCAATATACACACCCGAAACAAACCAGACTTGTTTAAAACTGATCCGGTTTGTTCCAGCTATATATACACCTAAACCAAAATAAACTTGCTTAGTAGTGGAAATTTGGGTTGTACTTATATCCCCTGCCCTCTTTAACTATCATCCGCTTATTTTTAAGAAAGGTATTCAAGTTCACAAGAACATTTTTTCCTCTCGTAAAGCCAATGCTGGCGTAACCGTCTTTCAATGCCTTTATCACATTGGTATACCCCTCTATTACAAGTGTTCCAAAGGCTTTTTCCAGTGCCTGTCGGTGCTGTTGTTCTGTTAGCTCCGTCAATGAAAACCCTCGTTCTTGTTTACTACGCTCAAAAGCATAGTCCTTTACAACTTCGGGCAAAGCATCATCATTAATGCGAAATGCAAACGGTTCAAAGTCTTTATCACGGATGTGCATTGCTTTTACCTCACTAATATTCACATCTTGGCTACTCTTTGTTATCTGCAATACAGTTTCCGCCTTATTATTGAGTTCCGTTCCGATATGCCCTCGTGTATTGTCATCTCCCTTGTTTAAATGCAGCACGGTGTGAATATGTAAGTTATATTCACCCGACCACTTCATAAAAAGGTTGATTAGTTCGGATGATTCGCTGGGGCTATTAATATCATACATCAAATCACGAATGCCGTCTATGATAACAAGTCCTATATCTTCCATATTCTTAAGCATGTAGTCTATTATCAGTTTCCGCATGGTAGGTGTATATTCTCTCAATACAATAAAGATAAAGTCCTTATTATCCTTATCGGTGGGAATATCAGCCAGTCGACAAATACGCTCCATCACCTTATGACAATGGTATTTGCTCTGCTCTGTATCTATGTACAAGATTTTACGCTTGTTCTCAGGTAGACATGCCGAGTACTGGAGTACTTCATCATTTTTCAAGGCTGCTGCCACGATAGCAGATATATTGAAAGTCTTCTTACTCTTGGCTTTACCTGTCGAAGCGCTAAAATTTCCCAGTGTACCGATAGTTGAACCGTTTACCCAAAGTATTTCAGGCGGCACATCGTAAGTGTCGGTTACCTTCAAATGAATGGTTTTCCAAAGGATTGCAAAATCTTCTTTGCTCATGTCCTTCTTCTTTTCCCCTGTCCCAATCTTATTTTCCATAGCTTTACTTTTTTAAAGGACGGTTTAGGGTATAGGCTTGCGCTTCCTGCTCAATTTGCGCCTGTGTCTTAACAGGATTCTGTCGAAGCCATGTTTCCAACTCTGCCTTTTCAAAATAAAGCATCTTGCCTTGCGGCTTATAATGAGGTATCAGGTTACCCGAAGTCAATTTATAAAGGTAACTCTTGGATAGGTGAAGGAACATACTTGCTTCATCGAAACTAAGTACATTCTTACATAAAAAAATCTGTTGTTCGAGTTCTGCAACTCGTGTTTCAATACTTTTCTCCATACAATCAGGAATTAGAAATTAAATGATATGGAGTGCATGCCCTCCGTGTCTTGTAGTCGATTACGGGGGCAAATGTATTGAATATAAGGTTGATAGAGGATTGACTATGTTTGAGGTATCAACCTATTCTCAAAGTTTTTTCACTTGTTTGAGGTATCTTTCTATGGTTGCGTATTTTCCCCTAATTTCTATGTCCTTTACACTATTGGCTGCAGAAGATAAATCACTCTGATTAAGATAATTATCTTTCTGTGAGGAAATAAAAAGCTGATTATTAGCAATTACGGATTGCCAATTAGGTGTTATCAAATCTCTATAGTATAACCCTGAAAATAAATAGGCTAAATGTCTGTTATTCTTCGACTTTAGAATTGCATTAGGCTTACAGGCAAGTATGGCTTTGAAATCGTCAATAGACACAGAAGCATTAAACAATTTAACCTCATTGATACATTCTACTAAAAGTGTCATTTGTCCATCATTCAAAACCGATTCAAACGGGTTTTCATCATCGGTAACAGGTCGTACTACCTTCTGAGGTTGTATTATTGGTTGTTCTTGTTCTACGTTAATCTCTTCCTGTGATTGCTCTACTACTATTTGCGGTTCTTCTTCTTTCTTTTCTCGCAAGTAAGCCAAATATTTCTCTAAAACAATAGCTCTTACTACTACGGAAAAATATGGCAACTCTTCGTCATAAGCCGTATTATCCTGTTCGTATTGGGAATACTCAAATGAGGTAACAGAAAACGTGAGATATTTTCTTTTTTCATCAGGTTTAATAGATTCATAAAATCCGCTTTCCCAAAAGAAGTTATGTATGAAATAACAACGCTGTATCTCACTTAGTACAGAATAACGCATATATAAACTCGCTAATTCATCAGCGATACGAATATATTCTTGTCGTTCCAATTTTTCCATCTCCTCCGCATTTAGATATTTGGATTTCATATAAATGCTCCTTTCTAAAGTTTCATAGGCATGGTTAATGCAACGGTCAAATAATCTTTGTATATTATCAAATTTAGCTTTAAACTCTGTATCTATCATAATATTCTCTGTTTTCATTAATGTGAGCAAAGATAACGATTCCGCTTAAAAACTAATAATAGCCAAAAGAGAAAGTATAAGAAGATAACCACATTAGCCTAAAATTGATTATCTTTGCACACCAAAACGAGGTGAAAGGAGCAATTATTCTTTTTTAACTTTATATTGTTACCATTTTGTTACTCGTTCATTTTACAACGATACATAACTAATTGATAATAAGAAATATAATATATAATTATGGCTTTACAATGTGGTATTGTAGGACTACCGAACGTGGGTAAGTCAACACTTTTCAACTGTTTGTCGAACGCAAAAGCACAAGCGGCAAACTTCCCTTTCTGTACAATTGAACCGAATGTAGGTGTAATCACCGTTCCCGACGAACGTCTGAACGCGCTGGCTGAATTGGTACATCCCCAAAGAATCGTCCCTACAACAGTAGAAATCGTAGATATCGCCGGACTGGTGAAAGGCGCAAGCAAAGGTGAAGGACTGGGAAACAAGTTCCTTGCCAATATCCGTGAGACGGATGCAATCATCCACGTACTTCGTTGCTTTGACGATGAAAACGTGACACACGTAGACGGAAGCATAAATCCTGTCCGCGACAAAGAAATCATCGACTACGAACTTCAATTGAAGGATTTGGAAACCATCGAAAGCCGCATCCAAAAGGTGCAGAAACAAGCACAGACTGGTGGTGACAAGGCTGCAAAACAGGCTTACGATGTACTGGTTCAATACAAAGAAGCCTTAGAACAGGGCAAATCGGCACGTACCGTCACTTTCGAAACGAAAGACGAACAGAAGATTGCCCGTGAACTGTTCTTATTGACCAGCAAGCCGGTGATGTACGTTTGTAACGTAGACGAAGCAAGCGCAGTAAACGGAAACAAATACGTAGATATGGTACGTGAAGCCGTGAAAGACGAGAATGCAGAAATCCTGGTTGTCGCAGCCAAGACAGAAGCGGATATCGCCGAACTGGAAACGTACGAAGACCGTCAGATGTTCCTTGCCGAGGTAGGTTTGGAAGAATCGGGCGTGGCACGTCTTATCAAATCAGCTTATAAATTATTGAATCTTGAAACTTACTTCACAGCCGGCGTACAGGAAGTACGTGCCTGGACTTACGAAAAAGGTTGGAAAGCTCCGCAATGCGCAGGTGTTATCCACACCGATTTTGAGAAAGGCTTTATCCGTGCGGAAGTTATCAAATACGAAGATTATATCCAGTACGGTTCGGAAGCAGCCGTGAAGGAAGCCGGTAAACTGGGTGTGGAAGGAAAAGAATATGTCGTACAGGATGGCGACATCATGCATTTCCGTTTCAACGTGTGATTATCGGTAATCATCAACGACTTATTAATTACTAATTCGCTAACCATATGAAATATCTCATTGCAGGAACGGGAGGTGTAGGCGGCAGTATCGCAGGATTCTTGTCGCTGGCAGGCAAAGATGTAACTTGTATTGCCCGTGGAGCTCATTTGCAGTCAATTCAGACAAACGGGCTGAAACTGAAGTCGGATTTGAAGGGCGAACATACGCTCCGGATTCCGGCAACTACGGCTGAAGAATTCAATGGGAAAGCAGATGTGATATTTGTATGCGTGAAAGGTTATTCGGTCGATTCTATCGTAGAACTGATAAAAAGAGCAGCACACAAAGACACGGTTGTCATCCCTATTCTGAATGTATATGGCACAGGGCCGCGCATACAGAAACTTGTTCCGGGAGTGACTGTCCTGGATGGTTGTATCTATATCGTAGGCTTCGTTTCCGGCACAGGGGAAATTACCCAAATGGGCAAAATATTCCGTCTGGTATATGGTGCTCACCGTGGCACTGTTGTCAAACCCGGATTACTGGAAGCCATCCGGGAAGAATTGCAGGAAGCAGGCATAAAGGTAGACCTCTCACCGGATATTAACCGGGATACATTCATCAAATGGTCGTTCATCTCCGCAATGGCTGTAACAGGTGCTTACTACGACGTTCCGATGGGAGAAGTGCAGAAACCGGGAAAGGTACGGGATACATTTATCGGACTTTCTACGGAAAGCGCTGCCTTAGGGAAGAAACTTGGCGTGGAATTTCCGGAAGACCCCGTCAGCTATAATCTGAAAGTGATTGACAAGCTCGACCCCGAAAGTACCGCTTCCATGCAGAAAGACTTGGCACGCGGACACGAGTCAGAGATACAAGGCTTGCTCTTCGACATGATTGCGGCAGCCGAGGAACAAGGAGTAGATATACCAACCTACCGGATGGTTGCGGAGAAATTCAAAGAATCTAATCATTAACATTAATCCAATATAGAATGAATACCATGCTATTATCCATCAACTGGAACCCGAACCCCGAACTATTCAACCTGTTCGGCATTTCTATCCGTTATTACGGATTATTGTGGGCAGTAGGAATATTCTTTGCTTATGTGGTTGTTCACTACCAGTACCGGGATAAAAAGATAGAGGAGAAGAAGTTCGACCCGCTTTTCTTTTATTGTTTCTTTGGTATTCTGATTGGTGCCCGCTTGGGACACTGTCTGTTCTATGACCCGGGATACTACTTGTCCCACTTCTGGGAAATGATTCTTCCCATCAAATTCATGCCGGACGGAAACTGGAAATTCACCGGATATGAAGGACTTGCCAGCCATGGCGGTACACTAGGATTGATAGTTGCCCTTTGGCTGTATTGCCGTAAGACGAAACTTCATTATATGGATGTGCTGGATATGATTGCCGTAGCTACGCCAATCACGGCCTGCTTCATTCGTCTTGCCAATCTGATGAACTCTGAGATTATCGGTAAACCGTCTGATGTACCCTGGGCATTCGTTTTCGAGCGCGTAGATATGCTACCCCGTCATCCGGGACAACTCTACGAAGCCATCGCTTATCTTATCCTGTTCTTCATCATGATTTACCTGTATAAGAATTACAGCAAGAAACTGCATCGCGGCTTCTTCTTCGGCCTCTGTCTGACGTATATCTTCACCTTCCGCTTCTTTATCGAGTTCCTGAAAGAGAATCAGGAAGATTTTGAAAACAGCATGATGTTCAATATGGGACAATGGTTAAGCGTTCCATTCATCATAATAGGTGTCTACTTCATGTTCTTCTATGACAAGAAGAAGAAAGTAGCCTGAAACGGAAAAAGGGATTAGCGATGTTTAAATCACTAATCCCTTTTTTTATCATTTACTCTTTTCTTGTTAGAGTGGATACCATTTTCCTGACGTCAGGAAAACGATCGAAAATATACTCTAGGGCATATTTACCTATATTTTCGCCTTATTTCCCCCTGACTATCTTCTTTATATCATTCAGCTTATTCAGTGCTTCAATCGGAGTGAGATTATTCACATCCAAGTTCAATATCTCATCACGAATCTGACAAAGAATCGGGTCATCCAACTGGAAGAAGCTCAACTGCATACCGCCACGGTTCTCGCTCACTTCCGCCAATGGCTTGCCTGCTATTCCCTGTTGACGATTATCAGATTCAAGCTGTTTCAATATCTCATTCGCACGTTTCACAATGCTTTTCGGCATACCCGCCATCTTTGCCACATGAATACCGAAGGAGTGTTCGCTGCCGCCACGTTCCAGTTTACGAAGGAAGATTACCTTGTTATCCACTTCTTTCACCGATACATTATAGTTCTTGATACGCTTGAAGGATTTCTCCATCTCGTTCAATTCATGGTAGTGCGTAGCAAATAAAGTACGTGCTTTCGCTTTCGGATGTTCATGGATATGTTCTACAATCGCCCAAGCAATGGAAATACCATCATAAGTAGAAGTACCGCGTCCCAGTTCGTCAAACAGCACCAGGCTTCGGGAAGAAACATTGTTCAGAATATCCGCCGCTTCGTTCATCTCCACCATGAATGTAGATTCACCGACTGATATATTATCGCTCGCTCCCACACGGGTAAATATCTTATCCACCAGTCCGATATGGGCACTTTCGGCAGGAACGAACGAACCGATTTGCGCCAGTAACGTAATCAGTGCAGTCTGACGCAGGAGTGCCGACTTACCGGCCATATTGGGACCAGTTATTATGATAATCTGCTGGGTAGTGTTGTCCAGCATTACATCATTGGCAATATACTTCTCGCCAATCGGAAGTTGCTTTTCAATCACCGGATGACGCCCCTGACGAATATCCAGTACATCATTATCCTCAATAATCGGACGGATATAACGATTCTCACGAGCCACATTGGCGAATGACAAAAGACAGTCCAGGCGGGCAATCTGATTCGCGTTAATCTGTATCTGAGGAATAAATTCCATCAATGCCTGTACCAAATCCGTATATAGCTGCGTTTCCAGAACCAGAATCTTATCCTCCGCTCCCAAAATCTTCTCTTCGTATTCTTTCAGTTCCTGCGTGATATAACGCTCTGCGTTGACCAACGTCTGTTTGCGAATCCATTCGGGTGGAACCTTATCCTTATGCACATTACGGACTTCGATATAATAACCGAATACATTATTATAAGCTACTTTCAAGCTCGGAATACCCGTCCGTTCGCTTTCGCGCTGCTGTATTTTGAGCAAGTAATCTTTTCCGGAATAGGAGATTTGGCGTAACTCGTCCAAATCCGCGTTCACCCCATTTTGAATCACGCCACCCTTATTAATCAATAATGGCGGGTCATTATTAATCTCTTTGGCTATCCGGTCACGGATAGAAATACAAAGATTCAGTTGCTCGCCGATTCGGTTCAGACTGGCGTTATCAGCTTCCATACATGCCTCCTTTATCGGCTCGATAGCCTGCAAGGCAACTTTCAACTGCACCACTTCACGAGGTGATACACGCCCAACGGCTACTTTGGAAATGATACGTTCCAAGTCTCCTATCATATGCAACTGCTCTTCAATCAGTTCCTTAAAGTCCGGTTGGCGGAAGAAATACTCCACGACATTCAACCGTTCATTGATAGGCTTCTCATCTTTTAGCGGAAAGACCATCCAACGTTTCAGCAGACGTGCACCCATCGGGCTGATGGTCCGGTCGATGACATTAATCAGGCTGCTTCCGCCATCATTCATATTACCAATCAACTCAAGGCTGCGCACCGTGAATTTATCCAGACGAACGTATTTATCTTCCTCAATACGAGCCAGAGAAGTGATATGCCCAATCTGCGTATGCTGTGTCATCGTCAGGTATTGCAGGATGGCACCGGAAGCAATGATACCATTCTTCAAATGCTCCACGCCGAACCCTTTCAGATTCTTCGTTTCAAAATGTTTCAGCAACTTCTCACGGGCAGTAGTCTCCGTAAATACCCAGTCGTCCAGCTCGAAGGTAAAGAACTTGCTGCCGAAATTTCCCTCAAACATCAGGCGCTTGCCACGTTCAAAAAGAATCTCTTTCGGAGCGAAGTTATTCAGCAGTTTGTCCACATAGTCAAAAGGGCCTTCCGCCGTAAGAAATTCACCGGTAGATATATCGAGAAAAGCAACTCCACAGGAAGCCTTTCCGAAATGGACGGCAGCCAGAAAGTTGTTCTCCTTATAATTTAATACATTGTCATTGATGGAAACACCCGGAGTCACCAGTTCGGTAATCCCCCGTTTCACCAACTTCTTGGTCATTTTCGGGTCTTCCAACTGGTCACAGATGGCGACACGTTTTCCGGCACGAACCAGTTTCGGGAGATATGTATCGAGAGCATGGTGGGGGAATCCCGCCATCTCAACAGTTTTTCCTTTTCCGTTGGCACGTTTTGTCAGTGTGATTCCTAAAATTTCGGATGCGACGATGGCATCCGTAGAATATGTTTCATAAAAGTCGCCGCAACGAAACAGCATCACTGCATCCGGATGTTGTGCTTTCAAATCCAGAAACTGTTTCATCATCGGGGTGAGGACGATTTCTTCTTCGTTCACGGTTCTCTCCTTTTCTTTTTTATTTAGAGTAAACAATTGCGATATCTTTGCAAAGATAACGGTTTTTCGGCAGAGAATCAACGCTATCCCCCGTTTCAATTTTCAAAATAAGTGTTGCATAGATTTAAAAAGGAACGGCGTTTTTCTTAACAAACAGGAGAAAACTATTAAAACGTGTTATAAAACATACTATTTTACTTGGATAATTTGCTACTTTCACAAAAGTACGTACCTTTGCAATGTGTTTTTCATAGTATTAGATTTAAGGTTAACAAAGGTTGGAGCAAGGCGTTGCTCCTTTTTTTATGCCCGTACGCCGGGAGAGGTTACCATCCGGCATGTTCCTTTTTATTTTCACGGGCATCTGCATCCCGTTTCTTTTCACCCGAATAGTTCCACTCAATTTCGTCAACGTATTCTTTTCCATCCTGTATTGCGACAGCTTTAATCTTGTTTTTCCCTTTTTCAAGCATTACTTCATCGAATACATAATGTACATCCGTATATCCCTTACGGATACCTGCCAATTCCTTACCATTCAGGTAGACTTTGGGAGTTCCGATATTCGAATAGACGGTGACGGAAGTCTGCTGACGTTCGCGATCAGAATTGCGACGTTGCGTCAAATAAAGTACGGGAGATTTGCTCCAATTCGCTTTATACCAGTAATAGGAATCTTTCTTTATTTTCCGGTCGAATGTCACCAGCCCTTTCAGGTTGCGGGCAGGCACGCTGCCACGACTCCACATGGGTACGGCAAAGTCGAACATATTCCACAGATAAGAAGCAATGATATACGGATGTTCGGCTATTACGCTCCACTGATATTCATGCGTTTTCGTCTGAAAAGTTTCGGGATAGAAAGGTTTGCTCCAGTTTAAGGCATCCCCCAGATATTCAGTCTGATGGTCGAGATTGGCATCAGCCCCGTATTCGGTCAGCATCAACTTCTGCCAGGGATAGTTTTTTTCAAGTCCTTCCACCCAAGGTTCGATGTCCTGCAACTTCTTTTCGTACCAGCCGAAATAACGGTTCATACCCTGTATATCCGCATTTTGGTTCACCGGATGCTCCGCATGTCCGTAACCGTTCACAGCAGCCGTATAACGGTCAGGGTCTTCCGTCTTTGCCAAGTCGTGAAGAGACTGGGTTAATGATGCCGTGTATTCATGAGGTTGGTAAACTTCGTTATGCACCCCCCATACATAAATGGAAGGATGATTAAAACTCTGACGAATCAATTCACGGAGTTGTGTTTGCGCATTCTCCGCTTCATAGCCTGTCACCCGATTGACAAAGGGAATTTCAGCCCAAATAATCAGACCTAACGTGTCACATCGTGAATAAAGATAGTCCGATTGCTGATAATGGGCGAAACGTACAGTAGTAGCACCAATATCCATAATCTGAGCCAAATCGAAATCATGCTCACGGTTGGTCAGTGCACTGCCCAGCCCCCACCAGTCCTGATGACGAGTGACACCATACATCGGATATTTCTCACCATTCAGATAGAACCCTTTTCCGGCAACAATCTCATAATGACGAATACCCAAAGGTTGCGCGATTTCATCAATCACTTTACCGTCTGCAAGCAAACGGGAAACTACTTTGTAGAGATAGGGGTCTTCCCTGCCTTGCCAAAGATGAGGATTAGAAAGCTTAAAGGTCGATGTATAACTTTGTGTCCCTTGCGGAGTCAGTTCGAGCGGCAGACTCCGGGAGCTTACTTTCTTCCCTTCTTGCGTATAAATGCTGTTTTCCAAAACAAGATGCGCAGGAGTCAAGCTGCCATTGTCCAATTTCACTTTGACAGTAATGTCCGCCGAGCGCTTCGATACATTTTTCTGAGTGATATATACGCCGGGGGAAGCGCAATCAGTCACTGTGATATTATTCTGTTCCGTCGTTATCAGCCATACAGGACGATAAATACCACCATACACACCAAACAGGCTATGATTAACGGGAATCACATCGGGACGGGCCGTATTGTCAGCTTTCACGACAATTTCATTCTCAGCATCCAGCTTCAAAGCCGTGCCTATTTCGAAAGCGAAAGCGCCATAGCCACCTTTATGCGTGCCTACCAACTTTCCATTGACATAGACTTCGGTACAGGCTCCCACACCTTCGAAACGAAGAAAGACACGTTTACCCGCTAATTCGTTACCAAAAAAATGCCTCTTCCTATAATAGCCGGTACCCTCGTAAAAAGCATCGGCTTTCTGCTGCATATCTTTCGCATTCCAGGTATGGGGAAGGGTCACTTCTTCCCATTTACTCTCCCATTGCTGGGAAGCACGCATAGGTTCCACAGAGAAAGGGCCCCGTTTGAATTGCCAGCCGGTATTGAAAGAGACTACGTCACGGGCAAATGTACTGTTCGCAATGACTCCTGCCAATAAAAACAGAAGCACAATCATTCTATTTTTCATCGTTCTGTTGATTGTATTTTTCTACTTTGCCATCTTATAAATCTCACATCCACCCATCAGAAAAGCACCCACGCCATATACTTCGGTCATGTCGCGCGTCACTTTCTTCGGATCGGCTCCGATAGGCTGGACATATCCCAACTTCCCGTCCGCATCCACAGCGGATACCTGAGCATTCCATCCCTTCACCAAGCCGGGAAGAAAAGTAGCTTTATCCAGCAATCCTTCGTTGATACCGTAAGCCAAGGCATAGACGATAAATGTTGTACAACTTGTTTCAGGCGACGGATAAGAAGCAGGATCCAACAGACTTGCGTGCCAGAATCCGTCTGCATTCTGCAAACCGGCCACACGGGAACATAGCTTCACGAACAGCGTTTCATAAAACTTCCGGTTTTTGTCCTTTGCGGGAAGTTCCTTCAATATCTCCACCAGTCCGCCAAGCACCCAACCGTTGCCACGCCCCCAAAACACTTTCTGACCATTCGCTTCGCGTTGGTCAAAGTATCGCCAGTCACGATAGAAAAGATTCTCCTCTTTATCGAAAAGATAATCGTAAGTAGCTTTAAATTCACGGTTCATGAAACGGATATATTTTTTGTCACCTGTCAGTACGTACAACTTGGTGTACACCGGCGGAGCCATAAAAAGAGCATCACACCAAGTCCAGCGCTCCAATGTTTCAGGCTTGCGGTAATCCAGTTTGAAATTATCTGTCGGCGGATTCTTCATCACCCAGTCCGTACGGGCAATGGTAGGGTTAAGCATATACTTGTTTTTGTATTTCCGATAAAGGTCAATAAAGACTTGTGAGACAGCGATGTCGTCGGCATGATACATTCTCTTGTCCGGCTGCCATCCGTTCCGGCTTCCTATGCGGGTGAGCCATTTAAAATAATCCTTGTTGCCGTCCTCACGTTCTGCCAATTCCGCCCAGTCAAGCATACCGACATAAAGTACAGCGTTTGTCCAACTCAAGTCACCGTGTTCGGCTCCCTTGTTTGGATGGGCAATTTGCCAGTCGGCCACTTTCTTCATCATTTCCTTTATTTCCGTTTTGCGAAAGGGCATATCCTGCGCCTGTATGCTGACAGCAAACAATAGGGCAATAATAATTCCTGCTTTTCTTTTCAGATCCATTCGTTTCTAAGTTTTGCGATTGTTTTTATTCCGATATCCGTACGGTCAAATACAAATATATGCCAAATATCGGATATAATTAAGATGTTTGTTGGATATATATACCCAGCGTGGTGAATATATAGATCCAGCATGGTAGGCATATATATCCACCGGGGTGAATATATATGCCCAATAAACAGAAGATTAACGGGATGTTATATCATTAGTAAACCAGCCCCTCATTCACTGAAATCAATATCCAACGGTTCGATATTATTTTCCGAACCTGCATATCCCGGTGTCTGGTTGATATGTCCCTGAACATTGGTAGAGATAGCATTCAAGGCTATCGGCCACAATACGTTATGGGGCGCAATGGTATATTCGTTTCCAATCGGAGTTTTCACGCCTTTGTTATAGAAATCCGTCACATCCATAATGTGGTCGTAGAAGAAATTCTTTTCGGAGAAATTATCCAGACGATAGGTACGGCCTTTGTCATCGGCTTTTCCGGTCTTGGCATAGATGAATGCTATACGGGTAAGTTCCGTCTTACGCGGTTCTTCATAATAAAGTTCGCGGGCACGTTCGTCAAGAATAGTGCGGATAGTCATCTGACTGGCATCCAGTTCGTCGGCTTTCGCCCTGCGACGCACTTCATTCACATCATCGGCAGCCTTTTGGAGACTGGCAGCATCACCTTTCCAAACATAAGCCTCAGCACGCAACAAATAGGTTTCGGCGATACGGAAAATATACCAGTCGGCCCATCCGCCACGCCACCATTTATCCTTCTGGTCGGCAACATTGGTCTTATAATGCGGCCATCCCACCCAGTCGCGGATTGTATCATTTACCAGAATATTTCCGTTGTCATCCTTGAAACGAACAGGTTGTCCATACCATTCCGTACCTTTGAGTGCAGGATTGTTGTACACCAAGTCAGTCATTTCTATCCAGTTGCCGGGAGCATGACGGAGATCTGTGTCGTCCAGTGTCCAAATCATATGTGTGTGATACCACGTAGAACGTGCCGTACATACTCCACGACCATATTGCTCCAGATAAGGATTTTTCGTGGCATCATTATCAGTAAAGCCATTCTTGCCATCGGGAGTCTTGATTTCTCCGTCCTTTGCAAACCAGGGCAATACCTGACGCTTGATTTCCAGTCCGGCAGCCGAACGGATATCCTCACCTGCGTCATAACGGTCGAGTACCATATAGAGCACTTCCTTATTCTCTGGCAGTGACTTATTGGCCGATTGGTGCAAATCCCAGATTACATTTTTGGTATTATCGGCCTTATCGATACCGAAACGCTCCGTCATCAAGCGGTGGACTCCGTCGTTGATAACTTTATTTGCCGATTCGACAGCATCGTCAAATTCACCCAATGCAAGATTTATCTTTGTCAACAGGTGGTAAGCTGCCGCCTGAGTCACCATGCCGATATAAACGTTGTTCTTGAGATAGGGAGCCGTACGATCCAAGTCATTCTTCAAATAGCGCAAAATGGCTTCGCGCCTCGTTGAGTAAAAGTCATAACGGGGGCCGGTGATTTCTTCCGTGATGAACGGGATATCACCATACTGATGCACCAACCGGTAGTAACGATACGCACGGTGGAAGCAAGCCAGTCCTTCTACTTCCTTACGCTGGTCTTCATTGTCAAACTTGGCTGTCTCTGAACGGGTCAGCAACGTGTTGGCATCTTTAATACCTTTATACAGATAAGTCCAGTAGTTATTAATCTGACTGCCGTTTCCTGTCAGTGAAGCACTGGGCGTAATCTGCCGCTTCAAGTCCTGCGGAGAATTTGCCGCATCCGTACGGCCGTTGACACTGATATCCGAGAAGAAATATTCAGAAAGGATACAAGGGTCGGCAGAGCCTCCTGTGGGATAAAAGTCGAAGTAACGGACATCACGGTTCAACATATCCGTTCCGGTCTTCAGACCGTTGTAGTCGGCAAAAGAAATTTCCGGCGTATAGAATGACAGTGGCTTCGGGTCCAGCCAATCCGAACAACTACTTGCTAATACAGCTAATCCAATCATACAGGCAATGCCTGTTCTCTTATTATTTAGTTTCATCAGTCTGTAGATATTATAAAGTCAAGTTAATTCCAAAATAAATTACTCTCGGGGTATTCTTATCGCTGTTTTCCGGGTCGTAACCAGGCCAACCGGAGATGTAACCCGCATTCTTCATCGTCGCGTTGACATTCAGATTCTGGATTCTCAGCGGTTCTATCAACTTCTTCGGGAAAGTATATCCGATAGAGATATTATCGAAACGCAGGAAAGAAGCGTTCTTATAAATCGAATATGAAACTCCTGCCGGCTTCTTGTTCGCCAGTCGCGGATATTCGTTGTTACGGTTCTCCGGTGTCCAGTAGTCACGCTTAATCTGATTCGTTACATTCAGCAAAGCATTGTCGTTGGTGAAACGCGCCAAGCTTTGTTTATGCCCGATGTAAGAGTACATATTGAACGAGATATTGAGATTCTTGAACAATGTGAAATCATTGCGCATACTCCAACGAAGACGCGGCATCTTGGTTCCCATAAATTCCTTGTCGTCATTGTCATATTTGTAGTTCATGTCCTTATCCAACAGATGAACGTCACCCGGCTGTTGTCCGTATTTGGCAGCCTCTTCACGGTCTTCTTCCTGCCAGATTCCCACTACTTTATAGTCCCATATTTCATCAATATCGTGTCCGATGAAACGCTTGTTCTTGATATCGTCCGCTTCACGCTGGCCGATAACATTACCGTCAGCATCTTTCACGTCTTCCATAATACCGTACAGGTGGGTAATCTTGTTCTTGTTGTAAGCGAGGTTAAAAGAAGTGCGCCAAGTAAATTTGTCTATCTTGATGTTTGTCGAGTTCAATGAAAGTTCGACACCGGTATTCTGTACTTCACCGATATTGGACATAACAGAGCTATAACCAATCAAACTAGGCAACTCACGGCTTACAAGCAGGTCGGTTGTAATCTTTTTGTACACATCCACGCTGGTACTCAGTCTGCCTTGCAGGAAAGTCAAGTCCATACCGGCATTCCATGAAGTAGTCGATTCCCATTTCAGGTTGGGGTTAGCCATGGTAGAAGCGTAGAAAGTGTTGGAGGTAATTAACTCACCGGTTGACGGATCCACATAGATGTATTTGCGTGGAGACAATTGCATGAATGCAGCATAAGTACCTACGGCACGGTTACCGTTCTTACCCCACGAGAGACGCAGTTTACCATATTCAAACCAATCGGGACGGTGCAGGAATTTCTCTTCGGAGAAGACCCATCCCAACGCAATGGCCGGGAAAGTGGCGCGCGGATTGGCAAGTCCGAAAGCCGAATATCCGTCACGTCGTACGGTAGCGGTAATCAGGTAGCGTTGGTCATATACATAATGCAGACGTCCCATAAACGCATCTCCAGTACGATAAATATCATCACTGGATACGTTCGGAGTTGTTCCGAAGCCGATACCTCCATATCCCAATTCGTCAGTAGGCAGGAAGTTTTCATTGGTCATCTCGTCGTGCCAACGCTGGAACTTCTCCCAGTTGGCGAGGAAAGTAAAGTCAAAAGCATGTTTGCCGAATGTCTTGTTCCATTTCAGCATATTATCCCATTGCCAATAAAAGTCTTTCGTATGTTTGCGTTCCACACGGCCGTTCTGTTTTCCGGCATCGGGAGAAGCGGCTGCTTTATGGAAGAGATAGTTTGTCCACTCAAAACGCGGAGAATAAGTTGTCTGGATAGAAAATCCCAGCGGAAGAGTGATTTTCAAATAAAGGGCTGCATTCAGGTTCTCAATATCATTGCGTTTGCTTTGGAAAGCCGGAGCAATCAGCGGGTTACTTTGGTTATTGTTGCCGGTAGGATATTGTCTCAAAGTCACTCCATCGTCTTCATAAAGGCTTCCGAAGGGAGAAAGAGAGTTGTAATTACCGGACGAGTTACTGATATATCCTTCGTCACGTGAAGTAAACTGTGCATTCACGCCATAGGTGAGGAAACTTTGTATTTTGTTCTCCAGGTTAATACGTGCACGGATAGCACTGTATCCGCCACCACGTACGTTACTCTCGTTTTTCAGGTAGTTGATAGATGAATAATAAGACATTTCATCTTTTTTTCCTGCTACGCTGACCGTGTAGTCCTGACGTAACGCCACATCCTGATAAATGACATCGCGCCAATCGACAAGGCGTCCTGCCAGATAGTTTTCCACTTCCGTATTGGTAAATTCGAGACGTGTTAACCAAATACTGGTCGGGTCACCCTTGTCATTGCCCATCCAGTTTGCCAAATCCGCATTGGACATATTGGCCGGATTATTGAAATATCCGGTAGCTGCTTTCGAAGGATTCTTGCTCACTTCCACATCACGGCGGAAGTTGATGAAATCTTCTCCTTCGTAAACTTCAGGCAAGGAATTGACTAGTGAAAGCCCCCATGTACCACTGAAATTGATAACCGGCTTTTTCGTGTTCGAGCCTTTTTTGGTAGTAATCAATACAACGCCGTTAGCCGCTTTCGCACCGTAGACGGCTGTAGAACTGGCATCCTTCAATACGTCTATCTGTTCGATGTCGTTAGGGTTGATATCAGTCATTTGTCCCGAATAGATGACTCCGTCCAGTACAATCAACGGCTCGAGAGAAGATTTATCATTATCAGTCGCACGCAAATTGTTCTTACCACGAACCATCATGCTGGAATTACCTTTCGTATCGGTTTCGATACCTACCGAAAGTCCGGCTACCCCCGTACGGAGCATGTCTTGAACGGTCTTTGGCTGTTCTTTCTCAAGGTCACTGGCTTTCAGGGATGCTACAGCTCCGGTCAGGTCTTTCTTCCTCATCGTACCGTAACCTACCACAACCACCTCTTCCAGTGTCTTGGAGTCTTCCTTCATTTTAATGATAGACTTCTGTCCCGCTTTCACTGTTTGGGTAGTATAGCCGATATACGACACTTGAAGGGAAGCGCCAAAAGGAGCTTCCAGTTTGTAATTACCATCAAGATCGGTAATCACACCTGTCGTCGTGCCTGTGACCAGAACGTTAGCCCCGATAATAGGTTCTCCGTTTTCATCTACTACCTTACCAATGATCGTAGTTGTCTTTCCCGCCTGTGCCGGACTGCTCTTTTTGGGAAATAGGGCAATCTGTGTGCTTGTCACTTCAAAGGACAAATCAATGCCTTTCAGCATCTCTTCTACTGCCTTGGAGACAGGAACCCGTTTCACGTTCAGGCTAACCGCCTGTTTCACATTTACCTGTGTTACATCATAAAAGAAGGTATAACCGCTCGTTTTCTCAATGCGTGCCATAGCTTCGGACAATGGAATCTTCGAGAAGCTTATCGTTATCATCTTCTCTTTCACTTGTGCAGAAAGTGCAACGCTAAAAAATAATAGCGTCAAAAGTGCAAAATGCTTTTTTAAATTCATATTTTTGCGATGTTAAAAGTTAACTGTAAGGAGGGTGTGTTAAAATGGGTCAGATTTTAATGTTCACCCACTTTCCTCGGTTAATAAAAACTTGATTGGCAGGGGGAAAGCCGGAAACGGAACTTCCCCCTTGTTTTATTTTATATTTTGATTATATCATAGGCTTGCCTTTCTCCTTATTCGTTTGCCATAAAATTCATCTTACCGATATTGAATTCTGATATCTGCATCGTATTTCCGTTATTGCTCCATGCGTCCAATGTAATCTTGAAGTAACGGTAGGTTACTTTCATCGGCAGGTCGACTATCACATCAGTAATCGTTTTGGCCACCGGTATATCAGCACCTTTCAGAATTTCGGTAAATTCCTCATTATCATTGCTACCGTAGACAGAAACTTTCTTCACACGAAGATTGTCAGTATTATTGTCCGTTCGGTGAGTCAATTTAAAAAAGTCAAAAGTCTGTGGTGCCTGCATATCAATAATGAAATAAACTATATCGCCAACAGGAACCGTTATTTTTGCATTATTAGCATCAGTAAATGTTTTACCATTTGCTTTCACCAATAGAATGGAACTTTTCGTATTATCGTCAAACATATTTAGCGGGTTACCACCAGCGGTTTTATCAGCTGCCCAAGGATGAGAAGTCTCCACAGTCCAATCTGTACGTACCAGATAGTCGGTATATTCTACATTCCGTATATGGAAATCACAAGTGGTTGCAACCTCGCTTCCGTCAGTAGATTTAATGGTAATAGTTACATCCCCCAATCTCTTGGTATAAACTTCACCGTATTCATTAACTTCGGCCACTTCGGGATCCGATGATAAATAGATGACATCAGGATTGGTGGCATTCTCCGGAAATACAGCGACCGTCTCACCCAGTTTGATTGTACGTTCCATTGCCACATAATAGTCTTTATATGCTTCGGAAACTGTAATGGAAGTGACCGGATAAATACGTTTCTCCACTTTTACCAGACAGGTAGTCCATAAATCCGTATTATTGAGCGACCATACGCTCAATACGGCTTCACCTACTCCGATAGCCGTCACAACACCAGTCTCATCTACGGTAAATACCTTCTCATTACTAGTCGTATAGCGGTATGTGTATTCGCCGGCATCTACTGCATCGGCAGGAAAAGTAGTAACGGCAGTAGCATATGTATCTCCCTCTATCAATGAAATAGTACCCTCTGCCACATCGGTCACTGCCAGACGGTTGACTTTCAGTGCCGGTGTTTCATCGTCATCACAAGCTATAAACAGGACAGCAAACAATGTACACGCCAGCCACAAGGAATAATTAGTGATATATTTGATAGTCTTCATCTTTCGTGTTATTTATAGTCATTTACATTTTCATCCGTTATCAGATATAAATTTTCCGGAGCTTTCTGATATTCTTTTGCCTCTATTTCTTTTTTCAGTGCCTGAATCTGCGTTTCAGTGACCGTGAAATGTTTGTCTCCGTAATCATTCATAACAAGGTCTACAGGACGAAGGAATCCCCATTTCTCAAAGAAATCCAACAAGTCTAACTGTGCCAAATTACATACCTGACGAACAAAGTCCAGTTGCAGAATACCTTGTGTATCGACAGTCGTATCCAAATCGGGAGTCACACGATAATGCTCATGCAAGTCGCGATAGAAATCTTCTTTGCCCAATACATCCGTCAGATAGAGTTTTAACTGCCAGAAAGGTACAAGTTTCACATAAAATTCATCGGATGCATTTTTCAAGCAATGTGGCTGTTCGGCCTTCACAATGCGGTTGATGGCTTCTTCGTAAACAGTAATGCCGGTATCCTTATCCATCAGGCGGGAACCCTTTCCGAATGAAGTTCTTACATAGTTGGCAAGGATATTATTAGTCACTTCGGTAAGCCCCGACCATTTCAGTCCCGGGCGGGTCTGATTGGCATGCCCTATTTCATGTCCCAGTACCCAAACACGATTCTTCATTCCTTCTACCGTGCAGAATACATCGCGATAGCTCGACAAATAAGCTGTATGATTGGAGGCAGAATAAGGATTCTTGGCATTATGTTCTATATGAAGATACATACGGTTGCCAAATTCCTTATTATATTTGAACAATCCCATCATATCCCATTCCAAACGAACTACCTCGTCCAACAAATTCATTACTTCCATTATAGGAGTATTGGCTTGTTTATAATCAAGCACAGTCCAAGTGACATGTACATATTTACCCAACACATCTAAATCTAACCACTTCGCATTGCGCAGCATTTCCTCAAACTGGGCTTGCGTTCCGGTTTGCGCGTCGAAATATCCGTTCACCTTACCAAATGGGAAATGGACTTTGACAGACTTGGCGGCTGCCGCTTTTTTATCTTCTTCCGTTTCCAGTACTAACGGAATATTCTTGTCATTGGTCAGATTCTGAATATAAACCAAACCACCGATAGCCATTTTCAGTTTATTTTCACCGGAAAGAAGAGGATAAGATTTGCTGCTGTTGTATCCCAAGCTCAAATCCTGAACAACCATAGATATGTTTTGTCCGTGAGTATCACCTACCAATACCAGAATTTCTTCTCCCTGTTCCACATAAATACCGGTAGGATTGTCACGCAAGCTATAAGGCCCTGTCTTATTAGTGGCGGCCATAATGCTTGGATTCTGATAAGGACGGTATTCGGCAACTCTGAATTCGGAATTATAAGTTCCTGTCAGTAAGGCGGTGGCAAGTTTCTTATACGTTTCGCCCGGCATTTTCTTTATATCCTTTTCCGTAATACCTTCACGAAGTTGGGAACAAGAGTTATCCGTAAAAATCTGAAGATAATCATACTTATTATTACTGGTCTGGAAGAATTCCATTTCAGCACAACTGATACGGTTATTGTGGGCTGCATGAATATCGAAACGTACTTTCTTCACGTCTTTTATAGCTTCGTCCAATTGCAATACGGAAGCAGCCGTATAATTAGTTTCCAACTCAAAAGACTTGATTTTGACAAACTCGGGATGAGTTGCCGTTGATACCAATACATCAAACTCATTAAACGCTCCATACTTCGTACCGCTGTCTGTGCGCGGATGATAGATGATATAATTCAATGATGTACAGTTCTCCAAAGTGTAGGTAATTTGGAAAGGCCAGTCGTTGAACGCTCCAAATTTGGAATTGAAATAAGAAGTGTAGTCACCATCAAAAGAACAGACAATGCCGCGCTGTTCCGATTCCACCTCTTCTGTGGTAGCAGTAGCACTGCTTACTGTTATTTTCACGTCAGCAGAGCCGGAAGAAGCTTCCTGGCTGACAGGTATCTCTCTGGTCAATTCACCATAAGAAAGTGTAACTACCGTTGCACGTGGTTCTTCATAATAAGTAGGATCTACGGTCACTTTCAACAAGTTGTCCACCAACTCCAACGCACACCAGTCTTGTCCGTTCTGTGCCACAGAACAATGTAAACCGCTCAATTCAACATCTTTCGTCACTACCAGGTAAACTTCCTTCGTTCCACCGGAAGAATTAAAACTCAAATCCAGCGGCAGGACTCTTACCCAGCCACTACGCTCGTCTGCATCATCTTCATCGCTACAAGACCACAATGAGAGTACCGACAACAGCAGTATCATACTCCATGAGATCCGCCGAATCCGATCTGCGCCCCTAAAAAAAATGCTCATAATGATTAAATATTAAAAGTTAACTATTAGACTACAACACCATTCACTTTAATGGGGGGTCAGCCCATGAACTGTTGTCGTAATCCGGTTTATAAAAAAATGATTTCATTGTTACTATTTCTGCTTCGGTAGAATCGTCAGCATATTCTCATCATTAAACTCATAACTAATAGGATGAATACGCGACATAATTCTCATAATTTCCTCTAACGGCTCGTGTCGCAAAGTAAATGTATATCTATATTGTTCCTGCAATTCGGGAGACAGGTGTATCTTTACGTTATACCATTTGGAAAGAAGAGGGCAAATCTCATTCAACGATCTGTCCTTAAATACAATCTGATTACTTGCCCATGAGACTGCCAGTTCGATATCTCCTTTTTCTATCCGAAGCTGTCCGTTCCGTTTGTTGAACGTCCCTACTTCTCCCGGACGCAGGAAACGGTTTTCCGATTTCGTCTCCAACGAAACAGAACCTTCCTTCAAGCTGACAAACGTATTTTCCGAACCGGGAAAGGATTCTACGTTGAATTTTGTCCCATGTACAGTTATTTTCATCCCTTCGGTTTCAACCACAAAAGGATGGTCCTTATCATGAGCCACGTCAAAGTAAGCTTCTCCACTCAACCGTACATTTCTGTTTTTCGAATAATAGTTGGTATTATAAGCTAGTGAAGTAGCCGAATGAATCCATACATTCGTTCCGTCGGGCAAGGCAACTTCCGATTTTCCTCCCCAGTTGGAATAAGTTTGTTGAGCCATTTCCGGCTGACCAATCTTTATACCTATATATAAGGAAGCAGAGAGAAAAACAGCTACAACTACACAGGCTACCGCAACATAACGTTGAAAATGGGGAAAAGCCCACAAACGGACAGGTTCTTTCCCTTTGAGATTTGTTCCAACTTCTTCTACGGGTATTTCTATTTCTCCGGGCTGTCTCTGTTCCGACTCTTCACATGTCTCCATGTGACGCATCATTTCCTTCCAGTAGAAATCTACGTCCGGCGTGTAATTGACTACTTTAGCACGTATCTTTTCCCAAACTCCCCGAAGTTCTTCGTACATCTCCCGGTTCTCACCGACAGACAGCCACCCTTCCAACCGTTTGCGGTCAGCATCGGATATGTCTTGTTTCAATTCAGAAATAATTAACTCCCAAGGTATTTCTTTTTTCATGCTTCGCTGTCCTTTTAAACTGTTATCGATACTATGACACAAAAAATGAATCATACCCTTATTCAGAAAACACTTTTTTTTAGTTTCTACTAAAAAAATATTCTTTAACTTTGCAATGTTCTACAAATCTAATTACAAACACTATGGACGATATCTTCCTTTTACAATTGATAAAAAATGGTGATAAGCAGGCGTTCAAGTATATCTTTGATACTTATTTCATTGCGCTTTGCCGTTTCATGTATCTGTATTTGGGAAATACACAGGAAGCGGAAGATATAGCAAGCGATATATTTGCATCCATATGGGAGAACAGAAAAAAACTTGAAATCAGACTCACTTTCAAAGCTTATCTTTTCCAAGCTGCCAAAAACAGGTGCCTGAATGCTATACGAGACAGAAAAGCTACCGTATCACTAGATGACATCAACGGGCAAGATGCTCCTCAAGTGAATGTCACCGACTCATTGGAAACGGAAGAACTGAATAATCTGATTCAAGAAGCTATCCTTTCACTGCCCGACAAATGCCGTGAAGTGTTTCTGAAAAGCCGTACGAAGAACTTGACAAATCAAGAAGTTGCAGAATCAATGGATATATCCGTCAAGACAGTAGAAGCACAGATTACTAAAGCACTGAAACAGATACGGAAGTTTTTGGGAGAGCAGTATTACTATTTGTTCTGAACAGAGAAAAAGCTAATTATTCTATTTTTTCTCCGCCAGATAAACGCCCAAAATGATACAGCCCGCTCCCATCAAAGTAATCCACGTAATTTGTTCGTGGAGAATGAGTACCGACGCCACCATTGTAACAAGCGGGTTCAAATAGATATAATTGGAAGCCCTCATCGTCCCCAACTGTTTCAATACTACATTCCAGAGGACATAACAAACCAGGGATGCCAGGACGGCCAAAAATAAGAGATTGGATAATACAATCGGTTTTAAAAGTACATCGAAATCCGGTTGCAGCGGATGAAGAAGAAAGGCGGGAAGTATGGTCAATACTCCATAAAAGAATATTTTGCGGGTGATAAATACAGTGGGGTAACGCCCTGTCATTTTCTTTATCACCAAACTATAAAATGCCCACGACAGGGCGGCAAGTAAAGTGAGCAAATCCCCTACCGGAGATAATTTGAGTACAAAACTACCGTTGAAGACCACCAGTCCCACTCCGATCAAAGCTAATATGGAACCATAAACCAAACCTTTGGTGGCTTTTTCACTCTTATAAAAGAGAAGGGAGAGAATGGTAGTAAGCAAGGGAGCTGTGCAAATGATGAAAGCGACATTGGATGCTTGCGTAATTCCCAAAGCTGTATTCTCTGTAAAGAAATAGAGTGAGCCACCGAAGAAACCTCCTGCCATCAACCAAAGTTCGTCTTTCCAATTACTCGTAAACAGACGTTTGGGAGAAATCACCCAAATACCCAGATAGGCAATGAGAAAACGATAGAAGAATATCTCCTGAGGGGTCAGTCCGTGATTAATCAATACTTTGGTTGATATGAAAGTCAATCCCCAGATAGCAACTACAAGTATCGCAATCAGATGGTAATATCCATGCTTCAATTCCATAATGGTGGTGGTGGTTTTTAAATAGAGTGCAAAGATACTGGGATTTGAGTATATATACTTCCATATAGAGAAAAAAATATGAAGAGAACTTTTTCTATCTCAATACATTCATTAATACACTGATTTAAATTATCTTTGCGATTACGAAAAAAGAACTCGCATTACAAGCGCATCATGCAAAAAACAGATAGACCAACAATATGAAAAGATCAATAAAACGTTTGCCCAAACGCACGCAAGAAGAACTGGCAGTGTTGCAAGAACTGATATTAGCGTACTTTGCAAATGTGCGTATGATTATCCTGTATGGAAGTTATGCGCGAGGAAAATACGTCATCTGGGACGAAACATACGACGAACGCGGAATTATTACTTACTACCAAAGTGATTTGGATATTCTGGTGATATGTGATACGGGTGATGCAATCAAAGCGGAAAGATATGCACGCGAGATTATCGTCCCCAGATATGACAAACGAATGGAAGGGAAGCGGCATCCGGCACCCCCTAGTATTATTGTAGAAACTCCAGCGACCATCAATCGAGCTATGAGAAGGAAGCATTATTTCTTTTATGAGATTATAAAAGACGGTATTCTATTATATGACGACAGTACGTTTCAGATTGGTAAACCGGAAAAGTTGCCGTATCGGGAGATTAAGCAATATGCAGAGGAAGAATATGCAGAATGTTTTCCTTTAGCAGAAGGATTCTTAAAGCATAGTTATCTGGATAAAGAAGAAGAGAATTATAAACTAGGCTCATTTGAATTACATCAAGCCTGCGAACGCTTCTACAAAACGTTTACACTTGTGTACAGTGGCATTCGCCCTAAATCTCATGAATTGAAAGTGCTCGGAGCGATGGCCAGAAACCGTTCACGAGGATTCACGAATGTGTTTCCTACCAATACTCCCGAAGAAAATAAAGCGTTTGAAAAATTGTGCAAGGCATATATTGAAGCGCGATACAACCGGTTGTTTACCGTCAGCAAAGAGCAATACGAGTATATGCTGGCACGAACAGAGGTACTGCGCGAAGTGACTATCCGTGAATGTGCCGCACGCCTGGCATATTACGACGAGATGATAGAAAAAGAAGAGAAAGACAAGATATAAACCGTATATTGTAAAATAATACGCTAACATCTATAGTCCCCCTTTCATGTATAGTTTGTTTATCAAATATCTTCCTTTTTAAATAGTAAGCACTCTCTCTTCTTTACACTTTACGTTCAAAACTGTATAAACTAACTTCGAGTTTATAATAAATAAGTGAATAGTTTATTAAAAACGGTATCCAAGTTTATTAGAAACTATTTTTCGGCACTTTCAAAAGTACGGACTGAATTATCATAACAGAAATGGGCAAGAACCTTCACAGTTTCTTGCCCATTCGTTATCCTCGTAGTGCATTACGCACCCCTAACCTATTGAATTCATGTAATAATATTTATATATTTCATCTTTTATTTTCTGTTTTAATTTCTTCAAATATACGAAATAAAAACGAGAAAGTCAATAGGGAAAGCGTGGTTATCTGAAAATAAACACGTAAATTTGTGCCTCAAAATGAAATAACAGTATAAATCACTATAAATAAAAACTTTATCACTATGGAGTACAATTTCAGAGAAATTGAAAAGAAGTGGCAGAAAAGGTGGGTGGAAGAGAAAACCTACCAGGTTACGGAAGATGATTCGAAGCAAAAATTTTATGTACTAAACATGTTCCCTTATCCATCGGGAGCGGGCCTACACGTAGGACACCCGCTGGGATACATCGCTTCGGATATTTACGCCCGTTACAAACGACTGCAGGGCTTCAATGTACTCAATCCGATGGGATACGATGCTTACGGCCTGCCCGCTGAGCAATATGCTATCCAGACCGGACAGCATCCTGCAATCACTACCATTAATAATATCGACCGCTATCGCGAGCAATTGGATAAAATCGGTTTCTCTTTCGACTGGAATCGTGAAATCCGCACATGCGACCCGGAATATTATCATTGGACACAATGGGCATTCCTGAAGATGTTCAACAGCTATTATTGCAATGACGAACAGGAAGCACGTCCTATCGAAGAGCTGGAAAAGGCTTTCGCCATCTACGGAAACGAAGGGCTGAATGCCGCTTGCAGCGAAGAAATCAGCTTTACCGCCGACGAATGGAACGCAAAGAGTGAAAAGGAAAAGCAGGAAATCCTGATGAACTACCGTATCGCCTATCTGGGTGAGACAATGGTAAACTGGTGTGCCGAATTAGGAACGGTATTGGCGAACGACGAAGTGGTAGACGGTGTCAGCGAACGCGGCGGTTTCCCCGTTGTTCAGAAGAAGATGCGCCAGTGGTGTCTGCGTGTATCCGCTTACGCACAACGTTTGCTTGACGGATTGGACACTATCGAGTGGACTGAATCACTGAAAGAAACTCAAAGAAACTGGATAGGACGCTCGGAAGGTGCTGAAGTTCAATTCAAGGTGAAAGACAGTGACATCGAATTTACTATCTTTACTACCCGTGCAGACACGATGTTCGGTGTCACCTTCATGGTATTGGCGCCTGAAAGCGAACTGGTGGCGCAATTAACCACTCCCGAACAGAAAGCGGAAGTAGACGCCTACCTCGACCGCACCAAGAAACGCACGGAGCGCGAACGTATCACAGACCGCAGCGTTACGGGTGTATTCAGCGGATCATATGCTATCAACCCGTTCACAGGCGAAGCAGTGCCCATCTGGATTAGCGACTACGTACTGGCAGGATACGGAACAGGAGCCATCATGGCTGTACCTGCCCATGATAGCCGCGACTATGCATTTGCCAAGTATTTCGGGCTTGAAATCCGTCCGTTGGTAGAAGGTTGTGATGTCAGCGAAGAAAGTTTCGATGCCAAAGAAGGTATCGTCTGCAACTCTCCGCGTCCGGGCGTCACTCCTTACTGTGACCTCTCCCTGAACGGTCTGACTATCAAAGAAGCGATTGAAACGACTAAGAAATATGTAAAAGACCATAATCTGGGACGTGTAAAAGTGAACTATCGCTTGCGCGACGCCATCTTCTCACGTCAACGTTATTGGGGCGAACCGTTCCCTGTCTATTACAAAGACGGAATGCCTTATGTGCTTGACGAAAGTTGTCTGCCACTGGAACTTCCGGAAGTTGCCAAGTTCCTGCCTACCGAAACAGGTGAACCGCCATTGGGACACGCTACCAAATGGGCTTGGGATACGGTAAACAAATGTATCGCGGACAATGAGAAAATAGACAACGTAACTATTTTCCCGTTGGAACTGAATACGATGCCGGGATTCGCAGGTTCTTCCGCTTACTATCTGCGTTATATGGATCCGCGTAATCACGAAGCATTGGTTGATCCGAAAATTGACCAGTACTGGAAGAATGTAGACCTCTATGTAGGTGGTACGGAACATGCTACCGGACACTTGATTTACTCTCGTTTCTGGAATAAGTTCCTGCATGACGTAGGTGTGTCAATTATGGAAGAACCGTTCCAAAAGCTAGTGAACCAGGGTATGATCCAAGGTCGCAGTAACTTTGTATATCGTATCAAAGATACCAATACATTCGTTTCATTGAATCTGAAAGATCAATACGAGGTGACTCCTATTCACGTAGACGTAAACATCGTATCTAATGATATACTTGATTTGGAAGCATTCAAGGCATGGCGTCCCGAATACAAGACAGCAGAGTTCGTTCTTGAAGACGGAAAATATATCTGCGGATGGGCGGTTGAAAAGATGAGCAAGTCCATGTTCAACGTTGTCAACCCGGATATGATTGTGGAAAAATACGGTGCGGACACACTTCGTATGTACGAAATGTTCCTCGGCCCGGTAGAACAATCCAAACCTTGGGATACGAACGGCATCGACGGTGTACACCGCTTTATCCGTAAATTCTGGTCACTGTTCTACAGTCGCACAGACGAGTATCTGGTGAAGGACGAACCGGCAACGAAAGAAGAACTGAAAGCTCTTCACAAACTGATTAAGAAAGTGACGGGAGACATCGAACAGTTCTCTTACAACACTTCTGTCAGCGCATTCATGATTTGTGTGAACGAACTCTTCAACCTGAAATGCAACAAGAAGGAAGTACTTGAACAGCTTGTTATTGTTCTCGCTCCTTTCGCTCCGCACGTTTGCGAAGAGTTGTGGGATGTACTCGGACACGAAACGTCGGTATGTGATGCCGAATGGCCTGCATTCAACGAAGAATATCTGAAAGAAGATACAATCAACTATACCATCTCTTTCAACGGAAAGGCACGTTTCAATATGGAGTTTGCGGCAGATGAAGCCTCGGAAGCTATCCAGGCAGCAGTACTGGCTGACGAACGTTCACAGAAATGGATAGAAGGCAAGACACCGAAGAAGGTTATCGTCGTTCCTAAGAAGATTGTAAACGTCGTAGTATAAAACAAATGAGGCACGGATTATGCGGATAACACGGTTTGGAATTAATCAGAACCGCGAAATCCGTGTAATCCGTGCCTTAACAAATTATAAACCCTATGCATAAACTGGCAAAAGCGGAAATAATGAGAGAAGTGAAAGACTATGTCTACATCACTCTCGGATTGATTAGTTATTCTTTGGGATGGGCGGCATTCCTGTTACCCTACCAGATAACAACAGGGGGCACTACCGGTATCGGAGCTATCATTTACTACGCGACAGGATTTCCAATCCAATGGTCGTATTTTATTATCAATGCTGTTCTGATGACGTTTGCCATCAAGATATTAGGCCCGCGATTCAGTATAAAGACCACCTATGCCATCTTTGTACTGACCTTTTTGCTTTGGTTTTTTCAGTTGATAGTTAACAATTATGTGGTAGCACCGGATATGACACCGGACGGCAAACCGCTGCTGCTCGGTGCGGGACAGGATTTTATGGCTTGTATCATCGGAGCCGCCATGTGCGGTGTAGGACTGGGCATTACTTTCAATTACAACGGAAGTACCGGTGGAACGGATATTATCGCCGCCATCGTCAACAAGTATAAAGACGTGTCACTCGGCAGAATGATTATGATTTGTGATGTATTCATCATCAGTTCCTGCTACTTTATATTCCACGACTGGCGCCGTGTCATCTTCGGTTTTGTCACGCTGTTTATCATCGGCGTCGTGCTCGACTGGATTATCAACAGCGCCCGCCAATCGGTTCAATTCTTCATCTTCTCAAAGAAGTATGATGAAATAGCCGACCGCATCATTAAAGATGCCGACCGTGGAGTAACGGTACTCGACGGCACAGGATGGTACAGCAAGAACAACGTAAAAGTACTTGTCGTATTGGCCAAGAAACGCCAGTCGCTCGACATCTTCCGCCTGGTGAAACGCATCGACCCGAATGCCTTTATCTCACAAAGTTCCGTCATCGGAGTATATGGAGAAGGTTTCGACAAACTGAAAGTGAAATAACTGATTGGAATAACTATCGGATAACTTTGCTAAAACAAAAAATAAAATGATGAAACGCAAACTTGTATTTGCTACCAACAATGCTCATAAACTGGAAGAAGTAGCCGCCATATTGGGTGAACAGGTGGAACTGTTAAGCCTGAATGATATCGACTGCCATACGGACATTCCCGAAACGGCTGATACGCTGGAAGGAAATGCCCTGCTGAAATCTTCCTTTATCTTTAACAACTACGGCTTGGATTGCTTTGCCGACGATACCGGCCTGGAAGTGGAAGTACTGGACGGAGCTCCCGGAGTCTACTCCGCACGTTATGCAGGCGGAGAAGGACACGACGCTCAAGCCAATATGCTCAAATTACTCCACGACCTGGAAGGAAAGGAAAACCGCAAAGCGCAATTCCGCACTGCCATTTCGTTGATACTCGATGGAAAAGAATATCTCTTTGAAGGAGTGATAAAAGGCGAAATAATCAAAGAAAAACGGGGTGATTCGGGCTTTGGTTACGACCCCATATTCAAGCCGGAAGGTTACGACAAGACTTTCGCCGAACTGGGAAATGATATAAAGAATAAAATTAGTCACCGTGCGCTGGCTGTGCAGAAGCTCTGCGAATTCCTGCAACGCTGATTATCCGTACTCTTTAAAACATAAAACGCAATGAAGAAAATTACTCTATTTACTTTACTTACGCTCCTATTATGTACTTCGTGTGTAACAAAAAAGAAGTTCATGCTTGCAGAAATGGCAGCTACCGCAAGCAAAGATAGTCTGCAAGGATTATTGACCGACTGCCGCCATACAAACGCCCAAATGTCGGCACAAATCAAGAATCTTTTGCGTGATACGACAAAGATGGGAAACAGTATCCGCCAGTATCAAAGCATGTTGAACGTGAACATGACTGAACAGGAAAAACTGAATGCCTTGTTGAGCCAAAAAAAGAATGAGCTGAATGAAAGGGAACGCACCATCAACGAACTGCAACAGATGATTAACACTCAGAATGAGAAAGTACAGAAACTGTTGAGCAGCGTAAAAGATGCGCTATTAGGATTCAGCAGTGATGAACTGACCGTTCGCGAGAAAGACGGAAAAGTATATGTAGCAATGTCGGACAAGTTGCTGTTCCAGTCGGGAAGTGCCCGCTTGGACAAACGTGGTGAAGAAGCGCTTGGCAAGTTAGCCGAGGTTTTGAACAAGCAGACGGATATTGACGTATTCATCGAAGGACATACGGATAACAAGCCTATCAACACGGTACAGTTCAAGGATAACTGGGATTTGAGCGTGATTCGCGCCACTTCTGTTGTCCGTATCCTGATTAAGAATTATCATGTAAATCCTTTGCAGATACAGCCTAGCGGACGTGGTGAATATATGCCTGTCGATGATAACGAAACAGCGGAAGGAAGAAGTAAAAACCGCCGTACGGAGATTATTATGGCTCCGAAGTTGGATAAGTTATTCCAAATGTTGCAGAGCTCGGAAGAATCACATTAAGAAAAAATTACTATTTATTAGCTATATTTCTTAGGAATAATAATAAACAGAATAAAAAAGAGAAGTACGGAACTCGAAAGGATTCCGTACTTCTCTTTTTTACTTAATATCCGTTGAATGGAAACTATTTCGTATTTCTAAAATAAATATCTCTTCATAATCCTATAATCCCAGCTTCGCCGAAATCTCCAGCATCCGCTGAATCGGCTTCACCGCCTTTTCCGCCACTTCAGGATCCACCGTAATTTCCGGTGCTTCATTCTTCAGACACTCATAGAGCTTCTCTAACGTATTCAACCGCATAAAGCTGCACTCGTTACATCCGCACGTACTGTCGTTCGGTGGAGCAGGGATAAACGTTGTCTGCGGACACTTCTTCTGCATCTCATGCAAGATACCCGATTCGGTAGCCACGATATACGTATTTTCCGGATGGTTCACGGCATACTTCAACAGAGCAGCCGTAGAGCCTACTACGTCAGCCAGTTTCAATACCGTGCTCTTACACTCGGGATGAGCCAACACCAACGCTTCCGGATGCTGCGCTTTCAGTTCCACAATCTTTTCAACAGAGAACTGTTCATGCACATGGCAGGCTCCGTCCCAAAGAAGCATATTCCTGTTCGTAACTGAGTTGATATAATTACCCAGATTCCTATCCGGCCCAAAGATTATTTTCTCATCTTTGGGGAAGCTTTCCACGATCTGCTTCGCATTGGTGGAAGTCACCACCACATCTGTCACAGCTTTCACCGCAGCCGTCGTGTTGACATACGAAATAACAGTGTGCCCCGGATGCTCTTTGACAAACTGCGCAAACTTGTCCGCCGGACAACTGTCTGCCAACGAACAGCCTGCCGCCATGTCGGGAACCAGCACTTTCTTTCCCGGACAAAGCACCTTCGCCGTCTCACCCATAAAATGAACGCCGCACATCACAATAATGTCCGCTTCCGTTTTCGCCGCCCATTGAGCCAATGCCAGACTATCGCCAACGTAATCGGCGATATCTTGTATTTCACCCTTCTGATAGTAGTGTCCCAGAATGATTGCATTCTTTTCTTTCTTCAGCTCGTTTATAGCTTTTATTAGTTCATTCATTATAATATTCTTTTTTCCTTCTTTTAAAAAAAATCCTTTGTTAGTGATGATAGCCTGTTAATAATGTTAGCAAATAAATACGATTTTTCTTGCCGGATAAGTTATTAGTCCATACTTCCGCTTTATGAGTCGGTTATGAACTGATGTAAAAGACAAGATAGCCTATCCTACTCGCTTCATTATCAATGAAAGCATCGTCAAATGCCATCAAATAGAAGTTTGCTATTAACTCCCTGTTGATAAAGTGCAAAGTTAAAAACTTTATGGATATAAACAGGCAGATAAGTGCTGAAAAATATGTTTATGTCTGTGTAGAAAGTTTTGGGTTAGTTTTTTGGAATGTTCATAACGAAGGCCTCTTATACCTTCTTTTGAATAATGCAAGGATTATTTTTCAAAATCTTTGCCGATAGTTTTGACAGGTTTTAAACCGTTATCAACACCTCTGTTAACAGAAAAGGATTACCTTTGCACACAAGAACAATCTAAAAGAAAAGATGCATGCGTAAACTGAAAATAACAGAGCTGAACCGTATCAGCGCCGAGGAGTTCAAACAGGTTGAAAAACTGCCCCTGGTGGTAGTGCTGGACGATATTCGTAGTTTGCACAATATAGGTTCCGTGTTCCGTACATCGGATGCATTCCGCATAGAATGTATCTATCTATGTGGCATTACGGCCACCCCGCCACACCCCGAAATGCATAAGACTGCTTTAGGAGCTGAGTTCACTGTCGACTGGAAGTATGTTAATAACGCTGTTGATGCTGTTGATAACCTCAAAAATGAAGGGTATATCGTTTATTCCGTAGAACAGGCGGAAGGAAGCATTATGCTGGATGAACTCAAACTGGATAAGGCTAAGAAATACGCCATCGTAATGGGAAACGAAGTGAAAGGGGTGCAACAAGAGGTTATTGACCATTCGGACGGCTGCATAGAAATTCCCCAATATGGAACCAAGCATTCTTTGAATGTCTCCGTAACTACCGGTATTGTGATTTGGGATTTGTTCAAAAAGCTACGTTAACAGGCATAAACAGGATTGGTTAATAAGTTGTTTATAACGAGTTAATAGCTTAGTTAATTTACTAATAATCAATAATTATTTATTGTTTATAACTATACAAGTTCATGTAGATTCAATAGCTGTTGGGTAGTTATTATTATAGTTGTTAATAGTCCGTTTCCAGGCTGTTAATACTTGAGTTCTCAACTATTAATACTTATCATGTAGGCTATTAATACCTGACAACTCAAGTATTAACTTCTGAGAAAGCAGAAATTAATACCTTGCGAGAAGCCTGTTAACGCTTGAAATGATAACCAATATGGTTTGAGTAGTTGATAAATTAGTTTGTAGTGTTGATAAACTTATAAATCCTTGTCTATTTTAGATTTGTCCATTCTCCACTAGCAGTACTACGCGTTCCGTTAGTTTATCCTCACCTTCAGGGTCATACTCCTTTTTCAGACTGGCACCGAACAGTGCAGCGAATGTCTGATAGAATCCGGCTTTAAAAGGTCCCATAAATGCTTTTACCAGTTCATAACTGGTAGAATTACTTTGGCGGTCTATTAATTTAATCAACAGTTTCCCCTGTGTAAAAGAGAGTTTTTTCATTCGGGGAGTATATTGTTCTTTCAGACCTTTTTCCACCCGTTTGATATGTTTCTGACGAGCCTTTTCATTAGGTAGAGTTTGCAGGTACTCGTAAGTTTCAATAATAGCCTGGTTAATTTCTTTTGATATGGGATATACCTTTTTTACATTCCGTACCAGTCGGTAGTATTCCTGGCGTTCCTTTTCGTTCTTGAACTTTAGCGGGCGGAAGATATACACAGTTCTTAATTGGACACATGGAATCGTATCTCCATTATAGATACACATCGGAACCAAGTATCCATTAATGATTTGCTTTTCTTGAGCCTGTACATGCAGTGTACAGCAAACAATAGCAAACAGCGTCATTATTACTATGTTAAGCCTTCTTTTCACGATACAAAAATAGGATTAAAATTTTATTATTTAGTCTTTTCATAAAGACGTTAACCTATTTAAAGTATCTTTGCGCCCTTGCTCGTAAAGATACAACAAGATAATATGCACTTTATTGATGAAAACTACTCAACTTATCCGGTTGATAAGTATTATAAACAGCCTGTTCATAATTCCTGCTTGTAGTGCTCAAAACCCTTCTGAAAGTCTTTTAGAAGATATTCTTGAAGATTTGTCTGTTAATAACGATATTAATAACTCTGTTAATACCCTAAATTGGGAAAATGAACTGGAAGAACTTTCCACCCGTCTGCAAGAACCAGTTAATTTGAATACCGCCACCCGTGCACAACTGGAACAATTTCCTTTTTTGAGCGATATTCAAATAGAGCACTTATTGGCTTATATTTATATACACGGACAGATGCAAACCATTTATGAACTCCAGTTAATAGAGGACATGGATAGGCAGACTATCCAGTATTTATTGCCTTTTGTCTGCATAAAAGCTATTAACAATGAACCTGTATTTCGGTGGAAAACTATGTTGAAAAGTGTAGCGAAGTATGGCAAGAATGAAGTGCTAACTCGCATGGATATACCTTTTTATAAGCGAAAAGGTTATGAACATACCTATCTAGGACCTGCTGTTTATAACTCTATAAAGTATAGCTTTCGATATAGTGACCGGCTTTACGCTGGAGTCGTTGCCGAGAAAGATGCGGGAGAGCCTTTCGCTGCTTTGCACAATCGTTACGGATACGATTATTATTCCTTTTATTTATTATTGAAAAACTGTGGACGGTTGAAAGCATTGGCTGTTGGTAACTATCGGCTCAGTTTTGGTCAGGGATTGGTGATTAGTACGGATTATCTGATGGGAAAGACAATTTATGCTTCTTCTTTCAACAATCGCAGCAGTGGGATAAAGAAACACTCTTCTACGGATGAATATAATTATTTCCGGGGAGTGGCGGCTACTGTTGTTTTAGCAAAGCATTGGGACGTATCCGGCTTTTATTCACATCGTTCCCTGGATGGTGTGATAACGGATGGAGAAATCACCTCTATCTACAAAACCGGACTACACCGGAGTCAAAAGGAAGCGGATAAAAAGAACTTGTTCACATTGCAGTTAACAGGTGGAAACGTAAGTTATCAACAGAACCGTATCAGACTGGGTATCACCGGTATTTACTATGTTTTCAACCGACTTTATGAACCGGAATTAACAGGCTATTCCAAATACAATCTTCATGGAAATTACTTCTATAATCTAGGAGTGGATTATGCATACCGTTGGCATCGTTTTTCTTTTCAGGGAGAGACGGCCATAGGAAAACAAGGTTGGGCTTCTTTAAATCGTCTGCAATATTCACCGGTTCAAGATGTTCAACTCATGTTGATACACCGATTTTACTCCTATAATTATTGGGCAATGTTCGCTCATTCTTTTGGAGAAGGAAGTACAACCCAGAATGAACAGGGATATTATTTAGGACTAGAAACCTCTCCTTTTGCTTATTGGAAATTCTTCGCTTCATTTGACTTGTTTTCTTTTCCCTGGAAAAGATACCGGGTCAGTAAATCTTCCCGTGGAATAGACGGACTGCTCCAAGCTACTTTTACCCCGCGCACTAATCTCTCTATGGATTTGAAATATCGTTATAAACAAAAAGATCGTGACCTGACAGGAAGTAAAGGAATGCTAACGCTTCCTATTTTTCATCACCAATTTCGTTATCGTTTGAACTATTCTTTTAAAGATGTGTTTAGCAGTCGTACAACTTTAGATTATAATCATTTTCATTCTCAGGACAGAGCTGCTGACATAGGATATCAGGTTACACAGATGATATCCTCCCAACTGCCTTGGGCCAGGCTGTTTGCTGACGTTCAAGGCAGTTACTTTTCTACAGACAGTTATGACTCTCGTATATATGCATCCGAAAAAGGATTGCTTTATACATTCTATACTCCGTCATTCCAAGGTCATGGGTTCCGGTGTAGCATCCGTTTGAGATATGAACTGAATAAACACTGGTTGTTCATAACCAAGTTCGGGGAAACTGTTTATTTGGACCGGAATGAAATTGGTTCCGGCAATGATTTAATTCGGGGAAATAAAAAAGCAGATGTACAAATGCAACTGCGTATCAAGTTTTAGAGTTATATTTGCATATTGAATGATGGAATGTTTGGCATAAACATCTTTGTCTTTTTTACCTTTGTGAATGAGTTTTTTCAAAATATTCGCTACATTATGGCGAATATTGGTTTGTTGTATTTTTAGTATGTTGTAAAATAAATGATAATAAGATGACTATTATTTTTCCTTCACCCATCTTCGGCCCTGTTCATTCCCGCCGCTTGGGTGTTTCTTTGGGAATTAACTTACTACCGGATGACGGTAAAGTTTGTTCATTCGACTGCATTTACTGCGAATGTGGTTTCAATGCCGAACATCGTACGAAGAAACTTCTTCCTACCCGTGAAGAAGTCCGCACAGCTCTTGAAGAGAAACTGAAAGATATGCAGGCCAATGGTCCTGCCCCTGATGTACTGACATTTGCCGGAAACGGTGAGCCGACTGCGCATCCCCATTTCCCGGAAATCATAGAAGATACGCTTGCACTCCGTGATACCTATTTTCCGAAAGCGAAAGTGAGTGTATTAAGCAATTCTACGTTTATCGACCGTCCCGCTGTCTTTGATGCACTGAATAAGATTGATAATAATATTCTGAAATTGGATACGGTGGACGAAGAATATATCCATCAATTAGACCGTCCGAACGGAAAATATTCCGTGAAGAAGGTTATTGAGAAAATGAAAGAATTCAAGGGAAACTGTATCGTACAAACAATGTTCCTGAAAGGTGGTTATCAGGGAAAAGATATGGATAATACATCTGATAAATATGTACTTCCCTGGATAGAAGCAGTCAAAGAAATTGCTCCTAGACAAGTGATGATATATACGATTGACCGTGAAACGCCCGACCATGATTTGCAGAAAGCTACTCATGAAGAATTAGACCGGATTGTCGCTTTACTGGAAAAAGAGGGTATTTCGGCAACAGCTTCTTATTAGCATGTGACTGTTTATTCATAATTGCACGGTTTTGAGCTAATTGATGTGATTCTCTCACTACTATAAAGTTTAAAAGTGTGCAAGTATCTGCAACGCTGCAACAAAACGGGGACAATGTATTATCTAATAGATAGTTACAGTGTTGCAGATACCTGTTGCAGATGGTGGCAGATAGCTTTTATCTGCCACACTGTATAAAACAATAAATCTTTTATTGCAAACGGTACAATCATATATATGAAACAATGGTTCCCTACATCGAAACTCCCGTTCCCAGGCTGGAAATTGCAGTATCCGCGTATGGAAACGAGAGTATCCGCGTAGGGAAATTGGAGTTTCTGAGTATAGATACTCCAGTTTCCCTATGCGGATACTGACATTAATGTAATGCCACCGGCTTTTCCTTAAAGGGATATCTGCCCGTAACTACACGATACTTTTAAACTTTATAGTAGCAATTAGACTCATCTTAATACAGATTAGTTCATTTCTGCATCGAAATGAGCTAAACAGTGTTATAATGAAGTAAATAATATTAGTACGTAACAATGGGAAATTAATTAAGGAATAGTGACAGCAGATATAAATTCTTTCGTAAATATTTTAATGCTGCTGTCATATGATATTCTACTGTCTTTTCACTGATTGATAATTGTTCGGCAATTTGTTTATACGTCAAATGTTGTTCGCGGCTCATGCGAAATATTTGCTGCTGGCGCTCCGGTAATTGAGAAATCAGTACGGAAAGATGTTTTTTTAAATCGGAAATTTCCAGTTGGTCTTCGTCTTCATAAGATTGCTCCATAGATTGCAATACTGTCATCTTCAAAAAAGAATAATTCAACTGTTTACGTGAATAATTGAAAATCTGATTACGCGTAATGATAAACAGAAAACCTTCAAAAGGTTGTTTCTCATCAACTAAATGCCGGGTTTCCCACAATTTAATGAATACTTCTTGTACTATTTCAGCAACATCTTCAGACGACACAAGATACAAACGGGAAAAGTTATATACTTTCTCCCAATAGAGTTTATATATGGATGAAAATGCTTCTTCATCCCCTTCTTTGAATTTTAGAATTAATTCTTTGTGTGTCATTTTAACTTCTATCATACAAAAGTAGATAAATAGTTTTATTAATGAAATAAAAAGTCGAAAAAAGCAGCAAGGAGAAAGATTTTGAAAAAAAGATAAGATTTTCACTAGGGTGTAGGAAATCGAGATGTGTATTTATAACAAACGATCAAAATATATAGAATGAAAACAATAAATAAAAATCATAGATTAATAAAGAATCTATTTCAAGACAAACTCAAAAGACACGAAGTTGGAGCATTATCTGAGATTGATATTGTAGAACAAAGTATGCAGGAACAATGGAAGGAAAATGCTGAAAGAGTAGATCCGGAGATTGGAGAACGGATATGGATTAAGATTCAGAAAGAGTATAAGATGAGTGCTAGAAAGAGGTACTTGTTTCAAATCCAGCAGCCGTTGATTGCCGCTTGCATCACTATAGCATTAATCATTGGAGGATATTTTTTCTATACGGGAGTTTCCACACTGGAAAAGCAAGAGTTTGTAGAAATATTGGCGGAGAGTGATATGTTGTATGTATTGCCGGACAGTTCGAAAGTATGGATGCATCCTGAAAGTTCCATCCGTTATGCGAAGAATTTTACGAAAGACAGAAAAGTATGGTTGAAAGGCAGCTCTTTATTTGAGGTGCAAAAATATCCGGGAAGTAAGTTTCAGGTATGTATAGAAAAAGCCTTTATAGAAGTAAGGGGAACAAAGTTCCTGGTGGAAAAAATAGAGAATGGCAAAAACGAAATAACACTGTTTCACGGATGTATTGCGTTTAATGCGGAACGTACCGGAGAAGAAGTTATAATGAAACCTTTGCAGCAGATAGTATATGATCCCTTTGATAGTAAGATACAAACACGGAATATCGAGAATATAGAATGGCAACACGGAAAGTTCAAGTTTAATGCCATGCCTTTAAAACAATTGCTGCATATCGTTAATCAGATATATAATACCCATATCGTTTTCGAAGGAAAAGGAGAAAATTCTCCTTTTAGTGGTACGATTCGGCAAGATGAATCTTTGGCTGACGTAGTCGATAAAATTTGTTTCATTATGAATCTTCATAAAAAAACGGACGGTGACAAAATAGTCATAAGCAACTAAAAATAACATAATAATTAATCCTATGTCTAATATTAATAATTAAAGCATGAAAGAAAAACATTTTTCTTATTGGCGGTATCTTAGATTTATCGCGGTATTTATGCTCTTGTATCCGATTTCAGTCCTAGCAGCACAAGGACATATTTCGGTAAAGGGACAATTCTCCTTAAAGGAAGCTATTCAGTTTATCGAGAAAAACAGTGAATATACTTTTTTCTATAAAGACAGCGACTTGAGGGATAACACAAAGAAAAACATCAATTGTAGCGGAACCATTGAAGAAGTTTTGAAGAAACTGTTTACAGACAGTGGAGTGAATTACATCATCAAAGGAAATGAAGTTATTTTCAAAGTAAACAAAACGGAGAAAGTAGAACAACAGCAACAACAGAAGAAACGTGTCATTACCGGTACTGTTATTGATGGAGATTTGAAAGAACCAATTATCGGGGCTAGTGTATGGTTGAAAAATAGTTCGTCCGGAGCTGTTACTAATTTGGATGGTAAATATACGATTACCGTTGAAGGAATTGGTGGCGTACTTGAATTTTCATATATCGGTATGAAGAAACAGGAGATAGTCATTGGCGACCAAAGCGTTATTAATGTAACGTTAAGTGCGGATACGAAGAAGCTGGATGAAGTTGTAGTAGTAGGCTACGGACACCAGAAGAAAGAGAGCGTTGTAGGCGCTATTTCTTCACTGGATGTAGGCGAATTGAACATTCCTGGTTCCAATATATCAAACGTACTGGCAGGACAATTGGCAGGTGTTGTCTCTATGCAGGCATCCGGTGAGCCGGGCAAGAATAGTGCTTCCGATTTTTATATTCGTGGTATAGCCTCTTTCAAGGGTAACTCTACTCCATTGGTTTTGGTAGACGGTATCGAACGTGAACTCGACTTGGTTGATGTGGACGATATTGCTACTTTCTCTATCTTGAAAGATGCTTCCGCATCAGCCGTGTATGGTGTACGTGGAGCCAATGGTGTTATCTTGATTACCACAAAGAAAGGTACAGAAGGCAAACCTCGTATCAATGTACGTGCAGAAATGGGATTCAAAAGTCCTACACGTATGCCCGAAATGGCTAATTCCGTACAGTGGGCTGAAATGTATAATGAAGCGAAAGGGTTGACCGGTAACGGTGACGGCGGTTATTCGGCGGAGCAAATCCAAAAATATAGAGACGGTTCCGACACAGACCTTTATCCGAACGTAAACTGGCTGGACCAAATGTACAGGAACTTGGCTTCCAGTGAGCGTATTACACTGAATCTTTCAGGTGGTGGTGATATCTGTAAATACTATGTATCCGGTGGTTTTTATAATGAAGGTTCTATTTTCAGAAATGCGGGTAATGTTTATGATTATAACTCTTCCATCCATTATACGAAGTTCAACTTCCGCGCCAATATGGATTTCTCGGTTACGCCGACTACAACATTCAATGTAAACCTGGCTAATATCTATGAAAGTTCATGGGGACCGGGAGCTACGACAAAAGATATTTGGGAGTATGCTTTCAATACTTCCCCGAATGCCTATCCCGTCCAATATTCGGACGGAACTATTTCGGCACCGAGTTCGGCCAGTGGATTTAACCCATGGAACCTGTTGGTACATTCCGGCTATCGTGAGCAAAGTTGGAACTCTGCTCAGTCATTGATTGGTGTCACCCAGAAATTGGATATGATTACTCCGGGATTGACTGCAAATATCAAGTTCTCTTGGGATGCTTCTAATAATACATTACAGGTTCGTTCGAAAACTCCGCCCCAGTTTCATGCGACAGGCCGGAATGATGACGGTTCATTGAACTATAAAACGATTTATGAGGGTTCCAATAATCTGTCATATGCCCCGCCGGTGACTGAATCTAAAATAACCACTTATATGGAAGGCTCACTCAATTATACACACCTGTTTGCCCAAAAACATCGTGTAGGTGTCCTGCTCCTCTACAATCATAAAATATATAAGCTACTGACAGCAGAAAACCAAAAGAAATCATTACCATATAAAAGCCAGGGATTGGCAGGACGTTTGACTTATGCTTATAAAGATAAGTATTTTGCGGAGTTCAACATGGGATATACAGGTTCGGAGAATTTTGCCCGTGGTCATCGTTTCGGATTCTTCCCTGCCTATGCATTAGGTTGGATGGTGTCCAGTGAAAAGTGGTTTGAACCATTGACAAAGGTAGTAAACGACTTGAAGTTGAAAGCATCTTATGGAAAAGTAGGTAACGATGATATCGGAGCATACAGAAGATGGGCTTATGAGCCGACTATCAATACACTAAACGGATGGAAATATGGAAAGACAGGCAATCAGACAGGTACAGGCTATCGTGTAGGAGAAATTGAAAATACGAATGTATCTTGGGAGGAAGCGACAAAAGTAAATGCGGGTATTGAACTCCGTCTGTTTGATAAACTAAAAATACAGGCAGATTATTTCTACGAAGAACGTAATGGAATTTTCCTGGCACGTGCAGGACTGCCAGCTATTGTCGGTCTTACGACAACTCCTTATGTAAATGTCGGCAAAGCAAAAGTGTCTGGTATAGACGGTACGATTGAGTATCAGCAACAAGTGGGCAAAGTGTTGCTGACAGGTCGCGGCAATTTTACTTTCTCCCGCAATCAGATGCTGGACAATGACGAACCGGATTGGGAATACAAATATCAGAACTCTATTGGTAAGCCATTCGGGCGTAAAGGTGCGACACAGCGTAAAGGACTTATTGCTTTGGGGTTCTTTGAAAGTCAGGAAGAGATAGATAACAGCCCGACACAGATGTTCGGTGAATACAGAGTGGGCGACACCAAATATAAGGATGTGAATGGTGATGGTAAAATTGATACATATGATCAAATCTCTATCGGTTATACCGACCTTCCTGAAATCACATATGGATTTGGACTCACAGCCAAATGGAAGAACTTTGATGCCAGTGTATTTTTCCAGGGGGTAGCACGCACTTCTACCTATCTGAGCGGTACTCCTCTGCGTCCTTTCAGTAGTGACAATATGGACCGTTCGGCTATTTATGAAGACCTTTATAAATATTCATGGAAGACCACCAATACAGACGCTGAGAATGCTGCTGCTAAATATCCCCGTTTGAGTTACGGTGCAGAAGCCGGCAGTTCCAACAATAACCAGTCATCTACTATATGGTTACGCGACCGTAGTTTTCTTCGCCTGAAAAATGCGGAAATAGGATATACATTACCGAAAACCTGGTTGAATAAGACTTTCATCAAATCTTTCCGTTTCTATGTAGCGGGAACCAACCTGTTGACATTCAGCAAATTCAAACTGTGGGATCCGGAATTGTTGGATACTACCAATGGAGCGAAATATCCGAATAATATGACTGTGACTATCGGTTTAAATGCTAATTTTTAATCAATAATATAGAATCAATATGAGATTATCAATAACTAAATATATACTGTTACTTTGTGGAATCATTCCCTTATTAACTTCATGTGAAGATTTCCTTGATAAACAGGAAACCGAAGATATTACTTTTGGACAACTTTGGGAGAAGAGAGCCTATACACGCGGATATTTCCTGAATGCGATGAGCTTTCTTCCGAATGACTTGACAAGTTATGTCTCTACTCCCCAAAGTACAGCTACGGATGAGCTTATAAATGCTTCGAATGCCGGTGCCGAATCAATGAATACGGGAGCCTGGAATGCATCGAACGTACCCGGCGCAAATTTTAATTTGTATAATGGTATTCGCGAATGTAATATCTTTATGCAGAATGTTTATAGCTGTACGGATCCTACCGTCACGCAAGAAGAAAAAGACGAATGGTATTGGTACACGCGCTGGGCACGAGCTTATTATTACTTTTTGATGATGCGCAATTATGGACCCGTTTTTTTGTTGGGAGACGAAATCCTACCATATGATGCCACTACGGAATCCCTTTACCGTCCGCGCAATACTTGGGAACAATGTGTAGAATATGTTACGGATGAAATGGGGAAATGTGGTACATACTTTAAGGAACACGGAAAAACAACTTGGACGGTAGATGCTGAATATGGATTGCCTACCGAAGGGGCTGCCTTGGCTGTCATTTCACGATTGAGACTTTATTCCGCACGCGATTTATATAATGGGAATACATTGTATAATACAGTAAAGAATCCTGTGACACCTGATTTCCCGGAACTTTCCGAACAATATTTGTTCCCTCAGGATTATAACAATGACAAATGGAAAGAAGCTGTTTTGGCTGCTAAGGCTGTCATAGATTTAGGAGTATATGAATTGCATAGAGATGCTGCAACTCCCGATGACCCGTATGCAAATTATCTTGGCATTACTCAGACAGACTGGAACAAAGAACTTATCTGGTCTACAGGATATGCAAGTCGGGAAATTGTAGCCAGAAGAACAACTCCGACCGGAGTGAAGACAAAGAAAGGCGGCAATGGGGCTGCTTATGGTGCTTTGGGACCTTCGCAGCAACAAGTGGACGCTTATGCAATGGATAATGGCATATATCCGATTACAGGATACGAAGCTGATGGAACTCCGGAAATTGACAGAAACTCCGGTTATACGGAAAGTGGGACAACTAATTTTGAAAATCCTTTCTTGAAATACCTGAGCAGAGGAGATACTTATCAGAATAAGTATTATAAGAGAACAACCCGTAACATGTTTGTCAATCGTGAGCCCCGTTTCTATATAGCTGTATATTGGAGCGACAGTTACTGGAGATGTGGTCCGGGTAAAGATGATTATGTATTATGCAATTTGGCAAAAGACGGCAATTCGAATACTTCTCACGACCATTCAAGAGGTGGATATTTGCTTAACCGCTTCTGTGACCATACTGCCAGTTTTGTGAATAACCAACCGGGGAATATGGTATTTCCTACATTCCGTTTGGGAGAAATCTATCTGAACTTCATCGAAGCTGCTTTGGAATGGGAAAAGAGAACCGGAGATAACCAGTTTCATGCCAAGGCGATGGAATATTGGGCAGATTTGCGTGACCGTTCGGGCATGAGTCCGATAACGGATGTTTATCCGGGTGCTACTATTGGCCAGTTGATAGAGTATTGTCGCCAGGAACGCAGAATTGAACTTGCTTTTGAAAATCACCGTTTCTTTGATACCCGTACATGGATGATTGCCACTACTACTGATAATGGTCCTATTTATGGCATGAACGTAGAGGCGCAGGCAGTGAATGCAGATGATACTCCGGATGCTTTCTGGCGTAGGACGGTAGTTCAGAACCGTGTGTTCAGAGCTAATCACTTTTTGTATCCTTTCAGCCAGAGAGAACTGGACCGTAATAAACTGCTGACGCAGAACTACAAATGGAGATAAAACTATAGCATAAAACATATCTAATCAGATTTTAATTTATATGAAGACAAAAATATATATCCTTTCGCTTTTAGGCTGTTTATTACTGACTATGGGGGCTTGCCTTAGCGATGGAAAAGAAGATTATCTGGATGATTATAAATCATTCCTTTGCATTCTGAATAGCAATGAACAGGATATCACTTTTTACAACACTGGTGAACCTGTCACTTATAATATAACGATTGATAAAGGTGGAAACGACTTGAATATGACAGCTTCGGCTACATTGAAAGTATTGAATGAGTTCGATATTGAATATTACAATAACGAGAACAAAACCACTTTCAAACCTTTGCCTGCTGATTGTTATGACTTGCCTTCCGACATGACTGTCTCTTTTGGAGAGAAAGAACTGTATAAGATTAAAACGGTAACCTTTCATCCCGGGAAGATTTCTGCATTAAATACAGGCGATTTCACTTATGTGTTGATGTTGGAGCTTACGGACGGCACTTCTACCATTAATGAAAAAAATAAGTATATAATTGTGAAGCCTACCATCTATCAACCTACCTTCTCTCTTTCTGAATCAGGATTCAAACTTCCGTTTACGATTGCTGAAGGTGTGACTGAATATACATATGAGCTTCCTGTAACATTGAATACTGCTCTCACAGAAGATATAACTTGTGATGTGAGAGTTAAAAAGGAACTATTGGATGAATATAATACTACGTCTTCCATTGAGTATTCATTAATACCAGACAAGGGAAACAACTATACTATCGATAAGCTGACCTTTACGAAAGGTAATACTACGGCAAATCTGACTGTAAAAATTGATATTACTAATCTGGAAGGTAACTTTGCTCTTCCATTAGAAATAACTTCTACGAAATATGCTTTCTCCAGTGAAAATACAGTTATTATCGGATTGCAGAACTCAGCACCGAAGATTAGGCTTACACCGGATATGATGACTTTGATAGGAACAGATTTTGCTGACGGTAACGGTTTTGCCGATTGGTTGGATGTTGACTTGTCTACTCAGGCACAAGTTACTTACGGAGGAGGTGCGCCAGCCTTCCCGCATCAGGTAGATATACATCTCAATAGTGCCATTTCCAAGTTGAGAGTAAGATACGCAACCAGAAATACAAATCAGCATCCTACTAAATTTATCATCTATGTTAGTAATGATGGTGCAAATTGGAAAGAAATAAAAGTATTTACAGCAGAAGCAGACGGTCTTCCAGTATCGGCTACTACTTATTATGATACTTGTCCAACGATGCAACTGGGTGATTCATATACTTATGTTCGTTTTGAAGTTTATAGTTCTACTAATCCGAATAAATTTAATACATGGGCGCTCTCGGAGTTTGAATTGTATGGCAAATAATTGCTCTCTCTTAAATCTAACAAATAACTAATCTTGAGGGCTGGCGAATGGATGGTGCAGTGATGCACAAAATCTTTTTAGTCAGCCCTTTTTAAAATGAAAAGAGTATGAAGAATTATTTTTTGTATGTATTCATATCCCTGTTTCTGTTTTCTTTGTCGTCCTGCAAGGATGACGATGATGTAATCCCTGTGTTGGAACTAAGTTCGGGAAATGCAGACTTTCATAAAGAAGCAGGTTCTGTTGTTATTGATGTAAAATCACTTCCGGCAGACTGGACAGCTTCTGTAGATGCGGAAGGAGAACAGTGGTGTAAGGCTGAACCTGTTAATTCCAGTGCAGGAGTGAAGATAAGCGTGTCGAGTAATCCAAATAAGACTGTCCGTAGCACTTCGGTGATTATCAATAATGGAAAGTTGGATAAGAAAATCCTCGTACGTCAGTTAGGTACTGATACTGATATTCTGGTATCTCCTTCTTCTTTTACTTTAACTCCGGTAGGTGGAACAGTCGCTTTTGCTGTTACTACCAACCTGACGGAAGCGGAACTGGATGTCACTTACCCTTCCTGGATAAAGAAAGGAGCAGACACACGTGCTGGAACGATTGAAATACCTTATCAATTTACGGTGGGTGCTTATGACGGAAGTAGCGCGCGGACAGAAAAGATAGTGATAAAGGATAAAAAGTCTGATGTTTCGGCAGAAGTCACAGTCACTCAGAATGGATTGGACGGATATACATCCGGTGATACTGAGGGAATTGCGGATGATGTTCAGTTGGAAGTAGTCAGAGGGGAAGCATCTACGGCACATGGCGGTGAAGGGATTGAAAAATCTTTTGATAGTGATATGGGTACTATCTATCATTCCAATTATCCTTTTGCAGAAGGAGTGACAAGCCATTATCCGGTGACGTTGACTTACTATTTCAAGGAAAATACGGAAGCACTCGATTACCTTACCTATTACCCGCGCACAAGCGGTTCGAACGGAAATTTCGGTGAGGTGGAAATTCAGGTATCGACCGAAGAACATCCGGCTTTTGAAAGTGTGACAAATGAAACCGATTTTGATTTCGGCTCAAAAGGTGCGGTAGTGTCTTTCTCCTTTAGTAACACAATACAGAAGCCGAAAGCAGTCCGCCTGATTATTAAATCCGGTGTGAACGGGCATGCTTCCTGCGCCGAAATGAAATTCTTTGCCAGGAATCCCGAAGGGTTCGATCCATTGACCCTTTTCACAGATGTAACTTGTTCCAAATTGCGCTCTGATATTACAGAAGAAACGATTAAGTCTTGTGCTTATCCGTTCTTCAAGAATATAGCTTATTATATGCTGAAAGATAAATATCCGGCTGACTTCCGTATTGCGGATTTCAAACCTTATCAGCATCCGGATATACAGGCTGCCATCAATAAGACAAGCGCTTATAGCTTGTTGGATAATCCTACGGGTATCTTTGTGAAAGCGGGCGAAACACTGATTGTAATGGTAGGCGAAACGCACGGGCAACATTTGAGCCTAAGAATACAGGACATGGATGCCCCTAATGCCGACGGTTTTAACAGCAGCGTTTCTTATAGCTTGCGCACGGGCATAAACAAAATTGTTTCGGAGAAGAAAGGGTTGATTTATGTGATGTATCATGTGAATGGTAATCCGGCAGATTATGACGAGATAAAGATACACTTCGCGTCAGGGAGTGTCAACGGATACTTCGATGTGGCAAAGCATACCCGTGAACAGTGGGGCACCTTACTGAACGGAGCTGTCGACGGCTATTTTGATGTCGTAGGGAAATACGCCCATCTCACTTTTCCTGTCAGCAAACTGAAAAGTACATCCAATGGAAAAGATTTGATTGACCTTTTTGATGATATTGTATATAAGGAACAAATATTCCTGGGCTTGAGAAAATACAACAATAACGGCGGCACCGGTACGGATACCGATAACCGTATGTTCAGAAACCGTATGTATTTTAATGTCATGTACGGACAGGGAGATTATATGTATTCCACTTCTTACCATACGGCCTATCATCTTTCGACGATGGACAATTTGTGCAGTGTAGACCAAATGAAGACTAACAACTGGGGCCCCGCCCATGAAGTAGGACATAGCAATCAGACTCGTCCGGGACTGAAATGGTTCGGAATGACTGAAGTAACAAACAATATTTGTTCAATGTACATTCAGAAGTTATATGGAATTAATTCCCGTCTGCTGACTACAACGCCAAATAGTGCTTACAGTAATTACTACGAGCATGCCATGACTTTGGCATTTGGTAATAATGATATTTTCCATGCAAAACTGGGAGACGTATTCGATAAATTAGTACCTTTCTGGCAGTTGGAGTTATATATGGAATATGTGTTAGGAAAACCGGATTTTTATAAGGATGTATATGAATATATACGTGTCAATCAAGACTTGCCTACTGATGGTGAACGTCAGATAGAATTCGCTTATAATTGCAGTAAGGCGGCAGGACTGGATTTGACGGATTTCTTTGTAAAATGGGGATTCCTGAAAGCCGGTTCGTATGAATTCAACGACTCTTATGGCGATGGAAAAGTGATAGTGACGGAAGCACAGGTAAGTGCTCTTAAAACTAAAATCCGCAATTTGGGATATTCCGCTCCGCAGCATAAATTAGAATATATCTGCGATAGCAACTTAGAGGCCTATGTAAATAATGCAGCCGTAGTTGCCGGAACAGCTACCCGCTCCGGTTTCAAACTGTCGATGTCAGGTTGGCGGAATGTAGCTGTTTACGAGGTTAGCGATCATACAGGAAAAGTAATATTTGTATCACCGCAATCTTCATTTACCGTGAGCACTACATTGCCCGAAGGCTTTAAGGTGAATGCCGTTGCAGCGAACGGAACCAAAACGCAAGTGTCATTTTAGATTCATAAAATATGAATAAAAAATGTCTTTCGTATAGGGATATCGGGATTTGATGTGTATTTATAATAAATGATTAAATTCTAATTAAATAAGACATGAGAAACTTAGATTATGTATTTTATACATTAGCAGGTATTTCTTCGATACCTACCACCCTGTTGGCCGGACAGGCGCAACCGGAGAAAAATCCGGTTGACAAGCAGCAACCGAACATTATTATGATTGTAGCCGATGACCTCGGATATGGTGACTTGAGTTGCTACGGTGCTCACCGCATCTCTACACCGGGTATGGACCGTATAGCGAATGAGGGAATCCGCTTTACACAGGGATTCTGTACGGCAGCCACTTCCACCCCCAGCCGCTATTCCGTTATGACCGGACTATATCCGTGGACGAATACGGAAGCAAAAATCCTTCCGGGCAATGCGGCACTGATTATCGATACGAAAAAGATAACCTTGCCTAAACTGATGCAGCAGGCAGGCTATGCTACCGGTTCAGTAGGGAAATGGCATATCGGACTGGGAGACGGCAATGTGGACTGGAATAAAGATGTTCATCCCGGAGCAGCCGAAATCGGATATGATTATTCGTTTATCCAAGCAGCTACCAACGACCGCGTTCCCTGTGTTTTCCTCGAAAACGGACGTGTAGTAGGATTGGATCCTAATGATCCGCTTTATGTGGATTACCGTAAGAACTTCCCCGGTGAACCCACCGGAAAGAATAACCCTGAATTGCTTCGGATGCATCCGAGTGTAGGGCATGCCGGTTCGATAGTAAATGGTGTTCCCCGTATCGGATTCCAAAAAGGCGGTAAGGCGGCACAATGGAAAGACGAAGAAATGGCGGAATTATTCCTGGATAAAGCCAAGCAGTTTGTCAACGACCATAAAAATGCTCCTTTCTTTCTCTATTACGGACTACACCAGCCACACGTGCCCCGTGTTCCGAATGAACGTTTTGTCGGTAAATCGGGTATGGGACCTCGTGGAGACGTAATCCTTGAAGCTGACTGGTGCGTGACCGAATTCCTCAATGAACTGGACAAACTGGGATTGGCAGAAAATACAATCGTAATATTGACTAGTGACAACGGTCCGGTGCTGGATGACGGATATAAGGATGATGCAGTAGAGTTGGTAGGCGACCATAAGATAGCAGGTCCGCTTCGCGGCGGAAAAACAAGTATGTTTGATGGCGGTACACGCATTCCTTTCATGCTTCGTTGGCCGGCAGCAGTGAAACCGCAGGTATCCGATGTCTTTGTATGCCAGATGGATTTGCTTGCTTCTTTTGCTTCTTTGTTGGGACAAACTTATTCGGATAAACTGGATAGCGAGAATACATTGGATGCTTTCTTGGGAAAGAGCAAGAAAGGACGCGAGGAACTCGTTATCGAAGGTATGTTCAATTATGCATACCGTCAGGGCGATTGGGCATTGATTCCGCCTTATTATAATCCGTATAGCAAGGAAGATGGTGAGTTTATCGGTTTGGGGTATGGATATAAGCTCTATAACTTGAAGAAGGATATCGGGCAACAAGAAAATTTGGCAGATAAATATCCGAAGAAACTGGGTGAAATGATTAATCGTTTCGAATATCTGAAATCGACTACAAATAAAGTGACTCGTTACTAACTTCTTGATGCGACAAATGATGAACAGCAGCATTAAAATTCCATTCTGGTGGAATTAATGTTGCTGTTCTTGTATTCTCCTATTGTTTCCCCATTATTACCCTTGAATAGTGAAAAAAAGCAATAAGAACAAAGAATAGTTAAAAAACGGTTATAAAATTAGGGTAACAGGTGATTTACGTGTATTTATCATTGTATTACGACAAGCATCTTATGTCTAATTCTAAATAAATAAAGCATGAAAAACAGTCATTCTCTTTCTTCGCGGTATCTCAAGTTCATCGCATTACTAGTATTGTTATTACATCCCATTTCATTTCTTTCCATACAAGCATCCGAAACTTCAGGAATCCTTCGGGCGGAAAGGGTAAATCCGACTACAGTCGATGTGCTGTTTACAAATAATCAGCGGATGACTATCGACTTCTACGGAGAGAACATCTTCCGTATCTTTCAGGATAACTCAGGAGGTATCATTCGTGACCCCGAAGCGAAACCTGAAGCACAAATACTTGTCGACCAGCCACGCCGCAAGGTGTCCGCTCTTACACTGAACGAAAAGGACGGCCGTATCATCCTGACTACCGGAAAGGTACGGGTTGAACTCGACAAACAGACATCCCTGATGAAAGTCTTTAACCTCGAAACAAACGTATGTGTCATCGAACAGACTGCCCCGGTGGTATTCAGTCCGAAAGAAGTGACCGTCACCCTGAAAGAACAGCCGGACGAATATTTCTACGGCGGCGGTGTACAGAACGGACGCTTCTCCCACAAGGGCAAAGTGATTGCCATCGAAAACCAGAATAGCTGGACAGATGGCGGAGTCGCTTCCCCCACCCCTTTCTACTGGTCAACAAAAGGCTATGGAATGATGTGGTACACCTTCAAGAAAGGCCAATATGACTTTGGCGCAACAGAAAAAAACGTAGTGAAACTATCCCATAATTCTTCTTACCTTGATTTATTTTACATGGTCAACGACGGAGCCGTTGCCCTGTTGAACGATTTTTATCAACTGACGGGTAATCCCGTCCTATTGCCCAAATTCGGTTTCTACGAAGGGCACCTCAACGCCTACAACCGCGACTATTGGAAAGAGGATGAGAAAGGAATCCTCTTCGAAGACGGAAAACGTTATAAAGAAAGCCAGAAAGACAATGGCGGTATCAAAGAATCCCTGAACGGTGAAAAAAACAACTACCAATTCTCGGCACGCGCCGTTATCGACCGCTACAAGAACCATGACATGCCCCTCGGCTGGCTGCTGCCCAACGATGGCTATGGTGCCGGCTACGGACAGACGGAAACGCTGGACGGCAACATCGCCAACCTGAAAAGCCTGGGTGATTATGCCCGTAAGAACGGAGTGGAAATCGGACTTTGGACACAGTCCGACCTGCATCCGAAAGAAGGTGTAAGTGCTTTATTACAACGCGACATCGTGAAGGAAGTGCGCGACGCAGGCGTACGTGTGCTGAAAACCGACGTAGCCTGGGTAGGAGCCGGATACTCCTTCGGACTGAACGGTGTGGCTGATGTAGGACGCATTATGCCTTATTACGGCAATGACGCCCGTCCTTTCATCATCTCGCTCGACGGCTGGGCAGGCACGCAACGTTATGCCGGAATCTGGTCGGGCGACCAGACAGGCGGCGTATGGGAATATATCCGTTTCCACATACCTACTTATATCGGTTCCGGTCTTTCCGGACAGCCCAATATCTGTTCCGATATGGACGGAATATTCGGCGGCAAAAATGAAACAGTCAATATTCGTGATTTCCAATGGAAGACATTTTCCCCCATGCAGTTGAATATGGATGGCTGGGGCGCCAATGAGAAGTACCCCCATGCTTTAGGCGAACCGGCTACATCCATCAACCGAATGTACCTGAAGCTGAAATCCGAATTAATCCCCTACACATATAGCTTTGCCAAGGAAGCGGTGGACGGAATGCCGCTAATCCGCGCCATGTTCCTTGACTACCCCAATGCGTACACTTACGGTCCTGCCACGCAGTACCAGTTCATGTACGGTACGGACTTCCTCGTGGCTCCCATCTATCAGAATACCAAAGCCGACGAGAAAGGCAATGACATCCGTGACGGCATCTACCTGCCCGAAGGAACCTGGATTGACTACTTTACCGGTGAGAAGTATGAGGGAAACCGCATCCTCAACAACTTCGACACTCCTATCTGGAAATTGCCCGTATTCGTGAAAAACGGCTCTATCATCCCGATGACCCACCCCCACAACAATGTCAGCGAGATAGACCCGTCCCTGCGCATCTATGAGCTTTACCCGAACCGCCATACCGCTACCGTTGAGTATGACGATGACGGCGTGACGGAAGCTTACCGACAGGAGAAATCCGTATCTACCCTGATTGAATCCGACGTGAATGCCAAAAAGAATACACTGACGATTACCATTCATCCGGCAGCCGGCAACTTCGACGGCTTCGTGAAAGATAAAAAGACGGAATTGCGCATCAACGTCACCGAAAAGCCGAAGAAACTGTCAGCCAAGATAAACGGCAAAACCGTGAAACTGACAGAAGTGAACACAGCCGATGACTTCCTGAAAGGTGAAAACGTCTTCTGGTACGAAGAAACTCCGAACTTGAATAAGTTTGCCACAAAAGGCAGCGAATTCGAGAAAGTGACCATCACGAAGAATCCGCAAGTACGTGTAAGGCTGGCTGATACTGACATCACCGCCCATCAGACCACGGTAAACGTGGAAGGCTTCCGTTTTGAGCCCGCCGACCGTTATCGTGTAAGCACCGGTACTCTGACAGCTCCGCAGAATGCGCAGGTAACCGAAGAAAACCGGGAAGCATACACCTTGAAACCAACCTGGGACAAGGTATCCAATGCCGACTTCTATGAAATCGAGTTTGGCGGAATGCTCTACACGACTATCCGTAACACTTATCTTCTGTTCGAAAGTCTGGAAGCCGAGACTCCTTATTCTTTCAAAGTGCGTGCAGTCAACAAGGACGGTGCTTCCGACTGGTCTGAAATCCAGGTAACTACGAAAGCGAACCCGCTGGAATTTGCCATCCATGATATTGAAGGTGAATCTACCGCTCCTTCACAGGGAGGATTCGGTGTCAACCGTTTGTTCGACTTTGCCGAGTCTGGTGACAACTGGCATACAAAATACCGTGCTAACGCTATCCCATTGGATTTGACCATCGACCTTAAGACCGTTAACCAGCTTGACAAGTTCCACTACCTGCCACGCACCGATGCCGGAAACGGTACGATACTGAAAGGTTCCGTATCTTACAGCATGGACAAGGAACACTGGACGGAAGCCGGAGCATTCGACTGGAAACGGAATGGTGAAGTGAAAGTGTTTGAATTTGCCAACCGTCCTGCGGCACGCTATATCAAACTCAACATAACGGCAGGTGTAGGCAACTATGCTTCCGGTCGTGAGCTCTATGTGTTTAAAGTTCCGGGAACAGCCAGCTACCTGCAGGGAGACATCAACAACGACGGTAAGATTGACCGCAACGACCTGACTTCCTATATGAACTATACCGGTTTGCGCCGTGGAGATTCGGACTATGAGGGATATATCAGCAAAGGTGATATAAACATGAATGACCTGATAGACGCTTATGATATATCCGTAGTGGCCACCCAGCTTGAAGGCGGTGTCGGCAGAAAGGATACGCTCAAAGTATCGGGTTCTTTGTCAATCAGCACCCCGAAACGTCTGTATCAGAAGGATGAAATCGTTGAAATCCATGTAAAGGGCAATGACTTGAAAGCAGTAAATGCGCTCAGCTTCGCCTTGCCTTACGACCAGAATGACTATGAGTTCGTAGGCGTGGAACCCCTGAATATGAAAGCCATGGAAAACTTTACTAACGACCGCTTGCATACCAGTGGCGTGAAATCGCTCTATCCTACGTTTGTTAACTTGGGCAAACAGGAATCATTGAATGGTTCGGAAGAACTGTTTATTCTGAAATTGAAAGCGAAACGTAAAGTGAAGTTTGAATTGACTTTAAAAGACGGAATATTGGTTGATAAGGAATTGAGGATGCATCAGTTCTAATGATTGATGCACCATACCATTCCTGAATAATTCATTCTATTTTTCTTGTAAAATGGTTAGGGAAGCAAATAGTAGAATACGGAGATGATACTCCGAATCTACTATTTGCTTTGTTTTTTATCCTTTATTGTTTTCAGATATTCCTATTTGAATCAGATACTCAGTATGTAAGAACTCAGGCTGCTGTTTGCGTCCAGATTCAACTTCTGTTTAAGCCTGTATTTCTTCAGTTCAACCGAACGGAGCGCAATGCCCATAATGACAGAAATCTCTTTTGTAGATAAGTTAGCCCTTAACAGGCAGCAGAATTTCAGTTCGGAAGCCGAGAGAGAAGGGTGTGTCTTCTGCACGCGTAGCATAAATTCATAGTGAACTTCCACGAAATAGTTTTCAAACGACAGGAACTTGTCTTTTTCCGTAGCTCCTTCCTGAATAATCTTCATGAGCCGTTGATAGAGTTTGTTAGGATAACGGTCTCCCAATTCCTTCTTTTGTGTTTCAACTTCTTCCGCAATCGTATCCAGCAATTCCTGTTTCTGGGTAAGGAAACGCATACGGTTTTTAAGCTCACTTTCCTGGTTCCTTACTTTCTCCTGCAATTGTTCGTAGGCCTGTTTCTGCAATTCTTCCGTATGCTTTCTCTGTTCTTTCCGGTATTTCCGGAGAAGAATCCTGCGTTTCCGTTCATTGATAAATGTCACTATTCCTACGGTAATTGTTATTAGTATCAGAATATAGAATATAATCATCCATGTCCGCTTGTAGAGAGGGGGAGAAACCAGTATAGGAACCATTAAAGTATTTTGGTTACTGTCTTTGATTTCGAGCCGGTAGCTGCCGGAAGGCAGATTCGTGAAATGAATAGTACCCGAAGTCTGCCACGTACTCCAGTCATTGGCAACGCCGGGAAGACGATAAGCTATGGAAGTGGCATGAGTATCCAAGCCGGTAGTAACTTGGACAGTAATATTGGTTGCTGTATTGGGTAGTTCGATTTCCTGCTGATGAAAATCTGCATAGGAAGTGGCATTGCCGTTATCGGTGAAACAGAATGTCTCTATCCGCAGGGGATACGGGTCTGCTGCACAACGGCCTACCATTTTGCTGTTAATAACGACAGTACCTTCACAGGTAGAGACGAATGTAATCGAATCGTTTATTGATTTCAGATTATAATGCTTGTCGTAAAGCATCAGTTCGTTATCGACGAAAGGCCAGTGCATTATCAACCGGGCTGATAAGTCGGATATATGATACAGGAACAATTCTTCATCCGTGGCAACCCAGATATCATTCTTATAGGCGGATTTTATGGATTGCAGCTTGTTAAGATACAGTATTTCTCTGCTTATTTGTTCTTGTTTCCTGAAACTCTTGCCGGTGATGTCGAACATATAAATCCCTTTGGGTGTTGCAAACAGGATTTTATCTTCCACTTTGAACAGGCTGATTCTGTTGTAGTTGGCATATCCGTCTATTTCGGAGAAGTTTTCGAAATCTGTTATCTGATTCAGGTTTTTGTCGATGCGCAGGCGGAAGATTCCCTTTTCCGGGTGGATAGCCCATACGGTATGAAGATTTTCGGGCATGATGCTGGCGTAATCTTCGGTATCCAGAAGTAAGGAACGGTATCTCCAAGTGTTATCCTTATATTCGAGCAGTGCAATTCCGGAATAAGAACGCAGGAAAATATATTCATCCCCGCGGTCGGCTATATATTCGAACTGCCTGACACCGTTTATGTTGCAGAACGGTTCGAAGTGGGGCTGCCCGGCTTTCATCTTGAATAACTGGGTGGTAGTGCCGCACAATAACTCATTCTTCAGGTTGTAGAACTGAAGGGGATACATCGAAGTCTGTATCTTTTTGCCGTCTTCTTCGTATATATAAGTACCTTGGTTGGAAGCGATATAAGTCTTTCCGTTGAAAGATGCCGCATCGAAGAAAGTGCCTATGTCAGTATTTGTTTTCCATAGATAAGTTGCCGGTTCGAGGATAACCGATGATATTCCGTTGTCAAGCGAGAGCCAAAGGAAGTTCTCGGCGGCGAAACACAAACCATGAATATTGAGGTCTTGCAGTTGCGAAGAATGATAATGCGTCTGTTGCCCGTTTTTCAGGTTAATCAGAAACAAGCCGTCGCCTATGGTTCCGACAGCAAGTAATTCGTCTTTCCAAATACTTCCGCAGTCTATCCGGACGGGGATATGATTGGCATTTTCCAACTGGAGTAGCGGGGTTACGGTATTACCTTTCAGTGTATATATCTTCCCGCTGGTCTGCCCGATAATATATTCATCATCGGCAATCCGAAACATGAATTTAGTTTCTCCATTCAGGAAGATTGTATCCTCGCAGAAGCTTTCCAGCTTATTGTCGCGAATTTGCATGAGAGCACCGCCGCACTTCTGCGTAAACAGTTTGTCACCTGCCGGATAGAGAGAAACACAACAGTCGTTTTTCACCAGATAACCCATATCCTTGCCGTCATACCAGATAATATTGCCGAAAGAATGGAAATATACTTTGCCTTCCGTTTCGGCTATACTCCAAAAAGTCTCCCCTTTGATTCCAAGCTTATTTACCAGAGACAGAAGAGATGTATAGTTGATTTTTCCGTTCGCATCATATTGCCAGTAGCCGATGTTGTTGTCGCCTGCTGTGTAAATCCGGTTCCCGATACAGCAGACCGCACGTACGGTACTTCGCTCGCCCGGTTCGAGAAGTGCCCAGTCATTGCCGTTATATCTCAGTAGTCCGTTGTTATTGCTGCTGTAAAGAACCTGTTCGGGAGAAACCGTAATGCCCCAGTTCTGAATCCCGCCTTTGTAGTTTTTATAATTATAGTTGGTGATTTGCACAGGCGTCTGTGCTGTGCCCGGCGAGAGACAGGCAAAAGATAATAGAGTGTATAGCCAGAAAATCCAATTGTATCTCATCAGTATTATATTAGCAAGGAGTGTACCACAAAGATAAAGAGAAAAATCAAAGATGCAATAAGCCGTTTCTTTTCTTCTTTTTCTTCCGGAAAAATAAATCAACTCCTCTTCCGGTTCCGGATTAATTTTGTAGTTTTACGGACGTATCAGGAAAAAGAGGGTATAATCATAAAATGTAATCATAATATGGAATGTAAAATACGTTGTTGGCGGATAGAGGATGCAGAAGATATTGCAGAGACACTGAATAATAAGAATATACTGGATAACCTGCGGGATGGCATCCCCTTTCCATATACAGTGCATGATGCAAAGGAGTTTATACAGGCAATGAATGCCGCCGATTCGGAAAGTACGTTCTCATTTGCAATAACTGTCGATGATAAGGCAATAGGGAGCATAGGTGCCTTCCGTCAGAGCAACATACATTCGAGAACTGCCGAAGTGGGATATTACATTGCAGAGCCTTATTGGGGGCAAGGTATCGGTACAAGTGCTGTGAAACAATTATGCGAATATGTCTTTCAAAATACGGATATAATCCGACTGTTTGCCGAACCTTTTGCACATAATGCCTCTTCTTGCCGCATCCTTGAGAAATGCGGGTTTGAGTTAGAGGGGACATTGAGGAAGAATGCGGTAAAAAATGGTGTTGTGATGGATATGAAGATGTATTCAATTCTGAAAGAATGAATCCCGGATTCATCATCTAAAAGATATATGCCGGACTATAAAGAACCAACCCGGCATATATGCTAATACACAATTACATTGTTACCTGAAAAGTTTTATAGGTGCTGCTTGTACCATTCCAAAGCCCGTCTGTTCCTGCATAGGCATAAGTTCCTTCGTCTATTCTGAAACGGAAAGTATAATAATATGTTCCTGGAGTCGAGATTTCGGGAGTTTTGCCTTGATAATAGTGATTGTTTCCCCATTGTCCGTTCCAATGGCAAGAATGCCATGTCCAACCGGCTCCCGACGGGTCAGAATTTGTTGTGGAGTAACCGATTTCACAAGTCACATGTTTGTTGGCAGTGCCTGTTCCCAAGTCGGTTAATCCTTCGATGAATACCTGTGCGCCCGTTTCAAACTGTTCTCCTTGTAGGATAGGATTCTTGGCTGTCCAGTCACCGAGTATTGCCCAACTGATGGATAGTTGGCTGTAATCTTCGATGCTTGCGTATTCCTCTTGTTCTTCCTCTTCTTCTTTCACTTCAAACTTTCCGTTGATGTTTACTTCTCCATCCCAAAGTCCGTCTGTTCCTGCATATTTGTAAGGGCCCGAACCATTGCGGAAACGGAAATTATAAAAGTAAGTGCCGGCAGGAAGGTTTTCGATACGTCCCTGGTAATAGAAGTCATTGCCCCAATCGGCATTGAACGGGCATGAAATCCATGTCCAACCTTCACCCGACGGGTCGGTGTCAGCGAGCGAATAGCCGATGTCGCAGGTGATATCCTCTCCCGTCTCGCTATCCACAGCATTGGTGATGCCATCGGCAAATACTTTGGAACCGGCTTCGAAATACTCTCCCGGTTTGATAAGATAAGAAGCTGCCCATTGTAGATTTGCCCATGTGATAGGAAACTCTTCATCCGGTCTTTCTCCTTCATCCTGAATACTTTGCTTGACGGTCAGGGTGATTACCTCTTCGTCTTGCAGGAAAAAAGTGACATGTCCTTCGCGGGGCTGACCTGTTGCATTGTCGGAGACAGTGACAGCTACATTCGCTATGAAACTCTCATTTATTCCGGGATAGTTGTCGGGGCTTATGGTAATCCAGTATTCGGAAGCAACAGCACTCCAGCGACGGGTGGCGTCCACTTTGACGGCAAGAGTGCTTCTATATCCGGTGAATGACAGTTCATTCTTATTGATAGTCAGAGATGCCGGGGCTATCTCTTCGGAATCTTTACAACTCCAAATGAATAGAGTCATGCAAAGAGAGATAAATATACAATATATGTGTTTCATACTGTTTAATTATTGGTTGTTGATTTTATACTTATTCATATATGAATAGGTCTGACCTATTTTATATCTGATTTTACTTATTCATATATGAATAAGCTGGTTTTATCGTAGATAGGTTGTCACACGATATATACCCGGACTCCAGACTGCCTGATAGGAAGTAGGTGAGTAAACAAATATCTCGTCGCTGTGGTCGGCATTGTAGTTGTTACTCTTTTCCGATGTAAACGTACGACGTCCTTTGGCAATCAGTACAGCGTTGTGGTAAGTCTCGTCGCCGTTGAGCAAACGGGTGGCTTTCCACTCACCGTCCGTATCGTAACCGCCTTCCCATACTTGCTTGATATAGCCCGTTTTCTTTTTGTCGGTAGAAGTGAAATAAACCTTGAAGTTGATTCCGGCAACGACGAACTCATTCTTTTCAGTCCGGATAATCAATCCATAAGCATCTTCAGCATCGTATTTGATACATAGTTGATAATCTCCCATCGTCACTGTACGTTCCGACTCACCCGGCATTTTCATTACGCCAATCATGCGGTTGCTGCCTTGGTGTTCGGTAATAAGCGGCATCAGTTCATCCAGCACTTTATAGGATTGCGCGAAGGTGAAATTATCCGCACCGTCTTCGATACCGAAAGGTGAATAACAAAGTGCACTATGTTCGCCGAATGCCCAGAAAGCATTAGCCGGTTTCATCACAGCTTCGGGAATCAATAACGGATTATCAGCACGGTGGTAGTCTGCCACAATATTCTTGAAGTCGGACAGATAAATATCCGGAGCAAGCACATTAATATGCGGTGCGGCTGCTTTCCAGATGTCCATTACACGGGATACCGGCCCGCCGTTGGGATAAACTCCCGGCATGTCATCAGGCTTTTGCACCAGCCAGCAGTTACAGAAGGTAGGCAGCGGATAAATCTCTTTCGCACCGGCAGCGACAAAATCAATGTAAGTGGCATACTGCCAAGTGGTGTAGAAACTCTTGCTCCAGGCATTGTCTCCGAAGACCGTTTTCCATGTACCGGAAGTTTTGGCTCCATTCTCCTTCCATACGGAAAGCAGTTCCTTACGCAGGTTCTTGCGGTTTTTCTTCATATATTGGATAAGTGCCTGAGGAACTTCCTGCCCATATGCCGTAAGTGAGGCTTTTGTGTAGTCCATATCCTGAAAGATACCCACCTCGTTTTCCGGTTGCAGGGCGATGACCGTTCCCGTTGCCTGATCCATTTTTTTGATGTGTTCCACCAATATTCTGAATGCTTTGGCGTCTGCTTTCATGGTATTTTCGCAGAAAGGGGAAAGCGTTTCGATTTCCTTTCCTTCCACATTCTTCACGCGGAAAAAACGCTTGGTATCCTCTTTCACCCAAGTGGGGGCATAGCTTGATTCTCCGTTCTTCCAACTGCCGAACCACAGGACAGACAGTTTGAATCCGTTCTTCCGGGCTCCATCTATCATATTATCTATCAATGTATAATCATATATACCTTCTTGCGGTTCAAACTGTTCCCAGGCGATAGGGGCGAGAACCGTGTTCAGGTTCAGTGTTTTCAAGGGAGCCCATAGGCTGTTCAGATACTCGGTCGTTGAGGCCGAAGAGTTGTGCAGTTCGCCTGCCAGCATGATGAAAGGTTTGCCGTTCACTATCAGTTGCCAGCTTCCGTTTTCGTTCTTGACCAGTTTGGACGGAACTTCGGTATTCATTGAAGCTTGCATTGGGGGGCGAGCATTCATCATTGAAGTTCCTGTTAGTAGAATCAAGCACAGTATAGTAGTCAATAATTTCTTCATCATTGTTTTTATCTTAAAGTTACGGGAATAGAATAAGACTGGTTTGCACCGTCGGTCACTGTGAGCGTGTATTTCTTCCCTCTTAGGATGGAGTTGTCGAAGAAAGAAATGATATTGGTGCCTGCTGCCAGTTCGATATTAGTGCGGTAAATCTCTTCGTTTTTCATATTCGTCAGTACGAGCAGTCCGTTGCCCGAAGCCTTGGTATAGAAGTCTATTTCATACTTTTCACGGTCGGGGTGACGCATCATGTCATATACATGGGTTGCGGTGTTGACGGTTGCCAGATAAAATCCCGGGGTATATTCGGGAGTCGTCCTGATTTCTGCCAGTTGGAGACCTTTCTGCACATACTCGTTTTTCATCAGCAGTTTCCAGATAAGCCCCGTGCGGTAGTTTTCCATCATGATAGCCATCGGTGCGTGCTCCATTGCCAGGTATTCCGTTCCTACGGATTTGTCGGAAGGGCAGTAGGATATGTTAAGCCCGTAGGTACCGTTCAGCTTCGGGTAATTTCTTATCAGGTTCATCAATACTTGTGTAGAGTAGAACGGGGTATATGGAAAAGCGCTGATTGCTGCCGTAGGTGCAATGATACCGTCATCTTTGAATGGTTCGCGCGATTTGTATTCGGGATTTTTACCGCAACCGCCGCAGGCAGTCAGCCCCCAGTCGGATTCCGAATATTTATATTCTTCCGGAGCCTCGTATATGCAGTAATGGCGGTTGACCATTGTATGGCTTACGTTCTGTGTCCAGTAGTAGGTATATTTGTCTTCCATGGCTCTGGGGTCCAGTCCGAGGAAAGAATATTGGGACAGGAAAAGTGCGTTGCCATATTCAGTGCCCAATGGCATCAGGTAACCATACGTTTTTCTGCCGGGAGTGGCAAAGTTGCGGCCTTGCCAGCAATTCTTGTAGATATCTGTCGATACTTTATGCTTGTCCGGTGCCGCCATGGCCAATATATATACCAATAGAGTTTCGTTCCAGCCTATCAAGGGCAGTTCGTAGGTATTGGTATCTTTGTGCCATATCCAGTATAAGCGGCCGTTGTTCACGAAATGGTTCCATTCGATGGTCTCCCAAAAATAGTTTGTCGTTTCGCGGATTTCCTTTTCGGCTTCGCTGTTACCGGTGAAATATTCGCAGGCGGTCAATAAGCCGCCCATCATGAAAGCAGTTTCCACAATTTCTCCGGCTTCATTCTGGTTTCCGAAGGGGAGGATTTTGCCGTCGGGTCTGTACCAGTGTGCCCAGGCTCCGGCAAAGCGGTCGGCTGTTTTCAGGAAGCGGACTATCTTTACGATATGGTCGGCGGCATCTTCACGGCTGATCCAGCCACGTTCCACCCCTATCACAAGATTCATGATACCCATTCCTGTGGCACCGGTAGTAAGGGTCGTTTTACTTGTAGACCCGTTGTAAGCCATTCCGGTTGCCGGATTGGCACCTTCATAGAAATAACTGATAACCTTCTGCTGTTGGTCGTTCATGGCAGCTTTCACAATAAGTGGCGAATAGGTGTTGTCGTTGTTCACGGTCGATTCGCCCAATGTCGATTCATCTTCCACACAGTTCCACAATATGAGTGCCGAGAACAAGGCAGCGGTTATATTTAATATCATCTTTGACATATTTATAGTTGTTATTTGATTTCGGTTAATACTTAGGATTTTGTTGCAATTTACCGTTCGACTTGTCAATTTCCGTTTGCGGGAGAGGGAATACCTCGTGTTTGCCGACAACGAAGTTGGTTATCTTGTCTTCGGCAATCCCCCAGCGTACCAGGTCGAAATAACGTTCAAATTCCAACGCCAGTTCGATGCGGCGTTCGTGACGGATTTTCTCTCTTAATTCGTCTTTGTCGGTAGTCTTTATTTCGGGTAATACCGACTGACCGTTACGGGCGCGGGCTCTTACCATTTCAAGTTTCCTCTTTGCTTCATCGAGGTCATTGGTTTCGCAGGCAGCTTCGGCGTGCATCAGTACGATGTCGGCATAACGGATGATGCGGAGATTGCTCCAGTAACCATAACACCAGTCGGCACGTCCGTAGAGCGAACGTTCGCTTTTCCGGCAATAGGCTTTCCTGTTGAAGTATTTGTAGTTGCTTGCCACCACTTCTTCACCATCCACCTTTTCACCGTGTTCCAGTACGGTAGCACCGAAACGCGGGTCGTTACTTTCGTAATCGTTCATCAGGTTCTCGCTGGGTGCATTATGTCCCCAGCCTAAGTTTGGGAATCCGCGTACACCGTTCATCAGGCACCATTGGTTGTTTTCGCCGATAATGGAGATGTTTTGGTCAGGTTTGTAGTCAGCGTTGATTTCCCAGACAGATTCGGGGCCGAATTCGTTCTCTTCCAAAAACATTTCCGCATAAGGAGTAGAGAGGTCATTATCCTCGGAACTGATGATTTGTCCCGTGTAGGTCAGGCAGTTGCCGTAATCCTTTTCATACAGGTAAGTTTTGGCGATGATGGCACGGGCAGCGTTTTGGGTGGCACGTCCGATGTTTCCCGAGCTGACTGCTTCTTTGCGGGTAGGCAGGTCGTTTATCACTCCTATCAGTTCGGGCAGATACTTGTTGCGGATAACGGTTGCACTAAGCTGGTCGGCTATTTCCTCGTCTTTTCCCATTACCCTGTCTACGTAGGGAACCGCACCGAATGCCTGTGTCAGGCGGAAGTACGCTGCTGCACGGATAAAATAGGCTTCGGCTCTGTATTGTCTGGTTTCTGCTGTTACCCCGTTGGCTTCTTCTAAGTCTTTCAACATCTGCAAGGCTTCGTTGGCTTTGGTGATGGCGGTGAATTGAAGAGAGTAGTAGGTATTAAACATACTGTTGGCCGGCGTGAATGACATGGTAGGAAACTGGCTGAAGTCTACACCGCCGTCGCCCGAAGGTCCTCCGGGGTGGGTGTTGTCTGTTGTATGGCATTGCATGGCTGTCACGGGCCAGGTTTGTTGGGCGAATACATTGTAGCCGTCCATTAGCGTAGCGAGGACAAGAAGTTCCTGTGCGGTGCCCATATCATAATTACCTTCATGATATTTCCCCTTCGGTGCATTGTCCAGAAAAGCATCGCTGCAAGAAGTACAGGCGAATAATGCTGCTATTATATAAATGATTCGTTTCATAATCTTGATATTAGTTTAGAAGTTGATGGATAAACCTACTGTGTATACGGATGGTAGCGGATAGGTATCTCCTTGATCCATACCGCCTTGCAAGGCGCTTCCTCCTATTTCGGGGGTATATCCGGAATTATGTTTGAAAGTCAGCAGGTTTTGTCCGCTTACGTAGACACGCAGGCCGGATATACCTAGTTTGCTTATAGCCGATTGTGGCAGAGTATATCCTAACTGTACATTGCGCAGGCGGAGATAAGAACCATTTTCCAGTAGGTTGGTCGAAGAAAGATAGTTATGTCCACGTGATTTGTCCAGAATCGGCTCTTTGTCGGATGTTCCTTCACCGTGCCATCTTTGCAGGCTTTTCTCGTAGAAATTGGTTGTAGTCCATGCTACGGCTTTCTTCAAATCCAGAATCTTATTACCGCTTACGCCATTAAAGTCTACATTCAAATCAAAATTCTTATAGGCGAGCATAAAGCCGAATCCATAGGTAAAAGTCGGCATCGGACTACCGAGATAAGTACGGTCGGCATCTGTTATTTTTTCGTCACCGTTTAAATCCTTGTAACGGATATCTCCCGGTTTCGCTGTCCATGTCATCGGATAATAGTTGTCAATCTCTTCTTGTGTCTGGAAGATTCCATCCTGCACGTAGCCGTAATAGGAGCCGATAGGATGCCCTACGGATGTACGGTGATAATCTCCTGAAATAATGTCCGAATTGTTATCGCCAAGTTTGGTCACTTTATTCTTTAAGGTAGCGCCGTTTACATTGATGCCATAGTCCACATCCCCTATCCGGTCTTTCCATGAAAGGCTGAATTCGAACCCTTTGTTATTGATAGAGCCGGCATTGGTAATGGCATAGCCTGCACCTATCGAAGAAGAAGGTGATACATAAGCCAACAGGTCATCGGTCGTTTTGCTGTAATAACCGAGTTCCATGCCCAGGCGGTTGTTGAAAAGCTGTGCGGAGATACCCACATCAATACCTGTCATGACTTCCCAATGAATGTCCTTGTCGATATCATAACTAAGGGTAGGAATAAACTGCGTCACTCCGTTGATGATGACTTGTTTCCCTTTCGGATTAATGGTCGGGTAGTAGAGATAGTTTCCTATCTTGTCATTTCCCAGTTTCCCCCAACTGACCCTTAACTTGGCAAAGTCCACTACTTTTTTCAATGGTTCCATAAAGGCTTCTTCACTGATTACCCAGCCCAGCCCCACTGACGGGAAGTATCCCCAGCGATGCGAAGGTGAGAACTTGGAAGAACCGTCGGCGCGGAAAGTGGCGGTGAGCAAATAACGGTCTTTATAAGCATAGTTCACACGTGCAAGATAAGAGATAAAAGACTCCTCGTTCCACCAGTCACCTGCGGAAACACGGTTGACGGAGCCCATGCTAAGCATCCAAAGGTCATCGGGTACGATATTCATGCCGTTAGCCAAACTGTCTACTTTGGCGTTGAAGCCTTCACTAATGGCTTTGCGTGCCGTATATCCCACTGTTGCGTCGATACGATGATTGGTTATCATCTTTTTATAATTCAGAAGGAAATCTGCCTGAAAGGTACGCCCCTCATCGCTTTTGCGATAGAAATTGGTGATGTCGTTCTTGTGTGCAGAATGGCTGGTAGAGTTATTCACGTCATAGCGCGGTGTATATTGCTCGCCCCGATAGAGCCCGATATCCATATATCCGGTTGCTTTCAACGTAAAATCCTTCAGGAAGTTCCATTCACCGTAAATGTTGCCGATGATTCGGTAGTCACGATACTTCTCCGTATCCTTGTAAAGCTCCATTTGAGCTACCGGATTGTTCACGTTGGATTGTATATCGGCAGACGGATGATAGAGCGAGCCCAGGTTTTCCGGGTCGTAATCTTCTTCCGGAGCGTATGGTACATAAGTAGGGAGCGCCATGACAGCATTCTGGATTTTGGCAGAAGCTGGTTTGCTATCCATCTGCGAGAGGTTGATATTTCCCCCTGCTTTCAGATTCTTGGTAATATCATAATCCTGTGAGAAACGTACGTTGAAACGTTGGTAAGTATTATATTTCAGTACACCGTCCTGCTTGTAATAACCGACTGATAATAAGGACTTGCTGTTCTTCCCGGATTTGGATACCGTTAGGTTATGATTAGTAATCATCGCTCTTTCTCTTAATACCTTGCTTTGCCAGTCAGTTCCCGTACCCAGCATGTCGGGCACCCACGAAGCGGCGTTCGGGTCTTGGTTCTGTAACATCTCGTTGTAGAGCATGGTGAATTCCGTTGCGTTAGTCAGCTTTACCCGGTCGCGTTTCCAAACGGTTTGTGCACCGAAATAGCCGTCGTAGGTAACTGAGGTTTTGTCTCCTTCGGCACGTTTCGTTGTGATGATAATTACTCCGTTCGCTCCCTGTACCCCGAAGATAGCAAGAGATGAAGGGTCTTTCAGAATTTCCATGCTGGCAATGTCGCTGTTGCTCAAGAACTTGATGTCCGACATCAACATACCGTCCACTACATACAAAGGATTGCTGCTGGCATTCAACGTACCAATACCGCGGATTTTAATATCCGGTTCCGCACCTGCCGATCCGGAATTGGTCACCATCAGTCCCGGTATTTTTCCTTGCAGGGAAGACATTACATTATTGGTAGGCGCATTTTTAAGTTCCTCGCCCGATACGGAGACAATAGCTCCTGTCAAGTCTCTTTTGCGGGCCGTACCATAGCCGGTGACCACCACTTGGTCTAATTGATAATTATCATTCTTCAAGTGGACGATGATTTCGCTTGAACGGCTTTTGTTAGTGATAGGAATAATTTCCGTTTTCATTCCGATAAAACTAACGACGAGTTTGTCTCCGGCTTTTACGCCCGTGAGAGAGAAAGAACCGCTTAGGTCTGTCTGGGTTCCGTTGGTAGTTCCTTCAATAACTACCGCAGCTCCCATTAGCCCCATTCCGGTCTCTTCTTCGAAAACCTTTCCGCTGATTTTGAAATCTTGTGCTTGCGCCAGGCAGGTACAAGATAATAGGAATAGATACAATACTACATGTTTTATCATCTTCTAAGATTTTAAAGTTAATGAATCAGATGTTTCGACACAAAAATAGATTCAGATACCGACAGTTCCTAAAATCCTTCCCCTACAAAGCTTTCAATTCTTGTGTCTACCCTCTGATAACGGCACATCAAATATACATCATATTTCAAATTTGAGATATAAATGTTTGTATATTAACAATTTACATTCTTTTGTAATCTATAATTCCGTAATATACTTTTTAGTGATGAAGAAAACCCAACATGTTCTTTATGAATATATTTCTACCGTATCTATCGTTCAATTTATAGTATATTTTTATTTATCCATCAGGTAGTATTAATGATTTCTTCTATATAAACTAATGACTTCTTCCTATCTGTTAACCGGTTCTTCCGCATATATTCATCAAATGCACTTGAGCAACTGTGTTGTTGCACTTGTGTATCCGGATGGTTGCCCAAGTCTGTCATGGAAGTTGCATAAGTGTAAGCAGATACTGCTTTGGAAGGAACGTTTTTTTGGGGGGGAGAAAGCCCCAAAAGCGGATGTAATATATTAATAGATAGGATATTACAAAGAAAATGCAGTTTTCTTGCGGAAAAAAGCAAAAACATGCGGTTGTTTTTTGTGAACTTCTCTTAAAATAAGGCCTTTTTTAGGTGTAAATGATTGATTATTAGTTCTGTGACATTTTTGTTTTTCCCCGTATAATACTTAAAATAAGAACAAAAATGTGGCAGATAATTTCAAGGTTACAGTTGCTCGATGGTAGTAGCGGAAAGTTCGGTACACCCGGCTACATTGAACGCATCAACATTTCCCGGAATCAATATAATAACAATAAACTGAAAGAAAAATTTGATGATTGTAAAGGGGGAGGGACTTATATTAAAGCCTATCCTCCTTTCTTCACATAGTCTTTCGGCAATATCCCGAACTGTTTCTGAAAGCAACGGGCGAAGTACGAAGGATTATTGAATCCTACAATGTAACAGACTTCATTAATCCGGTACTCCCCTTCCCGCAAAAGTTCTCCCGCAGTTTTGAGCCGAATCAATCGGATATAGTCATTGGGCGGCATTCCGGTCAGTCCTTTCAATTTGCGTTGTAAGTTGGAACGGCTGATAGCCATTTCTTCCGCCATCTTGTCGATGGTAAATTCTTCATTGGTGAAATTGCGGGTAATGATTTCATTGATCGTGTTCAGCCATTTCACGTCTGTTTTGTTCATTAATGTCTGGTCGTATGACATATTCGGAACGGTTGTAAAGTGGTTGAACAGCATGCGCCGGTTTTCAAGCAGATTATTGATAGTGGCTTTCATGTGGCTTAGCGAGAAAGGCTTTTCTATATAAGCGTCCGCGCCATAGTCAAGACCCGCAATTTTTGAATCGATGCTGTCGAGTGCCGAAAGCAGGATAAACGGGATATGACAAAGCATATTGTCGGAACGGATGGACTTTAATAATTCGAATCCGTCCATGTGAGGCATGACGATGTCGCTGATAATAAGATCTACTGTCGTTGTCTCCAGACATTCCAACGCTTCCTTGCCATTGGCGGCTGTATGGATGGTATAGGTATTTCCCAGATTCTTAGCCAGAAACTCCAGCATATCCGTCGTGTCTTCCACTACCAGAAGAGAGTAACCGGCGGGTTCGCTCTCTTCCTCCAGAGCGGGAACCTTGTCGGGCATGGAAGTAATGGAGGGGCTGACAGAGATGCTTTTCTCCAAATACGGAATTTCCACACATACCTCGCATCCTTCCGTATAGCCGGGATTGATATAAACCTTTCCTTTATGCTTTTCCACCAACAATTTGACGAGACTCAATCCGATTCCTACTCCCGAACCGTTGTTTCCTGTGTTTCCCACTTGATAAAACGGTTCGAAAACCTTGCTACATTCCTCTTGTGGAATACCCGGACCGTCGTCGCGTACACACAAGGAGAGCGTACGCCCTTCTGCAGACAGATGTTCGTCCAAAATCACCATAATGCGGGTGCGGGCATATTTCATGGCATTCGTCAGCAGGTTGCTGGCAATTTTAGTCAGCGCCTCCTGGTCTACATTATATTGCAGATGTTCTTTCGGCAGAGAGACACTGAAAGAGATTCCGGTCAGGGAGATGGCACGGAAACGGTCGATGATGTCCTCTATCATCCGGTTGATATCCACTTCATTGAATGAAAGCGTATAACCTTCCTTGTCCACTTTTCGGAAGTCGAGCAATTGTTTGATAAGCTCCATCAGCCGGTTGGTATTCTTTTGTATCACAGACAGGTTGCTTTCCACTTCACTGTTCCATTCATGTGTTTCCAAAATCGCTTCCAGCGGAGCTTTGATAAGACTAACCGGAGTCTTGATTTCATGTGCCACTTGGGTGAAGAATGTAATTTTCGACTGGAACAATTCCTGATTCTTGATTTGTTCCATCTCTTTCATCTTTCTTGCTTTCACAGCCTGCTGTTTACGCAAATAAAGCTGTATCAGGAAATATGCGAGGCCACACGCTATTAGTAAATAGAAAATCTTGGCATAAATGGTCTTCCAGGGTGGAGGAAGAATTTCAATATGCAGGCAACAGTCGTCATTGCTCCAATATTCATCGTTGTTACTGGCTTTCACACGGAAAGTATATTCACCCGGAGGCAGGTTGAGAAAAGATACGTTATGTTTATCCGTATATATCCATTCTTTGTGAATACCGTCCAGTTTGTAGGCATATAAATTCTTGCTGGGAGCCACATAACTAAGACTTTCGAATGCGATGTCGAACGATACCACCTGATAAGGAATCGTTACTTGTCCGCTAAGAGCAGGTATACGCTTGCTAAGGCTTACTTTGTCGTCGGGGCTGTGCATATATACTGCCGAGATAGACGCCGTAGGCCTTACCTTATTAATCGATAATTTGAACGGATAGAAACTATTGAACCCGTTCACCCCACCGAAATAGAATTTCCCGTCACTGGCTTGCAGGGAAGAGCGGAAATTGAACTGGTTGCTTTGCAATCCATCCTCAATGGTATAGAGCTGTGCCCGTTTGTTCTGCGGCTCATACCGGATCAGTCCCCTATTGGAAGAAAGCCAATAGTTACCCGATTGGTCGTCCAGTATGCCATAGATGATATTGTTCGGCAGATTCTCTTTGGTTGAGAAGTTTTCAAAACGATCTTCCTGATAGTGATAACGACAGATGCCACCGCCTTCGGTACAGAACCATAGATGCTGCTTATGATCGATATACACACGGATTACCCAGTTGCTGCAAGGGGAATCAGGGTTCTCCGGGTCGTTGCGATAGTTATGCAATTTACCGGTTTGGCGGTTGTAACGCCAGATACCGTCCCTTTTGCTTGCCAGCCACAAGTCTCCATGTTGGTCTTCAACCATATCGTAGATAAAGATATGGCTTAAAGGTTCCAATGTCCGGAAAGAGTCACTTGCCGGGTCATATCGGCAGAATCCGGAAAGCGTTCCCAGATAAATGCTGCCATCCTTCGTTTGATAGATAGAGTAGATATGGTCGTTAGGAATTGAATGTAGGTTTGCGCGGTTATGGCGATAGTTTTTCATTTTTCCCGTTTGAGTATCCAGGATATATAATCCCCGTGAGAAACTGCCAATCCACAATTTTCCTTCATTGTAGAGCAATGCATGGATATTATGATAACCGATGTTAGGGTTACTGCTTCTCAACAGATGGTTTTTGAACTTCTTCGTGCGGGGATCAAAGAGATTCAGTCCCCCGTCTTCGGTAGCAATCCAGATGTTACCGTCGGGATCTTCGCAGAATTGGCTGATTACATTTCCCGAAAGAGAATTTTCCGTACCATTGGGATAATACCACTCGATATCCTTATGCTTGGGAGACAGGTAACTCACTCCACTGAAATAAGTCCCGATCCAGATTCCCCCTTCCCTATCCTGATAACAGGCATAGATACTTTCTTTATTTTGTCCGTCGTCGGTAGGCAGACATTCTCCTGTCGTGGTGTTGAATGTATAAAGTCCGTCGTCAGAGCCGAGATAGAAAGAGTTGGCCGTCCGTTGAAACAAGGTGCGGATGCGCGGAATGGTAAGCGTGTCCCCTTCTCCGAAGTAATAGCGGAATTGCCCTGTCTCTTTATTGAAACGTGCCAGTCCCCCGTACCATGTACCCGCCCATAATACTCCCTGCGAACTTTCCATCAAAGAGATAATCTCGTTGCAGGCAGGACGTCCGAAAGAAGTGCCCTCGGATATATATCCTGTGAAGTTGTCCGTACGTTGGTTGTATTTCGCCAGCCCATTCCGGGTACCTATCCAGATGGTCCCGAACGAATCGTTATAAATCACCCATATGTGATTATCCGGCAATGAATGAGGATCGGAAAGAGAATGCAGATATTGCCTCAACGTACCTTTTTTCTCGTTGTAGACAAACAGCCCGTTGGTTGTTCCGATCCATAACTGCCCGTCATTGTCGTATGCCATTCCGAAGACGCTGTTGACTGACGCCCCGTCTTCCGTCTGTTTATCGAATACGGAGAACTTCTCTTCCCACGAATCGAATAAATACAGCTTCTCCGTACTGGCCACCCAAATCTGATTGTTATCCTGATGGCGGCAGATCGTTACTATATTCATATAGCTGTTTCCGCCGTTTTCTGACGAATGTCCGTAGTTGGTGAACTCGATGCCGTTGAAACGATTCAGCCCGTCCTGCGTTGCAAACCACATATATCCGATGCTATCCTGAAGGATGCTCCGGACACAGTTGCCCGATAACCCCGATCTAACGTCATATTTCTTGTAGATATTGGCGAAGACCAGAGAAACCGATGCCAGCAGTATACATATAGATAAGATGGATCGTTTCATAGTTTCCTTTCTTTATATCCCCTGTTTGCAGGAGCTATATATCCTGCGTATTGGATCTATATACCCAACACGCAGGGCATATATACCCAACAGATTGGATATATAGCTCCTGTAAACAGGGTAATTAGCCCCTTTATAGAAGCCTTTATTTCACATCATCCCACGTATCTGTACGGAACGGGAAAGCACTCAATCCGAAAGTATTCCGCAGCGTGATATTTCTCACATAATTGCGGAAAGCATAGCGCACGGCAACCGGTTGGGCTACCTCTTCACTCCACGCTTCTACTGTGTTGGTACGTCCTACAATCTTTGCTTTCGCCGGATAGAACTTCTTGTCCGCTCCCGCAATCTCAAATCCTTCCAGTTCGGAGAAAGTAGGGAACAACCCCGCAGGTGCATTATCGAATGTCACTATGGCCTTTTTGTCCGCATAGTCCACTTTGGTCATCATCGGGCCGTTGGATGGCAACCGGCGGATACCGTATGTCTTAGTCAATGCAAGCGTAGCCAACCGAAGCCCTACTACATCCTTCTGTGGCGGATGGATGCAGAATTCATCACCGATATCCGTAGTGGGTACAATGCCCGAATTAGGGATTGTTTTCAGTGCTTCCACTTGTGCTTCCCGCAATAAAGCGGCTCCCGTATTGCTGCTGTTTTCATATTTGTAAGGAGCAATCTGCACATAATAGAAAGGCATATCGGGTGCTTCCCACATATTTCTCCATAGTTGTACCATAGCACTCATCATCGGTGCGTAAAATTGGTAATTGGATATATTTGATTCCCCTTGATACCATAGGAAACCGCGTGCCGTGAAGTTTTTTATGGGGTACAACATAGAGTTGTACAAACATTCCAGACGTTGGTGTATATCCCGTTTAGGGCTTTTGGCAGCTTCCATGTCCATCCCCTCGATAGTACCCAAAGTCGGTTCGTCCATCCATGCTTCGATTCGTGAACCACCCCAACTGTTGATGACCAGTCCTACCGGAAGATGGAGACTTTCAGTCAGTTGGCGGGCAAAGAAATAGGCGGCGGCACTGCAATCAATCGTGGTTTCGGGTGACGATACTTCCCATTTCCTTTTTTCAAAATCCGTGCGACGTTTTGTTTCTTTTGTCCTCGGTACGGTGATGAACCGGATACGGTCACGGTAGTTACCTGCATTCAGCAGCGTTTCGAGCGAGTTGTCTATGGGTTGTGCCGTATTTCCCATCATGCGCATTTCCATGTTCGACTGTCCGGAGCAGATCCACACCTCCCCTATCAGTATATCCGAGAGAGTGACCGGAGTGCCGTCACTGATCGTAATAGAATAAGGAGTATAGCTTCCTTCGGGAGTGTCTACTTTCACCAGCCAGGCCCCGTCTTTATCTGTAGATGCCTGATAAGTCCGGTTGTTCCACGAAGTGGTGACGGTTACTTTTTTGCCGTCCGCCCAACCCCATAACTTAACGGAGCTGTTCTGTTGGAGTACCATGTGGTCTCCCATCATTGCAGGAAGCTTTACTTTGCCTTGTGCAATCGGTAGGAATAAAAATGATAAAATAAGAAGTAGAAAATGTTTTTTCATACTGACTTTATTAGATATTCGACGAATAGTGATTAGGTATCGGGCAAAAATACAACCTATTTTTAAATATGAAATAAAACTAGCTAGTCATTTTCTGATAAAAGCTGGTCGAAATCTTAAAAGCTTGATTTTCCTTTTCATTCTCCGCCGAATTTTCTTAATTAGTGGCATCAATCGCCTAAACAGTATTATTAGGTTGGCTAAATATCCCATTTCTTTGCAGGGTGAGTATTTAACAACCTAATTGTTTCATTAAATCTAATAAAATGAAAAAGAAGCATTATCTATTATTTTTATTGGCTTCGCTCTTTTTACTGACAGATGTGGTGTGGGCACAAACATCTGCCACGGTAAGTGGAGTAGTGATCGATGAGAATGGAGAAACCCTTCCGGGTGTTTCCGTCGTCGAAGTAGGTACAACAAACGGTGTCCTGACAGACCTGAACGGACACTACACATTAAAAACAACTTCTGCCAAACCTTCTGTTTCTTTCAGTTACATTGGTTATCAGACCACCACGCTTCCCCTGAACGGGCGTACGAAACTTGATGTACAGATGAAAGTGGAGACGAAAGTACTGGATGAAGTAGTGGTAGTGGGCTACGGTGTACAGAAGAAAGTGAACCTGACAGGTTCCGTGACTTCCATTAACTTTGCCGACCAGACGGAAGGACGACCCATCATGAGTGTTTCTTCCGCCCTTTCGGGACTCGCCGCCGGTATGAACGTCACACAAGCTTCGGGACAACCCGGCTCGGACGGTGCCACCATCCGCGTCCGCGGTAACGGTACGTTCAATACCAACTCCCCATTAGTCCTGGTGGACGGTATCGAATGGAGCATGGATAATGTGAACCCCAACGACATCGAAAGCATCTCCGTACTGAAAGACGCTGCCTCCACAGCTATTTACGGTACGCGCGCCGCCAACGGAGTCATCCTTATCACCACCAAAAACGGAAAAGGCAAACCGCAAATCTCCTATTCTTATTCGGGAGTCGTGCAGATGCCTTACAACAACCTCTCTTTCGTAAGCGACTATGCCCGTTATATGGGACTGGTGAACGAGGCTTGCGACAATGTGAATACCAAAGGCATCTTCTCGCAGGAAAGCATCGACCGCTGGAGGGCTGCTTCTGCCGATCCGAACGGGCTGAACGAGTACGGAGTACCCAATTACGTGGCTTATCCCAACACCGATTGGTTCGACGAAGTATTCGACACCGGATATTCGCAAGAGCACAACCTGTCTGTCTCCGGCAGTTCGGAGAAAGTGAAATACATGCTTTCTTTGGGCTATCTTGACAATCAGGGAGTCATGAACCGCTGGAACCTCGACTCAAGTACGCAGAAAATCAATTTCCGTACCAACCTGGAAGCCAAGATAGTGAAATGGATGACCGTCGGCACCCGTCTCTACGGGCAAAAGCAAGATTACGGGATGGCTAATATCAGCAACGGATTCAAGTATCTCTATCAGACCACTCCGGGTGTATACCCCGGCGAACCGAACTACTGGGGACGTGCCGCACTGGCCAGCGAAGAATCTTCCAATGCCAATAATATCTTCGGTCAGATGGCAGGAGCCACCGGTTTCAATACCGTCTGGCGTCTCAACGCATCAGTCTACGGAATTATCACTCCCTATAAAGGGCTCAACATTGAAGGTACATTCAACTATTCACCGACATTCACCGACAAGTCTTCTTATAGCCGCCAAAATGGTTATTGGGACTACGTCACCGACCAGCGTGTCAGCGAAAGCGCGTTGGAGAACGCTTCCATCACCAATACGAGCGCACGCACCTGGCGTCAGAGTGCCGAAATACTGGTACGCTACAATACAACCATCAAGAAAGACCACGACCTGGGCGCACTGCTCGGATATTCCGCACAGGAATATTACAGCAAGAGCTTTGCCGTTTCCCGTAAAGGCGCTACGGACTGGACGCTGAACGAATTAAGCACTTACGAGACGCTCGTCAGCTCTTCCAGCTCATCACCAGCCAAATGGGGATTGCTCTCTTATTTCGGCCGTGTCAACTACGGATATAAAGGGCGTTATCTCTTCGAAGCCAACCTTCGTGCCGATGCCTCCTCCCGTTTCGGTGTGAACCAGCGTTGGGGATATTTCCCCTCGTTCTCCGGTGGATGGCGTATCTCGGAAGAATCGTTCATGCAGGGAGCATCGGACTATCTCTCTAACCTGAAACTGCGTGTTTCCTGGGGAAAGACAGGTAACAACTCTACGGGCAACTACGACTGGCAGGCAAACTACGCCACAGGCAATGTCGTAATCGACGGTGAAGGAACGAAAGGACTGGTACGCAAGAAACTAAGCAACGACAAGCTGCATTGGGAAAGTACCGCCACCACCGACATCGGACTTGATTTCGGCTTCTTCAACAACCGCCTGACGGGTGAGATAGACTATTATAATAAGTATACTTCGGACATTCTCTACCATCCCGAACTCTATCTTTCGATGGGTGTCGTAGGCTCTGCTCCCGAGAATCTGGGTGAAGTGCGCAACCGCGGTGTTGAATTTACCCTGAACTGGAACGACCGCATCGGAAAAGATTTCGAATACCGGGTGGGTATGAACTTCTCTTTCAACGCCAACAAAGTAATGAAGTTCAAAGGCGAACTCCAGAAATACTGGACGTATGATGCGCAGGGAAACAAAGTCAGCTATGTTAATAACTTCAGTGATGTGTCTGAATCCGGTTTCGGAGGTTACATCTGCGAAGGCCGCCAACTTGGAGAAACCTATATGTATAAGGTGTACAGAGGTTCCGGCGAAGGCTATACCGGAGGTGCGGTGGATATCCATGCGGGGCCGAAGGACGGAATGATACGTACGAAAGAAGATATGGTATGGGTGCAGGCCATGATTGACTCCGGTTATTCGTTCGGAGGAATGAAGACAGTTGCCAAAGACCAGCTTTGGTATGGTGACATACTCTATGCCGACAGCAACGGTGATATGAACTACGGTGATACCAACGACCGGGATTTCTCCGGACATACCAGTGTCCCGAAATTCAATCTGGGTTTCAACTGTGCTTTCTCTTACAAGAACATTGATTTCTCCATGTTATGGTCGGGAGCTTTCGGGCATTACCTCAACTGGAATACGGATTACTACAACTCGACACTGGTCAGCCATGGATATGGCATTATCGAGCATATCGCCGATAACCATTACTTCTTCGATCCTTCTAACCCGGACGATCCGCGTACCAACCAGTGGGGCAAATATCCCCGCCTGACATACGGTACTACCTATAATAACAGAATCCAGAGCGACTGGAACGAATATAAGGGCGACTACTTCAAGTTGAAGAATATCCAAATCGGCTATACGTTGCCGCAACGGATTTCCAGCAAGTTCTTTGTTAATAAGCTCCGTGCTTTCGTGTCGATGGACAATATCCTGACGATCACCAGTTATCCGGGACTCGATCCGGAAATAGGAACTGCCATCGGTTATCCGTTGATGCGTCAGATCTCTTTTGGCGGACAGATTACCTTTTAATGATGTAGAACTAAAAAACAGAATCTGATATGAAAAAGATATTAATGATTTTAACGATGGCGCTGGCGGCTACCTCCTGCATGGATATTCTTGATGTGGCTCCGGAAGACCAGATTGCAAGTGAAAACATGTGGACTACGGAGGAGCTTGCCGACAAGGGAATGGCAGGACTCTACTTCCCGTTCTATGCCACCCAACTCTCCTCTACCCAGCTTCGCCGTGCCGACGGACTGAACCGTCAGGGAATCGAAGCTATGAGCTTTGCAACCGATTATTATTCCAACAACTATCCGGTGGAACTGCTTTCGCTGGCCACCAAACCTGCCAATGACTTTCAGGTGTGGTATGAATGGAAGTTCTGTTACACCATTATCCATGCGTGTAACGATGCGATTGCCAATCTGCATAAAGCGGATATGAGCGCTAATAAACTGGCGCGTTACCAATGCGAAGCCCGTTTCCTCCGTGCCTGGGCGTACAATCGTCTGAATATGCTTTATCAGGGTGTCCCCGTTTATCTGGAACCTATCAATAACGAAGACTGTACCCGTGGTCAATCTTCGGTGGATGAGGTATGGCAAGTGATTCTGGATGATTTGACGTATTGCATCAACAATCCCGACTTCCCCAATAACACGCTGAATGAAAACTACGGCCGTCCTTCTAAAGGTGCCGCTTATGCCCTGCGTGGTATGGTGTATATGTGGAAGAAGCAATACAAGGAAGCAGGCAACGATTTCAAAGAAGTGGAAACGTGTGGTTATGGCTTGTGGACAGGCGAATATGCCGACTTTTTCAAATATGAAAACGAAAAGGATAAAGAAATGATCTTCTCGCTCCAGTTCAGCGAAGAAACCGGTTATTGTGATAACATTCAGCAAATGACCGGTGCCCGCGATACGTATGATGGCTGGACGGAAATAAAACCTTCCGCAGACTTTGTAGATTACTATAAGAACGCCGACGGATCGGACTTCAAATGGTCGGAAGTAGACGGCCTGCAAGACTGGGACTTGCTGACTCCGAAACAGCGTGAAATCTTCTTCTGCCGTGACGGACTGGAATCCATGTCCTCACAAAAGAATGCGCTTATCAAACGGGTAGGCGAAGATATCTATCAGAAATATTACCTGAACAGCGGTAATGAAGCCCGCATCAAAAAGGCGTATGACAGTCGTGACCCGCGTCTGCAACAGACCGTCGTCACTCCTTATGTACCGGTAGACTGCTACAAACCTAATTACGCAGGAGATGCCAACCAGATCGGTAAACAACTCCGTTGGCCGTTGAAGGAGCAGGGCACGAATGGTGGAGACTTCTGGCTCGATAAACGTACTTCTGCTTTCTACTGCTATCGCAAGTACAATGAGTTTGAGAAAGGCCGTTTGATTAGCCGGAGCCGTTGTCATACCGACTGGCCGTTGATTCGCTATACCGATGTACTGTTGCAGTATGCCGAAGCATTGGCGCAGACCGATCAGTTGGGAGAAGCCATCCGCCTGGTGAATAAAGTGCGTACCCGTGCCCACATGCCTGCACTGACAGAGGGCGGAAGCGGCCCGTGCGCAGTGAACGGAAATGAAGACATGCTCGAAAGGATACGTTACGAACGTCGCGTGGAATTCTGTCTGGAAGGAATCAACTTCTTCGATGAAGTACGTTGGGGAACCTACAAAGAAACCAAATTCCAGGGGAAAGACATCAATGGCGGCAAATCCTGGTGGGGCGAACTGGTAGAGTATAACTGGTATTACACCGATTACATGTGGCCGTGGACTGCTCCTATCTCTGAAACGCAAAAGAACCCGAACCTGACTAAACGAAGCGGTTGGGCGTATTAATCATAAAGATTTGAATAAGGATGAAGAAAATACTTTTACTATTACTCATTTTTGTATCCGGTTGCACGGGTGTAGTTGCGCAACAGTTTGATTATGGCAAGATAGCGCCTCATCCCCGGTTGTTATTACCGGCGGGAGGAGAAGAAGCCATCAGGAAAGCCATTGCGGAGTATCCCCCGTTGGCCACTGTTCACCAGCGTATCATGGAACATTGCGACCGGACACTTACGGAACCACCTGTGGAACGTATCAAAGAGGGTAAACGCCTGCTGGCGATTTCGCGCATCGCGCTGAAGCGTATCTACTACCTGTCTTACGCTTACCGTATGACGGGAGAACGGAAATACGCTCTCCGTGCAGAACAGGAGATGCTGGCCGTCAGTCGTTTCACCGACTGGAACCCCACTCATTTCCTGGATGTGGGTGAGATGGTAATGGCATTGGCTATCGGTTATGACTGGCTGTACGATTCTTTGCAGCCCGACACTCGCCGGGTGGTGCGCGAAGCAATCATCGCGAAAGGCTTCGATGCGGCAAAGAACACCCGTCATGCCTGGTTCTATACAGCCAAGAACAACTGGAATTCCGTATGTAATAGTGGATTGGCGTATGGCGCGCTGGCTCTTTTTGAAGAGATTCCGGAAGTATCGAAAGGCATCATTGAGAAATGCATGGAGACAAATCCGAAAGCGATGGTAGGTTATGGCCCCGACGGAGGTTATCCCGAAGGGTTCGGATATTGGGGGTACGGGACAAGTTTTCAGGTAATGCTCATTGCTGCGCTCGAAAGTGCTTTCGGCACAGACAATGGGCTCTCCCAAGCCCCCGGCTTCATGGAGTCTGCCCGTTTCATGCAGTATATGACGGCTCCGGGCGGAGACTGTTTCTGTTTCTCGGACTCTCCGGTAGAGGCGGAATGCAACATGATGATGTTCTGGTTTGCAGGCAAGGCAAAAGACCTTTCCCTGTTGTGGATCGAACGTCAGTATCTCGACCGGGCGGATATGCCGTTTGCCGAAGACCGTTTACTGCCCAGCCTGATGGTGTTCTGTTCGCAGCTCGATTTGAAGCATATCGGCAAGCCGAAGAAAAACTTCTGGTTCAGTCGCGGAGATACACCTGTGTTTATCTACCGTGGCGGATGGGACAGCAAGGAAGATACCTATCTGGGAGTGAAAGGGGGGTCGCCTTCTACCTCTCATGCGCACATGGATGCCGGTTCGTTTATCTTCGAGAGAGACGGGGTGCGTTGGGCGATGGACTTGGGTATGCAGAGTTACATCACGCTTGAAAGTAAGGGAGTAGACCTGTGGAATATGTCGCAGAACGGACAACGTTGGGAAGTATTCCGGCTAAGTAATGTTGCTCACAACACCCTGACGATTAACGGCGAACGGCATTTGGTAGAGAGCAATGCTCCAATCACCCGTACTTTTGAATCGAAGAAACAGAAAGGGGCGGAAGTAGACCTGTCGAGTGTGTTTGCCAACAGTGTGAAGAAAGCCGTCCGCACCGTGATATTGGATCGGAAAGACCACCTGGAAGTAACCGACCGGTTGCAGACGGGAGACAAAGAAGCTGCCGTATCCTGGATCATGGTCACTCCGGCAGAAGCCAAAATTACAGGCAAGAACCGGATGGAATTAACCAAAGACGGACAACGGATGCTATTGACGGTAGATGCCGATACGGAAGTAGAAATGAAAACCTGGTCGAACGTGCCCCCGCATGAATATGATTTCCGCAATCCGGGAACCATCCGCGTGGGCTTTGAGACGGTGATTCCTGCCAATCGTGCCGTGCAACTGAAAGTACGACTTATTCCTTTGAAGTAGTAATACAAATAAATTCATTGAACCATGAAAACGATTCTTTTTAAAACAATCATCATAGCTTTCTTTGTAGGAACAGCCGTTAGTTGTTCCGATGAAGATGAGAACAGATTCCGTCCGGGATCTACCCATGAGAAACCGAATCCCACGGAGCCGGAGGGCGGACTGGATTATTCCAAACTGACTGCGGACAATCATCCCCGCCTGTTGATGAATGCCGAAGCCTTCACTGCGCTGAAAGCCAAAGTGGATGCTAATTCGAGTGCCAATCTGACCTTGCTCCATAATACCATTATGAGTGTATGCAACAGCAAAGGAATGAACGCCACGGCACTGACTTATAAATTGGATGCCAGCAACAAACGTATCCTCGATGTATCCCGCGACGCGTTGCTGCGCATTTTCACCTGTGCTTATGCCTACCGGATGACCGGCGATGCCAAATACCTGACTAAAGCGGAGACGGATATGAACGCTGTCTGCAACTTTCCCGACTGGAACTCGAAACGCCACTTTCTCGATGTGGGCGAAATGGCTACGGCTGTTGCATTCGGCTACGACTGGCTCTACAACGAACTAAGTGCAGCCACCCGTACGAAAGCGGCCAACGCACTGTTGAAGTTTGCCTTCCAACAGGCGCAGAACAAGAACTGGAACCTCAACTTCTACGAAGCCACCAACAACTGGAACCAGGTTTGTAATGGCGGACTGGTCTGTGCGGCACTGGCTTCCTATGAAAACAATCCTTCCGAAGCAAAGGACATGATTGAAAAAGCATTAGAATCCAACAAACCTGCATTGGAAGTGATGTACTCTCCCGACGGCAACTATCCGGAGGGCAGCGGTTACTGGTGTTACGGCACGCTTTATCAGGTATTGATGCTTGCCGCCCTCAACAGTACGCTCGGCACGGATAACGGGCTTTCCGATACACCGGGATTCTCCAAAACGGCAGAGTATATGCTGTATATGACAGGCTTGAACAGCAAGTTCTTTAATTATTCCGACTGTGCCCCCTCCTCTACTGCGGCATTGGCTTCGTGGTGGTTTGCCGATAAATACAGTAATCCATCCTTATTATATAATGAGCTGAAAATGTTGAAGAACGGCGAATACGCTTCCTGTGCCGAAAACCGCCTGTTGCCGATGATTATGGCGTTTGCCAATAATCTGAATCTGGACGCAATCTCCGCTCCTTCCAATAAACTATGGAGTGGAAAAGGGGAAACGCCCGTAGTGATGGTACATACCGACTGGACGTACACCGATACGGATAAATACCTCGGAATCAAAGGTGGCAAGGCAGGTTCGAGCCACGGACACATGGATGCCGGTTCGTTTGTGTACGACGCGTATGGAGTGCGCTGGTCAATGGATTTCGGTCTGCAAAGTTATACAACGCTCGAGTCGAAATTGTCAGCTTTGGGTGGTAATCTTTGGGATATGGGACAGAACTCGATGCGTTGGGATGTATTCCGCCTGAATAACTTGAATCATAGCACGATTTCAATCAACGACGCCCGTCACCGGGTAAATGGGGCGGCTACACTGACTACTACTATCAATACCGCTACGGAATTGGGAGCCACTTTCGATCTGACTGAAGTAGTGTCCGATCAGGCGGCGTCCGCTACCCGTACCGTGAAAATCGTGAACGATAAAGATTTAGTAGTCATGGATGAGATCAAGGCGAGAACAGATAAATCCGCCAAAGTGCGCTGGTGTATGGTGACGCCTGCCGTTCCGACGGTGGAAAGTAACCGCATTGTACTAACGAACGGAAGCAAAGTGATGTATCTCACAGCCAGCGGAAGCGTGAAGCCTACCTACAAGCAATGGAGTACCACCAGTGAGAACTCTTATGACCAGGCTAATCCGGGCACCTATATGGTCGGCTTTGAAGCAACGGTCACCGCCAATCAGACCGCCACATTTACCACAACCCTGTCCCCTAAATAAAAAAGAATGGAACGTATGAGAATCCTATTAATATCTATACTCGGACTTTTGACATTGGCCTCCTGCACGAAGCAGGAGCCGATGGAGGCATTGATTGACCGTGTATTTACCGTTGCAGAGCAACAATACACGACTATGGACACCCGCTTGACAGAAAAGACACTTCCCCGCACGCTCTCTGCTGACGGTGAGTTTGTTCCCTCGAATATCTATTGGTGGTGCAGCGGCTTCTATCCCGGTTCCCTCTGGTATATCTACGAATATACCCGGACGGACGCAGTGAAAACACTGGCCGAGAAGAACACGCTGAAACTCGACTCTATACAATACGTGACCAGGGACCACGATGTCGGTTTCCAGTTGAATTGCAGTTACGGGAATGCTTTCCGGCTGACAGGTAATGAGGCTTATAAACAAGTGCTCTATCAGGGCGCCAAGTCCTTGTCAACCCGCTTTAATCCTGCTGCCGGTGTGATTCGTAGCTGGGACTTTGTGCGCAAAGGCTGCGACTGGAAGTTCCCGGTGATTATTGACAATATGATGAACCTTGAACTGCTGTTGTCCATGTCGAAAGCCTACGCCGACGACTCTTTGCAGAACATTGCCTGTACGCATGCCAATACCACTATCCAGCATCACTTCCGGGATGATTATTCCACGTATCATCTGGTGGATTATGACCCTGAAACGGGTGCAGTGCGCGGCAAGCAAACAGTGCAGGGCTTCTCGGACGATTCCTCCTGGAGCCGCGGACAAGCATGGGCCTTGTATAGCTATACGATGATGTTCCGTCTGACGGGGTATCAGAACTATTTGCTGCAAGCCGGGCATATTGCCGATATGCTGCTCCGTCGTTTGCCTGCCGACGGTATTCCTTACTGGGATTTCGACGCTCCGGTAGAAGCACAGACCTATCGGGATGCTTCCGCTGCGGCTATCATGGCCTCCGCCTTTATTGAGCTAAGCCGTTATATCCCCGGCACGGACGCCAAGGAATCTTATCTTGCCATGGCAGAAAAGCAACTCCGTACGCTTGCCTCGAAAGAGTATCTGGCAGAACCGGGTACGAACGAATGTTTCATCCTGAAGCACAGCGTGGGTGCACTTCCTGATAAAAGCGAAGTGGATGTCCCCCTGACGTATGCCGATTATTACTTTTTAGAAGCATTGCTGCGGTATAAGAATCTACAATAATAAAACTAATACAATATGATTATGAAGAACTTACATATAAATATGGCATTTATCTTCGTACTACTGCTGATAACTGCCTCCTGTTCGGACAAGGATGATTCGGCTCCGCGTGTCATTCCCACCATGAACCTGACAGTTTCGGAGATTGCGGACAATACGGCTCTGATTACTTCCGAGCAGCAAACAGGAACTACGTTCGGAGCGAAAGTCATTGAATTCTATCCGGTGGCGGACATCGGCTTTGATTATAACATTGAAGTGAAGCTGGTGAAATTCGTAGAAGAGAACGGAGAACCCGTATCTCTGCCCTATACGCGTAAAATCACCGAAGGATTGCGTCCGGGAGTGAATTACATCAGTGCGATCATCGCCTATAATGCCGAAGGGCGTGCCGTGTGTTCCGCTTTCCAGACCTGGAAAGCTTCAGGAACGGAAGGAGCATGGAGTGACGGCGGTTCTGCCGGTGATCTGGAAGAGAATGAATGGTAAAAATGGTGTAACTCAAAAGAATGAATGGTATGAAAAATAGATTATTTGCAATAGGTGCAATGATTCTCATGATGACAAGTTGCACGCAGGACGAACTTATTTCGTCCGATAACGGCAAAGAACCGGCAACGGCAGGTTCATGTCTGACATTGGTTGGGCTCTCGTCTCCGCAGACGCGTGTTTCTATCGGTGACAAAACAGGGGATGTTTATCCGGTGCTCTGGAGCGAAGGGGATGCCTTGGGCGTGTTCTCTCGTACGGCAGGTACTGACATCAATAATGTGCAGTCTTTATTAAGTGATGAGTCGATCGGACAAAACTCCGGTGTCTTTACTTCGGACGACGTGAAGATGGCGGAAGAAGGAGCTACGGAACTTCTTATTTACTATCCTTACCGGGCAAGTACGGAACTGGCTGAAAATGATAACAAGATAACTTCTACCCTGTCCGTTGAGCAGGAACAAAGCCGTCCCGGCGATAGCCATCATATTGGAAAGTATGGTTTTGCGTTTGCCAAGGCTACGGTAAGCGGTCCGGATATGCTTGCTAAATTTACGTTGAATCATGCGATGGCGTATGTGAAGTTCAGTATCTCGTCACAGGAGCTTTCTACGTACAAGCTCAAGAGTGTTTCTTTATATGACAAGGAGACAAAAACTCCTCTTTCCGGTGTGTTTACAGCTGATTTGGATACGGACGAACTGACCTACGGTACGGATGTGAAACCGTATGCCACTGTTTCACTGACTACTCCCGAACTGCTCGCTTCCGCACAGGATATATACCTGACTACATATCCTGCCGATTTAAGCGGCAAAGAAGTGTACATTGTCATCACTCTGGAGAATGACCGACAGACTGTTACAATTCCTATTCTCAAAGAAGGAAAGCAACTGAAAGCCAATGCTGTTAATACGATTGCTGTCAACAACTTGAAACTTTCGGATAACTCCTGCGAATGGTATGAGCCGGTAGAGACACGTTTATTGGCAGGAGGATGGGCTTATGGCGAGTCCAACTGTCTGTTGACGAATATTTCTACCAGTGGCGTGAGCAATACGATTAGCGTGAAAGCACGTGGTAACTTTATGGAAGTGGAAGAACCCAAGTATGCCAAGACTATACTTAATTGCGATTTGGGTAATGCGAATAAAATGGTTCGGGTAAACGGCTCTGCTACAGATATTAGCCCTGTGAATGGTGATTATACGATTACGGTAACAGGGATTCAAACATATGCCGGACTACCTGGCGGTTGCGGTCAGGTGGCTATCTATGGAGCGGATCAGACTACCGTCATCTGGAGTTTTATTATCTGGATGACCCCTACTCCGGCAGAACATCCTTATGGTAATACGGGATATGTAGTGTTGGATCGTAATCTGGGTACTTATATGACGTGTGAAGGAGACAACTGGAAGCAAAACGGTGTTTACTTCCAATGGGGACGTCCTACGCCGGTCGGCTGGTCGGGAACCGTGGGTACTAATATACCTACCGAAGCCACCAACGTCCGCTTCTCTATAGAAAATCCCCGTTCGTTGCTTTATACCAATAATGTAGATAATACAAAATCCGACTGGTATCTGGGTGCATGGACAGGTGCACGTACCGATCGTAAAGATGACTTCTGGGGTAACCCGAATGAATCGAGCACTTATCTCAATCCTTCTGATGGTCATAAATCTATTTATGATCCTTGTCCGAAAGGTTACCGGGTTGTATCTCCCCGTGTATTGGATGAGATAGAGCAGAAAGGTGAATTTGTGAAACAGAGTGCAACTGCGGTATTTAGATATTGCTATGACGGTACGAACTATGCTTATTGGCCGTTGGCAGGTTGTAAGTGGGGTTCCAACGGCGGTAATAATGGTAACAATACAGGATTGGATGCCAGCAAGAGTGCCGCTTGTTATTGGTCTAACTCATCGGCAAGCAGTTATGGAAATGACAAGGATCAGGGAGCTACTTCTCTGTATTATAAAGTTTCCGATAAGACTTGGACACATTCCTCCGGTCGTTCCCATGCATTCTCCGTGCGTTGTATGAAAGATACCGAGAATCGTTGATTCTCTTCATTGAGAATATGAAATAGAATTCCCCGCTATATGAAAGTTTCTGCCTGTCTCCGGATACAAGGTACTTTCATATAACGGGGAATCTGTTCTGTTTTTAAGAATTTCACGGAAAAAGGAAAGAAAGAAAAGGGCCAAACAGAAAATAAACTGCATGAACAATTGCAAGAATATGCATTATCTCTCTTTTTCTTGTATTTATTTCCTTGAAATATGCACGATATGGTGTAATTAAACCATCCGTTTGCCGTAATCAAACCTTCCGTTTGGTTTAAACAAACCTTCCGTTTGCTATAATCAAACCATCGGTTTCTTTTAATGGAAGCTGAATTGGGTTTTTGAAGAGAATATATTGAGCTATTTTGTTTTTTTCTATTGCTTATTTGTAAATAGCAATCTGATGCATCTCTTGTGAGATAATAACTGTTTGTGCTTTCTATTGGCTACTTTTATTGCAACTTGTTTATTAATAGTACCTGTTTTGTGTTATTTGCGAAATCTGTAACTCTAAATGGCGGGCGTTTTTTATGAAGTGCAAGGAAAGGGTTCGAAATATGAAGAACAGGATAAGTAAAATATGCAATTCTTCATGTTGGCACTTTTTTCAGCGATCAATGTCTTTCTATTCGAATCTTTCTATATTTTTTTGCGTTTCGATCTATTTTGTATACTTTTGTTCAAAATCTATGCTTATGCCTGAATTTGTAAAACTTGACGTTAAAGTTTTTGATAAATTTATCCAGAAATTTTCAGAACGATATATTTCTCAGCGTACTGAAACGCAAGTAAGTCTTGATTCAATAGATAGCTCGCAGTTGGATGATTGTGGATTTGATGTGGAAAAGTTAAAACAAGTGATTCGAAAGAATGCAGTGGCTGTAGATTTTAAACGTGAACAAGGATTAGCTCCTGCTATTCTTAATGATATTTATAGAAGCGATTTGGGTGAATTATTGATGACTTACTATTTTGAAGAAAAAATAGGAGAAGATAAGCGTTTTATTATACCTCTGAAAAATATATCATCAAGGGAATTGGCTCAATTACCTGGTCGTAGTTTGGATGCTATCGGTTATCGTATAGATAAAGGACTATTTAATATATTATTGGGAGAAGCTAAGGTTTCGGAACAAAAGAAAACTCCCCCGGATGTCGTGCATCTAACAGATGACTCCATTTATAAATCTCAAAAGAAACATCATGAGGATTTACCGATGGTTATACAGAAGCTATCAGATTATTGTCGGAAATTAGGTGCTGAAGATTTTGTGACTTTTGCCTGTGCTGTACTTTATATGGAAACCGGTCAGACGGATAAATATAGCTTGACTTTTGGTTGTGCACTGATACGTGATTATACTTGTTGTAATGGGAGTGATTTTGGTAAGATGCAAACGAACGTTTCTGATTTCGACCCAAATGACGTCCATTTTGTTGTATTATCATTCACTCAAAAAACGATTAGTGAGACTGTAGATTTGTTTTATAGAGAAGTACAAAAAACTGTTAGACGATGAACCGTCAGATTTTAGATAGTTTGATACAAGATGAATTAATACGTTCTTTGTTAGAAAAGAGCGTAGATGCGTATTGGCTGTCTGAAATATATGACTATACACTTGATATGACTGATAAAGAACAAGAGATCTTTGTCCGTTTATCTATTCTCTGTACTACTCTGTCTTTAACTGATGAGGATAAAGACGGTAAAACTACAGAATATGCTTATAAATTACTACTTGCTGTGGATATGGATGATCCAAAGTTTCATTCATTGTTCGGTAATATTGTTGGTATAGATGAAGTTGATAATATGCTTTTATATTATTTTCTTCTTTCCAGCCTTGCATTAAAAAATGATAACACCATATCTGCGCGTATAAATCTTAGACAGTTTGATTCCGATGTTATAAATGTGACAGAAGACTGGAAAGGACGTGTACTTTCCAGTATCCTTCATGCATTAATTCTTCTTATAAGAAAAGATAATGGATTTGCAGATATTAAATATGCGTTACAACTGATTGTGGAATTACAATCAGAACAGGAAAAATTTGAAACAGAATATCTTCATCGTTATCAATTTAAAGAAGAAGTTGGAGAAGCCTTGTCGCTTTTAGCTTTATATCATACATCTAAGGCAGTTGTTGAAACAGCACATTACTTGATTGACGGTTATTCATATTCTAAACGTATTGAAAATGTGATTCGAGTTCATATTGATATGGCTGTTAAATTATTGGGAGACGGACAAAGTAGGCTAAAAGATATTATCAGAATCATTTCTGCTGATTTAAAGTTTATCTGCCAAAATTCGATTTGGGCGCATACCGGATTTCAGGACAAGATAAGATTACTGTGCGAGAAGAAAAGTCAAAGTGGCATTCTTGAACTACTTCCATCTCAGCGGAATGCACTTGCACAGAAGCTCTTGGATGTATATGCTAGCGCAACAGTTCTTCAAATGCCGACGAGTGCAGGAAAAACGTTGTTAGCAGAATTCAATATAATTGTGACCAAGTCTTTGCGTGCTGACGCTAAGATTATTTACATAGTACCTTCACGTGCATTAGTTAACCAAGTCTATTATGATCTGAAGTCAGATTTGGCAGATTTAAATATTAATGTTGAAAAGACATCGTCCGCTATTGAAATAGACCCGACTGAAAATGAGTTCTTGGCTTGTGATAAAATAGATATTTTAGTTTCTACACCAGAGAAACTTGATTTGTTAATCAGAAGAAAACATCCTTCAGTAGATGATGTGTCTTTATTCATTGTTGATGAAGCTCATACTATTGCGAATGGTGACCGTGGTGCGAAGCTGGAGTTATTGATGGCATTGTTGAAACGTGAAAGGCCAAATGCTAAATTTATGTTGCTTTCTCCTTTCCTGCATGGGAAGAAGGATGTCATGGCTGAATGGCTGGGTGGTGGTAATACTATTCAAATTGATTGGAAGCCTGCCGAAAAATTATTGATAGGTTTGATATGTCACAAAACGACGCGTAAAAATGAAGTAAAATACGAGTTGCTGGATTCTGCCTATGATTCATCTCTGAAAGGAGAAATGAGTGGTTGTTTTGAGAATCCATATCAGTTGCAAAGTAAGTCTGATAAAGACCATATACTTGAATTCTCATGTAAGCATTTTGCAAAGCCTGGGAAAACGATGTTGATACTTTGCCAAGGTAAAGGGATGGCGAATAAAAGAGCCGGTTTTATTTATGATTTGGTAGATTCATTTGCTGAAACAGATGAGATAGCATTAGTCAGAAAGTATATTAATGATGAAATAGGTAAAGAAACAGCATTGACTAAGTATTTGTCTAAAGGTATTGCTGTACACCATGCAGGATTGTCAGATGAGGCAAAGTTGCTGATTGAGTATCTAATCCGTGAAAAGCAAATTAAATATGTATCTGCTACTACGACTATTGCAGAAGGAGTGAACTTTCCCGTTTCTACTGTCTTCTTTGATGATTATAGAAAAGGTGATTCTTCTCTTACTTCTAATGACTTTTGGAATATTGCAGGTAGGGCAGGTAGAACATTGGTTGATAATTTCGGGAAAATAATTATGCCTTTTCATACTCCGAGAAGCAAAGAAGTATTTAAAGGCATTGTCCAAAAAAGCTCTGATGAATTGGCAAGCGTATTGGCTGAGTTATTTATAAATGAAGAAGAAGTCCGTTCTTATTTGGCCCAGGAAAACATCTACAGCCTGATTAAACATTATCCGGATTCATTTTCTCCTTTATTCCAGTATTTTGTTCATCTGCTTAGTGCCGGAAAAAATATCTATGCAACAGAAGTTGAAGATTTATTCAAGGACTCTTTGGAATATTATTTGCTTGATACAGAGGGACAAAGAAGTAGATTTGTGAATCTATGTAAAAGTATATATCAGTTTATAGAGCTAAAGTATGGAGGTACTTCAGGTGTTCTACAATTTGCCGACAAGACAGGCTTTTCTGTTCCATCGGTATTGAATATAATGCGAGAAAAGTCTCACAATGATGTAATATCAGATTTGTCGGGATGGCAACCTGATATAATGTTTAATAAACAGGATACCTCTAATCTTGCAGAAAAAATCAGAGTGATAGCTGCTTTGAAAGAAACTCGGTTAGGAACTGAGTCTGATGATGCTCCATTTAGTCCTGATCAGATAGCTAAGGTGATAACCGCTTGGGTGAAAGGAGATAATCTTGATTCTATATCTTTGATACATCCCAGTTTTAGGACTCTGAAAGAAGATGAACGTATGACCAAGTTTATGAAAAAGATGAATGATATACGTTTTAAAACTTCTTGGGGATTAAGTGCGTTGGAGGGTATTGTGAAAGGTAATGAGAATGACCTGCGTGATTCCTATATTCCTTCTCTTGTTTACTATGGAGTGGATAGTGAAAGACCATTGGCATTAAGAATGCTAGGTATTCCGCGATCCTTGTCATTCAGTTTGGCAAATATTATAGAGGGAGATTTAAAAGGATATTCTTTCTCTTCTTTAAGAGAGAAAATTAAAGGATTGTCTCCATCGGATTGGGAGAATTTTAAACCTGAAAAATCAAATCTTTCAGGTTTGGAATGGCAAAGGATAGTTAGAATTCTTATGAAGTAGTGCTATTATTTAGTATCTCTTTTCTTATGTTTCTCCTTATATTGGCTAGGTGTCTCCCCGGTATATTGCTTGAACGCCGTACTAAAATAGCTCGGAGTAGTAAATCCGGTTTTCTCCGCAATTTCGGAGAAGGGCATATCCGTACTTGATATGAATGTAATAGCCTTTTCTATACGGAGCTTGTTGATATAGTCGTTTGCCCCCATGCCTGTAAGCGCTTTCAGCTTGTTATAGAGGGAGGAGCGCCCTAATCCTACTTCCTGGCAGATCAATTGAATACCTAAGCCGGTATTGTCCATATTCTCCTGAATGACACTGTTCAGTTTAATCAGGAACGTTTCGTCAGTCAGGCTGATGGTGCTTTCTTCCGGAGTGGGGATTAATCCTGCGTTCAGATACCTTTTCTTGGTATATTCCCGGTTTTTCAACCGGTTGCGGATAAGCTCCATTAGCATTTCCACCTCGAAAGGTTTGCTCAAATAGCCGTCCGCCCCATTCTTATAGCCGCTTATCTGGCTTTGCTTGTCATCTCTGGCAGTCAGCAGAATGACGGGAATGTGGCTGATGGTAATATCCTCTTTAATCGTTTTGCAAAGTTCATATCCGTTCATCCGGGGCATCATCACGTCGCTGACTATAATATCGGGGACATGGCTTCTGACCAGTTGAAGGGCTTCCACACCATCTCCGGCGATAATCGCCCGTTTAAAATATTCCTCTAATGTCTTTTTGAGGAAATCCGTCATATCCGGGTTGTCATCCACTACGAGAATGGTGTATGGAGTGGTGTCGAATACCTCTTTCACGGACGGCTGCCCGCTGTTATCATCCATCATCAGTTCGTTCAGATAAGCTTTCGGCTGGCAGATGATTTCTTCCGGTTCCTGTCTCGACGGTAACTCGAAAAAGAAAGTGGCACCGGCTTCCTGATTATCCTGTGCACCGATAGAGCCGCCGTGCAGTTCCACCAGAATCTTGGAGTAAGACAAGCCGATTCCTGTTCCGCTCTGTTCCCCTGTTCCCTGATAGAAGCGGGTAAAGAGCTTGTGCGTATCCACTTGCTTCAGTCCGCATCCCTGGTCGATGACGGAGATACGCACCCGGTTTTCTTCGGGTAGCAGCTCCGAAGCAATCGTTATTTCCGTGTCCTGCGGACTGTGTTTCAAGGCATTGATAAGCAGGTTACTTAGGATAATCTCGCATTTGTCCTTATCGAAACTAACTTTCTCTATCTGCGAGTCGAGCTGATAGCGGATATGCACATTCTTTGCTTCCCCCTCACTGATAAAATCCTGCGAAACGTGTTCAATCCATTGGTTGAGAGGATGAGGCTCTATCAGTAGCTTGCTCTCCCCTACTTCCATTTTCCGTACGTCGAGCACCATATTAATCAGGTTCTTCATCCGTTGTGCTTGCCGGTAAATGGCTTTTAACGGCAGATATTGGCTGTCTCCGGAAGAGAGCGACTTCAAAATCTGGTTGAGTGGCGCATGAATAAGCGTCAGCGGAGTCCGTAGTTCGTGGCTGATATTGATAAGAAAGCGTACTTTTTCCTCGTACATCTGTTTCTCATGCTCTTTCATTGCCCACTTCAACTTTTCCTGATTACGTTTCAGCGTTCTGCGGAAAGTTTCGATGATTATTGTAGAGATAAGGACGGCACAGCCGAGAATGAACCACCACGTCCGATACCATGGCGGGAGCACGGTTAACTCCATTATTTTCTGGTTAGGAATCCAACTGCCGTCTTTGGTTGTGCACGAAGCCATAATTTTGTAATTGCCCGGTGGCAACGACCGGATTACCAATTCCGGCTGATACGATTCGATATACTGGTCGTTCAGCCCCTCTATCCGGTAGCGGTAGACTTTCTTGCGGAAGATATCCTCTTCTTTCGACATGATTCGGATAGTGATATTGCTGTCCCATGGGACAGAGATTGCTGCCGGATGACTATATAGCTTGTTCTGTGCAGGCTCACCGTTGATGATAATATCCAACAGTTGCAGTTCAGGCATTTCCGATGTATTCAGCAGAAGTTGGCCGTCAATGCGCAGCATACCCTTTACACCGCCGATATAGACATCCCCCTCATTGTTTACCAACCGGGCGTTGGGCAGATATTCGTTTTGGATAGCCCCGTTCGACTCTCCGAAGAGAACGAACTTCTGTTCCTGTATAAGCCAGGCGAAAAGCAGATTATCCGCACCTATCCATACTTTGCCCCTCTGGTCACATTGCACCATGTTGACTTCGGTAAACAGGTTGGTAGGGATGTGCGTCTGCTTTTGGGAAACGGGGTTGTAGTGGATAAGGCCGAAATTGCTTCCTATCCAGAAATCGCCGTGCTCGTCGTGTGACGCGGAACTGATTACGGTATCCTGATAACATTCGAAGGTTGTTTTCAGCAAGGAATCCCCATCGTGCAGTTCGTAGATATGTTTGAAGTCGTTGATGTAAGTCCGGTTGTTCTCGTGCTTGAAGGGGACGAGCGTGCCGACAATACTTTTCCCTTCTTCTCCGGTGACCTTGTCGAATTTCTTTTCTTTCAGGTGATACTGGTAGACATGGTCGCCCAGTAATAACACGGTGTTGGGGGTGTTCTGATATAAGTTGACCGATTTACCCCGGTTGCAAAGTTGTGTCGTAGTTTCTTTGTCGACAATGGTAAAAGGCTGTTTCTCCCCGGTTGCGGGGTTGAATATGAATACTCCTTTGGAGAAAAGGGAAATCAGTAGTTTTCCGGGAGTGAATCCGCTGATAAACGCTATTTTATCGTTCCAGGTAGAAAGATAATGGGTGAATTTCTCGGTACGCGGGTTAAAGAGGTTGATACCGCCGCCGTCCGTACCAATCCAGATACTGTCGGTCGATTGGCGGTAAAGGCTTCGCACAGTGCTGTTGCTTAGTCCGCGGTCGTTGCCGGGGACTACGTCGGTGTAGGTTTTCATGAACACTTCCCGGATGCTGATCAATCCGTTGCAGGTGCTTCCTGCCCATATATTGTTGTTGTGGTCGTTGTGCAGGCAGAGAATGGAGTTGGCGGGGAGAGAGTAGTTTTCACGTCCCGGGATATATTCCAGTTGGAAGATTTCCCCGGTTTCGGGGGTGAGGATATTGATTCCGCCGCCGTCCGTTCCTATCCACAGTTGCCCTTCCCTTTCGGCAAGGCTCAGGACGATGTCGTTGCTAAGGGCGGAGTTGCGGGTGGAGTACGAAGCCAGTAGTTTGCCGTCGTATGAGTAGCAACGAAGTCCGCCGCTGTAAGGGGCAATCCATATTCTTTTCCGGCTGTCGGTCATCATGGTGGTAATTTCCGGCCCGCAGTCGAAGGGGGGGCGTCTGTGCTCTCCGGTATGCAGGTCTACGAGGTATATGCCTGTCCAACGGCTGCAACAAAGCAACGTCTTTGAATCCCACATACTGAGAGCGTTGATTTTAAAAGAGTTGGCGTTGAAATATTGCAGAAGCCGGAGAGAAGAATCGTCATAACTATATTTGTAAATCCTGTCCTTGCCGCCAAAGAGGATTCCGTCCGGGACAAGGCAGAAGGAATAGGCGGTGATATTCTTCCCGTCTTCGTCCGTGGGGAACGTGAAGTCGTTGCTCTGCTGTTGGTAACGGGCGATACCTTTTTCAGTCAGTACCCAGATGTTGTGTTGCTTGTCTTCAGCAATCTGATAAATCAGGTTGTGGAGAAGCGAGTTCGGGTTGTTTGCCTGGTGTTTGTATCTTTTCAGTTCGTGCCCGTCGAACTTTCCCAGTCCCGATTTGGTGCCTATCCATACGAAACCCTGCTCATCCCGGAGAATACAGCGCACGTTGGACGGCAGTCCTTCTTTCAGAGAGATTTGTTTAAAGTAATAGTGTTCTGCCCGCAGGGGGAGAACACATATTAACTGTATGATAAAGAGAAAGCTCAGCAGAGCAACATATTTTGTTTTCATGTAAAGCAGGTTTGTTTATGAGGACAGATGCCTTGTTTATAATACGGTTAACCTGTCCCCTTTTAAAGTGATTTCGTATTTTTTCCCTTTTACGGTCTTGAACTTGAGCGTCTTGTCTCCGTATCTTACGTTACAGGGGATTCCGGATTTGGAATGGATGATAGCTTTCTCCAGTTGTCCCTCTTTCCAGGAGATGGAAACCTCAAAATTCCCTTTGGCGCAGATTCCGCTTATCGAGCCGCTTGCCCATGCATCCGGCAAAGCGGGGAGTAATTGGATGAATCCCATATGGCTCTGCAATAACATTTCGGTTATTCCTGCAGTACCGCCGAAGTTCCCGTCAATCTGGAAAGGTGCGTGGGTGTCCCACAGATTGTCCAGTGTACCGTTTTTCAGCAGGTTTCCGTATAGTTTGTACGCATGGTTTCCATCTTGCAGGCGTGCCCATTGGTTGAGTTTCCAACCCATGCTCCAGCCGGTAGCGCCGTCTCCGCGATGTTCCAGTACCACTCTGGCTGCTTGTGCAAGTTCGGGGGTAGTCACGGGAGAGATAGTATGTCCCGGATGCAATCCGAACAGGTGGTTGACGTGGCGGTGTTCATCTTTCGGGTCGTCTATGTCGGTAGACCATTCCAACAACTGACCGTAGCGTCCTATGCGGTACGGAACCAGTTTTGCCAGTACGTTTTCCCATTGCTTGCGTTCTTTGGCGTCCGTTCCGAGTACCTTGCTTGCCTGGATAGCGTCCAGTAATATTTCACGTACTACGGCATGCGCGAAAGTGACTCCCTCGTCCACCGGGCCGTGTTCGGGAGAAGTGGAAGGAGCGGCGGTGTAAGTTCCGTCGGGCTTGTGCCACAAGTGGTCTACCGCAAACTGTGCGCTGCTTTTTATAAGGTCGTAGCCGATTTCCTTTAAGAATTTCGTGTCACGGGTATAATCATAATACTCCCATATATGCGTTGCCAGCCACGGACCGGCGGTAGGATTCAAGTTCCATGCCATGGATTTGCTGGATAAGGGAGCTGTAAATCCGAAGATATTGGCAGAGATGGATGCAGTCCATCCGCGGGCGTTGAAATAGGCTTGTGCTGTCTTCTCACCGGGTTTCACCAAGCTGCGTATAAAGTCAATCAAAGGCCATGTACATTCAGAGAGATTGGTGGGGCACGCAGGCCAGTAATTCATTTGAATGTTGATGTTATTGTGGTAATCTACCCGCCACGGGCCGTCGGTATTGTTGTGCCACAATCCTTGCAGGTTGGCTGGCATGTTGCCGGGGCGCGAACTGGCTATGAGCAGATAGCGTCCGAACTGATAGTACAATTGTTCGAGCTGATAGTCCGGCACGCCTTTCTTATAGTTAGCCAGTCGTTTGTAGGTCGGCAGGTTGGGAGTGCCGATTTCCAGATTGATTTCAAAACGTACCCGATTGAACAGCGCGGTATAATCGGCTTCGTGATTACGGTAAAGCTCGTCATAACCTTTTTTCAGGGCATTGTCCATCATAGCCAGAGTCGTTTGTGACGGGTCGTTGCCGACGTAGGCTTTCGGGTCTTTGAAGTCCGGGGCAAAGTTCATCTTATAATCGGTATCCGCCGTAAGCAGGAATACCACTTCGTCGGCGTCCTTCACAATAATCCGGTCGTTTTCCGCTTTCAGTGTCCCCCCTTTGTGGATAGCCTTGATTCGGAAAGCGAACTTCATTCCGTTGTTATTGAGGACTCCGGTATAAACTAACCCGTCATTCCCGTCTGCTTCCAGATGGCTTTTTGCTTCGTTGTTGGGACAATAGCTAAGTACAAGATTCTGTTTTCCGCCTTTGTCGGCAGTAAACTTCATGACCATAACGCTGTCCGGATAGGATATGAAGTATTTCCGTTGATACCGTATCCCGTCCTTGTCAAATTGCACCACAGCCATCGCCGAATCCAATGACAGGATGCGGCGGTAATTGCTCATATTGATTTTGCTGAGTCCGGTTTCCACATAAAGCTCTCCCATAGTGGTAAAAGCCCCGAAGCGGAACGGAGTCTCGTCTTTTTCTTCATAAGCTCCCAGCCCGTTGAAGTTTTCCTGCGTGAGATACCCCGCCTTTTGGGAATCCCCGTCCAGGAAAGCCTGCCGGATTTCTTTCAGTACGCCTGCCGACTGTTTGTTGACGTCCCAGTAATATTCGGCACCCTTAGCAGTATTCGGCCCCCCTTTCCAAAGGGTCTTTTCATTCAGTGTGATTCGTTCTGCGGATATGGAGCCCATGATATTCGCTCCCAGACTGCCATTCCCGATAGGCAGCGAACGGCTTTCCCATGCTTTGTCCGGATTCGCCCCTGTGCCGGAAGCGCGTAGCCAGATAGCTTGTCCGTCGAGATTGTTGGGAGTGTCGAACCATACGGAAAGTCCCTGTGTATAATCCACCGTCTCTATGGACGATGCAGAAAGAGAAAAAAGAGTGCAAAGAATAAGCAAGTAGAGTTTTTTCATAATATGTGTTGTTTAAAGGAATGTGAGACACAAAGGTACTTGTTTTTTAAGATTCTGGTTAACGGGCTGCTTTCAATTTTCACCAATAGGCTTTTAAAAATCGCCAAAAGTGCCTTTCCAATGCAAGGACAGACACTTTTTATGTATTCTTGTCATTCCTCTTTCCTGCTCCTGTAATTAGCCGGCGATGTCCCCAAATGCATCTTTACGTATTTTCCGAAGAAGGACTGGTTGGGGAAATTGAATTCTTCCGCGATTTCCTTGATAGACTTGTCCGAGCGCTTCAGCCGGTATTTGATGTGCTCTATGGTGACTTCATTAATCAAGTCCAGCGGGGTTCTGCCGCATGCTTGCTTGATGACTTTCGAAAAATGTTTCGGAGTATAACAGAGCTCGTCGGCAAAATAGCTCACGGAGCGGTGCATACCCTTGTCTTTCGATAGTAGTTCCATGAATTTCCGTAAGATATAATCCGCCTGCTTGATACTTTCTTTCGGCCGGTCTGCGCTGTCAGAACATTCGAGTTCCTTATGGAGTTGCCCCAGCATTTCGCAAAAGAGGGCGGAAAAGAGATATTGCATCACTTCCCTGTGGTAGTAATGAGGTTCATCGTTTATCTTGGCAACGATTAAGTCCCGGTAGAATCCGAAAACGGACTTGTCGTCACCGTCTCCTACGGTCTTCACCGGGTTGTTGTGGATATGGACGGCAGTATTCCACGTTTCCCTTTCCATTTTAATGATACGTTGCAGGAAACGGGTGGAGAATCCGGCAAGCCTTACCTTATATTTAGGACTCAGCATTGTATGGTTGATGATAGTATTGGGAAGTCCGAGCAGCAATTCACCTGCCTGCAACTGGTAAGTCCGGTAGTTGATGTCCAGTTGGATGCACCCCTCTATGCAGACGGCAATGAGAAAACATTCCAGCCTGATTGTCTCATTGCTATAAGGAATACCTTCCAGACTGTTGACTATCGCAAAGTCATCGTCTATATAATCAAGGAGATGCTGGCTATCCTTAAAGTCTTTTATGTCCACCGTCTTAATGTTCTCTTTTTCCATATTCTTTTCTTTTTTTACTTTCTGCAAAGTTGGTGAATAAAGGGGAAAACGGAATGTCCCATTCTTCTTCATATTTGTTTGATATGTCGTTTATTGACAAATAGTTAGCAATAAAAAGCACAAACGGCGAAAATTGAACATTTATAGAGGGAAATTGGTCACTATCGCCTTGTTCTTTTCTCCTACTTTTGTCCAGGTTTTAATAAAAGACAAAAAGAGTAAGTATGATTACAGTAGACAAAAAATGGATACGGCTGATAGGGATTGTCGGTTGTACAGTGTGGTTGGCATCTTGCAAGCAGGCACCGGATGCAGGAGTGAAATCTTCTTCTTATGCAGTGATTCAACTGAAGCCGGAAGATAAGGAATTTTCTTCTTCCTATTCGGCGAGCATACGCGGACGGCAGGATATTGACATTTATCCGCAGGTGTCGGGGACGATTGAGAAGCTCTGTGTGACCGAAGGACAGAAAGTACGCCGCGGACAGTTGCTCTTCGTCATCGACCAGGTGCCTTACAAGGCTGCACTCAAAACCGCCACTGCCAATGTAGAAGCTGCACGCGCCGCACTGGGTACTGCCGAACTGACCTACAAGAGCAACAAGGAATTGTATGCGCAGAAAGTAGTTTCGGAATTCAGCCTGAGGACAGCGGAGAATTCTTATCTCACCGCCAAAGCGCAACTCTCGCAGGCCGAAGCGCAGGAAATCAGCGCCCGCAACAACCTCTCCTATACCGAAGTGAAAAGTCCGAGTGACGGAGTGGTAGGTGCATTGCCCTATCGCGCAGGTGCGTTGGTCAGTGCCAATATGCCCTATCCGCTCACGACGGTCAGCGACAATTCGGATATGTATGTCTATTTCTCCATGACCGAGAACCAGTTGCTTGCCCTGACCCGCCAGTACGGTGATATGGACGAAGCGCTGAAGAACATGCCGGAAGTGGAATTGCGCCTGAATGATAACTCTGTCTATGACAAGAAAGGCGTCATCGAATCCATAAGCGGCGTTATCGACCGTCAGACGGGCACTGTGGTGGCGCGCGTGGTGTTTCCCAACGAATCGAGGCTGCTACATAGCGGAGCGTCGGGCACGGTCGTAGTGCCGAATATCTATAAGGACTGTATTGCCGTTCCGCAGACAGCTACCGTGCGGATGCAGGACAAGACGATTGTATATAAGGTAGTGGACGGCAAGGCTGTCTCCACCCTGATAACCGTATCCGCAATCAATGACGGACGCGAATACGTGGTGCTGGACGGGCTGAAAGCCGGTGATGAGATTGTGTCGGAAGGCGCCGGACTAGTGCGCGAGGGTACGCAGGTTAAATAAGAAGGAGACTGATTATGAAAGGAAATATATTTATTAAACGGCCGGTGATGGCTATCTCCATTTCCGTGCTGATTCTGGCGATAGGGCTTATTTCGCTCTTTACATTGCCGGTGGAGCAGTATCCCGACATTGCACCCCCGACGGTCTATGTGTCCGCCAGCTATACCGGTGCTGATGCCGAAGCGGTGATGAACAGTGTCATCATGCCCCTTGAAGAGAGTATTAACGGTGTAGAAGACATGATGTATATCAGTTCAAGCGCTTCCAATGCAGGTCTGGCTATTATACAAGTTTACTTCAAACAGGGTACAGACCCCGACATGGCGGCAGTCAACGTGCAGAACCGCGTGGCTAAGGCACAGGGATTGCTTCCCGCCGAAGTGACGAAAGTCGGTGTAAGCACGATGAAGCGCCAGACCAGCTTCTTGCAGATTGGAGCCTTGGTATGCAACGACGGTCGCTACGACCAGACGTTCCTTGCCAATTATCTGGACATCAACGTCATTCCCCAAATCAAACGTATCGAGGGAGTAGGAGACGTTATGGAACTGGGGGATACATACAGTATGCGTATCTGGCTGAAACCGGAACGGATGGCGCAATACGGGCTGGTTCCTTCGGACATCACTGCCATATTGGGTGAGCAGAACATCGAAGCTCCCACCGGTTCGCTGGGCGAAAGCTCGAATAACGTCTTCCAGTTTACGATGAAATATCGCGGGCGCTTGAAGAGTGTGGAAGAATTTCAGAACACCGTTGTCCGCTCGCGTGAGGACGGCTCCATACTCCGTCTGAAAGATGTGGCAGAAGTGGAACTGGGCACTATGACTTATAGCTTCCGCAGTGAAATGGACAGCAATCCTGCCGTTCTCTATATGATATTCCAGACGGCGGGCTCCAATGCTACGGCTGTAAATAAAGAGATTACCGCCCAAATGAAGCGAATGGAGAAGAACCTGCCGGAAGGAACGGAATTCGTCACGATGATGAGTTCGAACGACTTCCTTTTCGCTTCCATACATAATGTGGTAGAGACGCTGATTATCGCTATCATTCTGGTAATCCTCGTGGTATATTTCTTCTTGCAGGACTTGAAGAGTACGCTTATTCCGTCTATTTCCATCATCGTTTCGCTGGTGGGTACGTTTGCCTGCCTGGTGGCTGCGGGATTCAGTCTGAACATTCTGACGCTGTTCGCTTTGGTGCTCGCTATCGGTACGGTGGTGGACGACGCCATTGTGGTGGTGGAAGCGGTGCAGTCCAAGTTTGATGCCGGATACAAGTCCCCTTATCTTGCCACTAAAGATGCAATGGGTGACATGACAATGGCTATCATTTCCTGTACTTGCGTGTTCATGGCAGTATTTATTCCCGTGACATTCATGGGCGGTACTTCGGGCGTGTTCTATACACAGTTCGGTATCACTATGGCGACTGCCGTAGGTATCTCCATGATTTCGGCTCTGACGCTGTGTCCCGCCTTGTGCGCCATCATGATGCGTCCGTCGGACGGAACCAAGAGTGCCAAGAGTATTAACGGGCGGGTACGTGCTGCCTACAATGCTTCGTTCAATGCCGTATTGGGCAAGTATAAGAAAGGTGTGCTGTTCTTTATCCGCCACCGTTGGATGGTGTGGACTTCGCTGGCTGTTGCCGTTGCCTTGCTGGTGTATTTGATGAGCACTACCAAGACGGGACTTGTGCCGCAGGAAGACCAGGGTGTCATCATGGTGAATGTCAGCATTTCGCCGGGAAGCACGCTCGAAGAGACTACGAAAGTGATGGACAGGTTGGAAAATATCCTGAAAGATACGCCCGAAATAGAGCATTATGCCCGCGTGGCAGGATACGGGCTTATCTCCGGTCAGGGAACGTCTTACGGTACGATTATTATCCGCCTGAAAGACTGGAGTGAACGAAAAGGCAAGGAACATAGTTCGGATGCCGTATCTTCCCGGCTCAATGCGCAATTCCAGTCCATAAAAGAAGCGCAGGTATTCAGTTTCCAGCCCGCCATGATTCCGGGTTATGGTATGGGTAACTCCCTCGAACTGAACCTTCAGGATATGGCGGGTGGAGATTTGGCTACATTCTATGATGCTGCCATCCAATTTCTCGGTGCCTTGAACGAGCGTCCCGAAGTGGCTATGGCCTACACTTCTTATGCTATCAACTTCCCGCAAATATCAGTAGAGGTGGATGCGGCCAAATGTAAGCGTGCAGGCATTTCACCGAGTGCGGTGCTCGATGCGGTGGGCAGTTATTGCGGTGGCGCATATATTTCCAACTATAATCAGTACGGAAAAGTATATCGCGTGATGATGCAGGCATCGCCTGAATACCGTCTGGACGAGCAGGCATTGGATAATATGTTCGTGCGCAACGGTACGGAAATGGCTCCGGTGAGCCAGTTCGTGACACTGAAACAAGTGTTGGGCCCTGAGACGGCCAACCGTTTCAACCTGTACAGCACTATCACAGCCAATGTGAATCCGGCGGACGGTTATTCTTCCGGCGAAGTGCAGAAGGTGATTGAAGAAGTGGCAGCACAGTCCTTGCCGATGGGCTACGGATACGAATATGGCGGTATGGCACGCGAAGAAGCAAGTAGCGGCGGTGCGCAGACGGTTTTCATCTATGCCGTTTGTATCTTCCTTATCTATCTGATTTTGGCTTGTCTTTACGAGAGTTTCCTCATACCGTTTGCCGTTATCTTCTCCGTACCGTTCGGGCTGATGGGTTCGTTCCTTTTCGCCAAAATACTCGGATTGGAGAATAATATCTACTTGCAGACGGGTGTGATTATGTTGATTGGCTTGCTGGCGAAGACGGCTATCTTGATTACGGAGTACGCCATAGAACGCCGCCGCAAAGGAATGGGTATCGTAGAATCCGCCTACTCTGCTGCACAAGTCCGCTTGCGTCCTATCCTGATGACGGTGCTGACGATGATTTTCGGTATGCTTCCGCTGATGTTCTCATCCGGTGCGGGAGCCAACGGTAACAGTTCGCTGGGTACGGGCGTCGTGGGCGGTATGGCTGTCGGGACACTGGCATTGCTCTTCGTTGTTCCAGTCTTCTACATCATCTTTGAATTCTTGCAGGAGAAAATCCGCAAACCGATGGAAGAGGAAGCAGACGTGCAGGTGCTTTTAGAAAAAGAAAAGAGCGAAGTTGAACGCGAACGTAACTAAATGAAAGGAAGAATGAAAAAGAATATTATCACATTAGTTGCCATTAGCCTGTCGTTGAGCGGCTGTGGTATCTATACCAAATACGAGCCCGCCACTGTTGTCCCCGAGGACCTTTATGGCGGGGAAGTGGTGGCCGAAGACACTGCCGGTCTGGGCACTATGGACTGGCGCGAACTCTTCACCGATTCCTATCTGCAATCCCTCATCGAAGTGGGATTGCAGAACAATACCGACTACCAGTCTGCCCAGCTTCGCGTGGAAGAAGCCCAGGCAGCGCTGCTGTCTGCCAAACTAGCTTTCTTGCCTGCGTTCGCCCTTTCCCCACAGGGAATAGTGAGCAGCTTCGACACGCAAAAGGCCACGCAGACCTACTCATTGCCCGTTACTGCCAGTTGGGAACTGGACGTATTCGGCCGTATGCGCAATGCCAAGAAACAGGCGAAAGCACTTTATGCGCAAAGTGAGGATTATCGTCAGGCTGTCCGTACGCAGTTGATAACGGGTATAGCCAATTCTTACTATACCCTGCTGATGCTGGACGAACAGCTCGATATCTCCCGTCAGACGGAGCAGGCATGGAAAGAAACCGTAGAGTCCACCCGTGCATTGATGAATGCCGGACTGGCAAACGAGTCTGCTGTCTCGCAAATGGAAGCTGCCTGCTATCAGGTGCAAAGCTCTGTCCTCGATTTGCAGCAACAGATAAACCAGGTAGAGAACAGCCTCGCCTTGATGCTGGCGGAGACGCCCCGCAACTACGAGCGCGGCACGCTGTCAGGTCAGCAGTTCCCCACGGACTTCTCGATAGGGATTCCCGTACGGATGCTTTCCTGCCGTCCCGATGTCCGTTCGGCCGAACGGACGCTGGAAGCAGCATTCTACGGGACCAATGCGGCACGTTCGGCTTTCTACCCTTCCATTACTTTGAGTGGGAGTGCCGGATGGACGAACTCCGCCGGGGCGATGATACTCAATCCGGGCAAGTTCGTAGCCTCGGCAGTAGGTTCGCTGACACAACCCCTCTTTAACCGGGGACAGGTTGTTGCACAGTACCGTATAGCCCGTGCGCAGCAGGAAGAAGCTGCCCTCGGTTTTCAGCAGACGTTGCTCAATGCGGGCAGTGAGGTGAATGACGCTTTGACGGCTTATCAGACCAGTCAGGGAAAAAGCCTCTTGCTGGACAAGCAGATTACTTCTCTGCAAACAGCTCTGCGAAGTACTTCCCTGCTCATGGAGCATAGCAATACCACCTATCTGGAAGTGCTTACCGCCCGTCAGTCATTGCTAAGCGCACAACTGACGCAGACTGCCAATCATTTTACCGAAATACAAAGTATAATTAACCTATACCGTGCTTTAGGAGGAGGTCAGGAATAAACTGTATCATACTCTTTGTTTTTTAAAATTATGATGAAAAGGGGCTGCCGCAGAAGTGATTCTTTGGCAGTTTCGCTTTGTATGGGGTGCTCCTTTCATTTTGACACCTTCTTGAACCCCTTAAAATATACTTGAATATTGAAACAAATATAGCAAAAGTTCCAATTACGATTGAAACTTTTGCTATATTTGTGCTTGGTTTAAAATATGATTGAACATGAAAAGCTATATTCCCCGTCCTTTATATACCAAGAGAATAGAACCTTTTATCAATAAAGAAGTGATAAAAGTGATAACCGGTCAACGTAGAACAGGCAAGAGCTATATTCTTTTGCAAATATCAGATATGATAAAAAAAGAGAGACCGGAAGCCAATATAATTTTCGTGGATAAAGAACAGCTCGCTTTTGTAGCTATTAAAAACTACATGGATCTTTATCAATATGTATTGAAAATGACGGCAGGACACAGCTATAACTATCTCTTTGTAGATGAGATACAGGAGATAGAAGATTTCCAATTATGCTTGCGAAGTTTATTGAACGAAAACAAATGCGACATTTATTGTACGGGAAGCAATGCAAAGATGCTTTCCGGTGAACTTGCCACTCATCTGGCAGGAAGATATATAGAGTTTCCTGTTCATTCACTCAGTTATGAAGAGTTCCTGACATTCAATCGGCGGCAAGATTCTTCGGAAAGTTTGAGACTTTATCTCACCTTTGGGGGAATGCCTTATATCCATAATTTGGCAATGGAAACCAATGTTATATTCGAGTACCTGAGAAATGTTTACTCTACTATCTTGTTGAAAGATGTGGTTGCGCGGGAAGCTATTCGGAATGTATCTTTTCTGGAGAATCTGGTAGCTTATCTGATAGACAATACCGGTTCTCTTTTTTCTGCCCAGAATATCAGCAAGTACTTGAAGTCACAACAGGTAAACATACCTACGCAAACCATCTTGAACTATCTGAGAGCATTGTGCAACAGCTTTTTTGTCTATAAAATACAGCGGGCGGAAACTCAAGGGATGAAAATTTTCGAGATTGGTGAAAAGTACTATTTTGAAGACTTGGGACTGCACAACGCCATACGCCATTTTGATTTCCGCAAAGACATCAATAAATTAATGGAGAATGTTGTCTGTATTGATTTGCTAAGATTTGGTTATGAGGTATATGTCGGAAAGTACGGAAATAAAGAAATAGATTTCATTGCTTCCAAAAATGATCATCGGATTTATATTCAAGTAACATATATGCTTTCTGACGATTCAACTATCCAGCGAGAATTCGGCAATCTGCTGGAAATTCCGGATAATTATCCTAAGTATGTAGTCACTATGGACGAAATGCAGAGTGGAGGTAATTATCAGGGAATCAAACAAATCTCACTGCGTGATTTCTTGCTGGCGGAAGACAAGGAAAATATAAGAAGGCCGCTGTGAAATCATAAATACGCCGGATTATGGAATATGTATCATCAGGAAGAAAGTTGCTGCCATACGGCATGATGAAGAACGCTATTGGCACTACGCGACTATACAAGATTGTAGTAGTGTATAAAGGTATGGAAATGAGAGTTTGCGAGGAGGTGAACTCTTGAGATACAGCACTCGATAGCTGTTAATTATCAGAGAAAGAAGTAGAGAGCCTATAAAGTAATATTCATTTCCGTGCGGAAATGAATGAAAATTTGTTTTCAATTACTGATTCGTATAAGTAGAACATGAACTTTTGAACCATAAATTTCATCTGTTTCACCTTATCTCTGAAACATCGATGAATAAGGAGATAGCGGGTGAAAGCGTAGAAAAAATCAAGGTGAAATCTCCCGTTATCGCTTTCACCTTTCAAATTATTTATACCGATTGCTGAACATATAGAGCCACCGTACTGAATATATAGATTCAATGCGGTGAGTATATAGATACAATGCGTTGAATATATAGATCTACCAACTCAAGTGTTAATAGATGAAAGTCAAGGTATTAACACCTGACATCCTGACTATTAACACCTGATGGATTATCTGTTAATACCTGACAGTGGATTTGCTATAAGCATATTTTCATTAGCTATAATGATATCCGGATTAGCTATAATGATACTGGTTTAAGCTCAAGGGATATTTTGAAAAGACAAGGTGAAACCGATAATGTTCTGTTTTTCCAGAATTAGCCACTCGCTTTCACCCGCTATCTCCTTATTTATCGGCATTTCGACAATCAGGTGAAACCGATGAACAGCAATGATCTTATAGTGGAATTTATGATACTTTATTGATTAAGAAAGAGGTAAGTTACGCAGTACTCCGCTATCGAATGATTCAGAATTGCGCAGTTTAGCTCATATCCGTATAGAAATAAACAAAACTATATGTGGATGAACTTGTTCAAACCAGTACTGAAGTAAGCAGAGCCATGTACTTGACTTGTTCAAGTCTCTTACATCATTTCATTGTATGTAGTACTTGTTCCGGTTAAGTCTACTACTAAATAATAAAAGTAAAAACCGCCTTCAGCTTTCAGTTCTTTCCTAAAAGCCCTTTTCATCGGAGTTTTTGCCTGAAAGTAGACCTGAATGCAAAAGCGTATAATTTTAGTTCCTTTTTTGATACTATATCTACTTTAAACAAAGGCTCTGTTTTAGCGAAACGAAGCCTGCATTTCATTAGAACTGAGCCTCTGTTTTACCAAAATAGAGGCTCAATTCTGTTCAGCCCACGCGTCGGTGATTTCCATCCCACGCTCAAAGGAACCCAAGCCCACACTCCACCGACTTTTGCCCACGTGATGAATCTATATACCCCGCTTGTTGGGCATATATATTCAGCGTGGTGAGTATATATACCTACTACGCTGAATATATAGCTCCATCAGCTAATTTAAAAAAACTGAATGCGCTGAAAGCACTCTACCTTGTTTGCAGTATCTTCCTGCGAGGGATATCTTTTTTTGCTTTCAGCCGCTATTTCCTTCTGTCAAGGCGTTTGCAGACAAAACTGAAACGGCTGAAACCGGATTATAACATGAATATTTAATAAGAGGGCTTTGGTAAGGTCAGAACCGGATAGTTGGATATTGTAATCATTGTCTTTTTTGAATAATAACCATTTCTCCGATGAAACGGGCTGATTTGGTGAAAAGTGAATATTTAATGGCTATTTTTAAAATACCTCTTTTTAAAAGCTACCCTACCTTTGCGGCAAGAATGTTAGTCGGAAAAGCTATCCCGGTTCTTCATTCTTAAATCTGATGTCTGTGAGATTTATTTTGTTAGCTAATGAATATATGAATCTTTATTATTAAATGTAGTATTATGAAAAAAAAGAAGCTTATGAAAAAACAAAGCTGCTTTGTTGTTCTTATGATGATGCTCCTATTATTCCCTTCGGGAGCGTTTGCACAGCAACAAATGATTAAAGGACAAGTGGTGGATGATAAGGGGGAAACCATTATTGGAGCTACTGTCATGGTGAAAGGAGCAAAAGAAGGTACTTTGACCGACATTGACGGTAACTTTTCTGTCAAAGGTAAAGTCGGCAATACCTTAGCTATCTCTTATGTGGGTTATTCTCCCCTCGAAGTAAAAGTGACAAAACTTGAAGGAAACCGCTTCGTACTGCGGGAAGACTCTAAACTTCTTGATGAAGTCGTTGTAGTAGGTATGGACAAGCAGAAACGTAATACCATTACGGCGGCCGTAGCTACTGTAAGTTCTGATGCTATTGTCAATCGTCCTGTAACAGATTTGACAAGTGCCCTTCAAGGTAATGTAGCCGGTTTGAATTTTTCATCTGATGCGGTAGCTGATGGTGTCGGTGGTGAAACTGGTGCGGAAATCAAATTTAATATCCGTGGTGTAGGTTCTATTAATGGAGGTGAGCCATATGTGTTGGTAGACGGAATAGAGCAAAGCATGCAGAATGTAAATCCTGCCGATATTGAAAGTATCAGTGTCTTGAAGGATGCTTCAGCTTCTGCTGTTTATGGAGCTCGCGCAGCTTATGGCGTGGTATTGGTAACGACCAAAAGCGGTAAAAAAGAGAAAACGCGTGTTACTTATCGTGGAACGGTAGGTTTCAGTTCTCCTATCAATATGCCGGAAATGATGAATTCATTGGAATTTGCCAAATATGTGAACGAACGCAGTGACAATATGAATGTAAAGCATTGGATATCCGATGACTTGATTAAGAAGATGGAAGGATTTATCGAGAATCCGTATTCTGCAGAATACCCAGGTGTGGGGCCTAACCAGAATAATACGGACTGGGCAGGTTCAAAAGATGCTGTATATGCTAACACAGATTGGTTCGATTACTATTTTAAAGATGCCGCCATCCGTCATTCACACAATTTGAGTGTGACGGGAGGTTCGGATAAGTTCAACTATTATGTAGGTCTGGGTTACACTTATCAAGAGGGGTTACTCGATCAAGTAGAGGATAATTTGAGCAAATACAATGCTAACACAAAATTCCAGATTATAGCTAATAAATGGTTGAAATTTAATTTCAATAATAATATTACATTGAATATTCTGAAACGTCCGATGGCTAATCAGACCTATTTTTATGGTACCGCAGGTAAAGCATTCCCAAATACTCCGACGCATTTGCCGGTGGAATCCGAGTATAACCTACCGACATGGAATGAATTTCTGTATATGAAGCAATCACATTATCTGCAGAATCGTATTTCTGATGCCATGACTTTTTCCACCACAATTACTCCGTTGGAAGGATGGGATATTGTAGGAGAAATGAAAGTACGTTTTGATATTGAAAATAACAGTTTTGAGCGTGGCAAACCTATTTTTGAGAAGCCGCAAGGCGATTTGAATGTAATTGTAGGCACAAGGCAGGGATATGTATACCCAGGCATGAACTGGAAAAATTCCCAATGGGGTTCCTATACGCGGGGAAATGCATTTAATTATTACCTTTCTCCTAATGTATCGTCATCCTATAATCATCAATGGGGTGAACATTTCTTTAAGGCTATGGCAGGTTTTCAGATGGAACTGCAGGAAAACTCCAACGGCTATACTTATAAGGATGGCATTCTTGGAAGCGACATCTTCTCGTTTGTAAATGCGAATGGAAACTTGTATGCCGGAGATGAGCGTACTCATTGGTCTACAATGGGTATGTATGCCAAGTTGAACTGGAATTATCAAAATGTATATTTTCTGGAATTCAGCGGACGTTATGACGGTTCTTCCCGTTTTGCTCCGGGACATCGTTGGGGCTTTTTCCCTTCTTTTTCCGCTGGTTATGATATGGCTCGCACAGATTATTTCAAAGCATGGAATCTTCCATTTTCCCAATTGAAGGTGCGTCTTTCCTACGGACGTTTGGGCAATCAGAACGGAGCGGGGCTATATGACTATTTCGGAACAATGATATTGAGTGCCGATGATGCCAGCGCATGGTTATTGCCGGGTGCTAATGCGACTCCTGCTCGAGGTACGATTGCCAAAACTCCTAAAATGGTGAGTCCTTATATTACTTGGGAGAAAGTAGACAATGCCAATCTTGGTCTTGATTTGATGTTGTTTGATGATCGTCTCTCTATCACTGCTGATATTTATCAGCGTACAACCCGAGATGTGATTGGCCCGGCAGAAGCTATTCCTTCTATTGGAGGTATTTCGACTGACGACCGTGCCAAAGTAAATAATGCAACTTTACGCAACCGTGGCTGGGAATTATCTGTCAATTGGCATGATAAGTTGAAATGTGGATTTAGCTATGGTGTTGGTTTTAATGTATTCAATTATAAGGCTGTAGTTACGAAATATAATAACCCTGAAGGATTGATATTCAATAATCATACAGGTCTGGCACGTAATAAAGGCTATTATGAAGGAATGGATTTGGGTGAAATATGGGGTTATCAGGCTGATGAGCTTTTTATGAGCAATCGTGAAGTAGACGAGTATCTTAGAACAGTAGACCTGAGTTTCTTTAAGGCGGATAACTTATGGCAACGGGGTGATTTGAAATACATTGATTCTGATGGCAGCGGGAAAGTGGATCCGGGCAAAGGTACTTTGGCAGACCACGGTGATTTGAAGGTTATTGGTAATGCTACTCCAAAGTATTCTTTTGGTATCAATCTGAACGTAGGATATAAAGGATTTGAAGTGTCCGCTCTTTTTCAAGGGGTGGCCAAGAGACAATTTCCGATGGCAGCGAGTACTTATCTCTTTGGTGGAGACAACTATTTCAAAGAACACCTCGATTACTTTAATGCCCAGCATCCTAATGGATATTTGCCGCGTCTGACTGAAATGAATACGAAGGACTATGAAGCAAATGTAGGCTATAATACGACACGTTACTTACTGAATGCAGCTTATATGCGCATGAAGAACCTGATGATATCTTACAACTTTAATCCTCAATTATTGAGGCATATCGGTTTAAGTAATCTGAAAGTGTATTTCACTTGCGATAACTTATTTACGATTTCCAAACTGCCGAAACAGTTCGATCCGGAAACACTCAATCAGGTGAATACATGGGGAGGTGGTAGCAATGAATCTGCTCCTGGCCTTACTTCACCACAGAATGCAAATGGTAACGGAAAAGTCTATCCTATGAATCGAAACTTTGTGTTTGGACTTGATTTCACATTTTAATTAGAGAGGAAATATCATGAAAAAGAAAATAATTATCCTGACGGCTTTTGTGGGTATGATGTTGTTGTCTGCTTGTTCTGATTTTTTAGACAGGAAACCATTGACAGTGCCCGGTAATGAAACATTTTTGGCAAGCCGCGAACAGGTAGAAAACTATATTAATGGTTTGTATTTGGCATTACCTGCTCCTACACAGTATGGAATGGGAGTCAGAGGAGAAGAAAAAAATAGTGATAACATTTTGGCAGAAAAGTACGACAGACGGCTGAATGGTGAGAACAATGAGTTTAGCGGTGCTTCCGAATGGTCAAAAGGATATCAGAATTTACGTAATGTGAATTATTTTTTTCATTATTATTGTGTTCCTGAAGGAGTAGAGAGTGATGATATCCGCTCGCTTAGAGGAGAAGCTTATTTTCTCCGCGCTTATTGGCATTTTTATCTGCTTACTCGTTTCGGTGACATACCTCTCATGAATGACTTTTGGGATAATAATGCAACGGTGGCAGGGTTGCAAATCCCGTCTTCCAAACGTGCAGATGTTGCCCGGTTTATTTTGAGCGACTTGAAGGCTGCGGTCGGTGAAGTTGCCGAGGCAAATGCCAAACTGTATTCGCGTGATAAATATCAAGGATTGCGAATCAACAAAGAAGCTGCTACTATTTTAGCTATGCGTGTAGCTCTGTACGAAGGCTCATGGGAGAAGTACCACAAGGGAACCCAATTTGTTACGGAGGACAACTCCGAAGAGTTCTTTAAAGAGGTGCTGGCTTGGGGGGATGAAAAATTATTTCCGGCTAAATTGACTTTGAACACTATGGAGACCGATAAAGATGCTGTTGAAAAAGGGGATCCCTTTGCACATTTATTCAATAAGAGTGATCTTTCACAAGTACAGGAAGCTGTTTTTTGGAAAAAATATTCTTTGTCTGGTGGTGTATTTCATAATTTATCCGCCTTACTTGCAGCAGGAACAGTAGATGGACAGGGACCGTCTGGTTTGTCAAAATCATTGGTTGATAATTATCTGAATGAAGATGGAACATTCATTGACCCAACAGACGAAAAGTACAAGAACTTTAATGTTATGTTTGAGAAACGTGATTTGCGACTTCTTGAAACGGTAATGCATACAAACTGTAAATATCGTTCGACAGTTGGCGCTAAAGGTTCGAAGCCGATGAATGTGAAAGCCTTTGATTTGGATAATGATGATAATAATAAGGAGATTTCATCTCCGGGATTGAATGGTGACGGTACTAGTAAAAACGTAACTGGATTTCACATCCGACTGGGCATTGATACTACTTTCGTAGATGGTAACAGTGAAACTGCTATTATTTTATTTCGGTATGCAGAAGGGCTGCTCTGCTATGCAGAGGCTGCTGCTGAATTAGATAAGTGGGATGATAATGTAGCGGGAAAAACATTGAAGCCACTACGTGAGAGAGCAGGTGTGAAATATGTAGCACCGCAATCTGATCCTCATTTTCCGTTTACAGGGCTTACCCCAGTGTTGCAGGAGATCCGTCGTGAAAGACGTTCGGAACTAGCCCTTCAAGGTTTCCGTTTGGATGACTTGATGCGTTGGCGTCAGGCAGGAATCTTGAAAGGTGTGGAAGGCCGTGGCAGAGGTGCTTATTTGGGAGAAGATGAAGTGCTGTATCAGAGTTTCTCACCTGATGCGAGAAAATCATTGAGGCTGGTGCTGACAGATAAGAAAGGATGGATGGATCCGTTGTATCAATACCTGCCGAATGGTTATTTGTTCAATGAAAACCGGGATTATTTATTACCGATACCACCGGATGAGTTACAGTTGAATCATGAGTTGCATCAGAACCCGGGTTGGGGAGATGTTAGTGAATGAATATTTCATTTATAATAAATCAAACGATTATGTTAAAAAAGATTCTATATATATTTTTACCTGTTAGCTTGCTTACGATAGGCTTTGCAGGTTGTAATGACGATGATGTGGTAGATCCGCTACCGGAGACTGTGCCCTTGATAGTAGAAGCTAGTGCAGAAAGCTTTGTACAGGGGGAGACTCTAACTCTGACTTTTAGGGTGAAGGATGACAATAAGGAGGGATTATCGTCTAATGAAGATTTTGATATTTATTTATCTGCCAAAGACGGGGCGATAGATGTATCAAAAGAACTTTTCATATCTTTTCCTTCAATGGTAACTTTTAAAAAAGGAGAAGAGTCATTGAAAGTTGATTTGCCGATTATAAAGGAGGGAATGAAAGAAAGAGAGAAACGTTATGTTAATATCGTAGCTTTTGTTCGTGGTTATAATGTAACAAACTCTTCACAGGAAATTGTTATCTCTGACCTTCATTATATTACAATGTCGATAAAGAGCAACTCGGATAGAGTGATTGAAGAAGGTGCTTCGTTCACCATTCAGGCTACTCTTCCCGTTCCGGTAGAGGATGATACAGATATAAATATAACAGTTCCAGAAGACCAGAAAAGTTTTTATGAGACACTACCGACAAAATTGACTATAAAGGCAGGAGAAAAATCTGGTGAAGTGATAGCTGCAACAAAACATAATCTTTCTCCTACCAAAGATGAGATATTGGTGTTGGAGTTTTCTACTCTTTCAGTTGTTCATCCGTTGGATAATGAGAAAATAGAAATAACGATGAAAGACCTTGAAGCGGAAAAGGGCTCTAAACTTCTGGATGAACGCTGGGTATATGACCGTCCTGGACTTCCTTTTACTTCCGGTACGCGTAAAGAAGGTGGCGAGGATGCTGTTATTAAGAAGTATGGCGAGGCTCAATCCATGTCGGCGCTTACTCCTCATCCTAATGCTGAATTAGCTGCGGCAGGCTGGAAATTCTATAATGCATGGGAATTTCATAGAGTAGGGAATACTAATGACATGTGGCAATATAAGGATGCTTATGATACTTATGTACCTTTGTGCTTGGCAGCTCAGAACACCACAACTGCACAAACATCTGCTGCCGTTATAAATGACCAATTCTCAAATATTATCGAGGATGGATATTTACGGATGATAGAAATGAAAATTAAGTCTAATGCGACAGCTCCGGCAAAAGGAGAGCGAGATTATGGAACTGCCGCTTTCTACTCCGGTTCATTTGCTAATGCATATAAGGCGAATAGTACATTGATATTAGAAGGTTCCAGAATGGAGATTCGAGCTCGTGTCCGCGGCAGGAAACAAGGATTTAATATGGCTATCTGGTTATGGGGGAATGCGGATTCGCCTTATGGAGAGATTGATATTCTTGAAAATCCAGCCACTACAGATGGCAATAACAGAGCATTCCAGACATTCCACGTAGGGGAAGATGGCAATACGGCCAAAAGCGTAAATAGTCTGCAGACCTTGAGTAACATGAGTGAATGGAATATTTACTGGATGGAATGGCGTGACGCTAATACGGTCGTTGTGGGCATTAATGGTGAAACAACTTATACATTAACAAGCGCTAACTCGATTGTTAATGGAAACTGGCCGTTTACTAATGAAAGAAATCCAAAGGGGCTTAAATTTATTCTTACTATGGGAGCACCTAATAAATGGGCTTTGAATGGACAAGGTGATGATTGGAAACCTGATGCAAATTGGGATATAGGTTTTAGGGATTATGATAATTATAAACGGGATCGTGATAATGAAAATATTCCTCGTTTGGAAATAGACTGGGTTCGTACGTATATAAATAAAGCGAGTATAACAGAGTATGAGAGTACAGGAGTATCGAAAAACGGAACTAAATTCTATTAATCATAAACTGTCTTAATTAATTTTCGCAAGTGCCTTATTCAGTCTTCAATAAAAAGAGGCAAAAGAGGTACTTGCGATTTTTTTAATAACCAATTGACTATCAAATCATGACGAAATACATCTTAATCATTTGTATGCTGTTTGCGTCCATAACGGGTGCATGCGCGGACAACTTGACATCCCCCCCTATTTCAATAGTTCCCTGTCCGGTGCAGGTCGTGCCGGGCGAGGGCAACTTTACCTTCTCTTCTCAAACGCTGTTTTCGGTAGAGAACCATGAGCAGGCTGTCATCGTCCGCAACTTTATAAACTTGTTGAAGAGAAGCTCGGGGATCACCCCACAGTTGGCAATAGGTGGCAGTGAGAAGAGTCATGTCCGTTTTACAACCGACTCTTCTTTAAAAAGCGAAGCCTATCAGTTGGCAGTTACTCCGGAGCAGATTCAGGTAAAGGCATCGGATATAAAAGGTTTCTTCTATGCATTGCAGACCATCCGCCTGCTGTTGCCGTCGGCTGTCGAAGGCAATCAACAGGCTAAGAATATCCAATGGAGCATTCCCGCAGTAACCATTCAGGATGAGCCGCGCTTCGGCTATCGGGCATTGATGCTGGATGCAGCCCGCTTCTTCATCCCCAAGGAAAACGTGTTGCGTATCATCGACAGTATGGGTATGCTCAAAATCAATACCCTTCATTTCCATCTCACGGACGATAACGGCTGGCGATTGGAAATCAAGAAATATCCCCGCCTGACGGAAGTGGGAGCATGGAGAGTGAACCGCATGGACGTTCCCTTCTATTTCCGCCGTAACGCCGAACCGGGTGAACCCACTCCTATCGGTGGATTTTATACACAGGAAGATATTAAAGAAATGGTCTCCTATGCTGCCGACCGCCAGATAGAAATTATCCCCGAAATAGATATGCCGGCTCACAGCAACGCTGCACTGGCTGCCTATCCGCAACTGGCCTGCCCCGTAGTAGACAGTTACATCGGAGTAATTCCGGGTTTGGGCGGAAGTAATTCGGGAGTGATTTATTGTGCCGGAAACGATAGTGCATTTACATTCTTGCAAGATGTTTTAGATGAAGTGATGGCAATCTTCCCTTCACGATATATTCATCTGGGAGGAGATGAGGCGCAGAAAGGGTACTGGAAAAAATGCCCGCTTTGCCAGCAGCGGATAAAGAAAGAGCACCTTGCCAACGAAGAAGACCTGCAAGGTTACTTTATGAAACGGATGAGCGACTATGTACGCAGCAAAGGACGCGAAGTGATAGGTTGGGATGAACTGACAAATAGCAGTTTCCTGCCGGAAGGTGTTATCATCCAAGGCTGGCGCGGACTCGGTACGGCTGCTTTGAAAGCCGCGGAAAAAGGACATCAGTTCATTATGACCCCTGCCCGCATCTTGTATCTGATTCGTTATCAAGGCCCGCAATGGTTCGAACCCCAAACCTATTTCGGAAATAACACGCTGAAAGACATCTACGATTACGAACCTGTGCAAGCGGACTGGAAACTGGAATATGCTTCTTTGCTCATGGGCGTACAGGCATCCATGTGGACGGAGTTCTGCAACAAGCCGGAAGATGTCGATTATTTAGTGTTCCCCCGTCTTGCCGCCCTGGCGGAAGTGGCATGGACACAGCCCGAACACAAGGACTGGAGTGCGTTCTTGAAAGGACTGGATGCCTATAATGAGCATCTGACAGCTAAAGGCATCGTTTACGCCCGTTCAATGTACAATATTCAGCATACGGTAACTCCAAACAACGGAATGCTTGAAGTGAAACTGGAATGTATCCGTCCCGATATGGAGATACATTATACGACGGATGGCAGCGAACCTACGGCAACCTCACCGATCTATGAAAAAATAGTGCTTGTAAAAGAGGCGCTTACCCTAAAAAGTGCTACTTTTGCGCACGGCAGGCAGATGGGAAAGACATTAATACTCCCTGTCCGGTGGAACCTGGCTACCGCCAAACCTGTACTGGGAACCAATCCGACTGAAAAGCTCCTGACGAATGGAATACGCGGAAGCCTGAAATATTCGGATTTCGAGTGGTGCTCATGGGCGGACAATGATTCTGTCTCTTTTACGATTGACCTGCTGAAGCCGGAAATGCTGAATACATTGACGTTGGGATGCATCACGAACAATGGAATGGCTATCCATAAGCCGGCATCCGTGAAAGTGGAAGTTTCGGATGATAATTCCAAGTTCCGTGAAGCCGCCATGCAGAGCTTCATGCCAGAAGAGATTTTCCGTGAAGGGAATTTTATAGAAAATCTGTCATTGAAACTGGGAGGCGTACAGGCATGTTGTGTACGTGTGACAGCCAAAGGCCCGGGAGTTTGTCCTGCATCTCATGTACGTCCGGGGCAGGTGTCGAGAATCTTTTTTGACGAAGTGATACTGGAGTAAGACAAGTCAGGCAGATGTGAATAAAGTGGCATTGGATAAAACGATAATCAAGTTAATATAAAAGTTATACGTATGAAGAACAAATTACCGGAAAACAATTCCACCCGCCTTGCCTCATTGGACATTCTGAGAGGTTTTGATTTATTTCTCCTGGTCTTTTTTCAACCTGTATTTGCGGCGTTGGTGCGGCAGATGAACCTGCCGTTTCTTAACGACATACTCTACCAGTTTGACCATGAGGTTTGGGAAGGATTCCGTTTCTGGGATTTGGTGATGCCGCTTTTTCTCTTTATGACAGGAGCTTCCATGCCGTTTTCATTGTCGAGATACATAGGGACTACCGGAAGTTATCGGCCTGTTTATCGCAGGATTCTGAAACGGGTCATCCTGTTGTTTATCTTCGGGATGATTGTACAAGGCAATTTGCTTGGCTTGGACAGCCAACATCTTTATTTGTATTCCAATACGTTGCAGTCTATTGCTGTCGGTTATTTTATTGCTGCGGTTATTCAGTTGCACTTCTCGTTCAGGTGGCAGGTCGGGATAACGCTGCTGCTCCTTCTCGTCTACTGGATTCCGATGACGTTTTTCGGTGATTTTACACCCACGGGAAATTTTGCCGAGCAAGTGGACAGATGCGTCTTAGGGTGTTTCCGGGACGGGGTATTTTGGAATGAGGACGGAACTTGGAGCTTCTCTCCATCCTACAACTATACATGGATATGGAGTAGCCTGACATTCGGAGTGACCGTCATGCTCGGAGCGTTTGCCGGAAAAATAATGAAAGAGGGTAAGGCGAACCGGAGAAAGGTGGTGCAAACGTTGCTGGTTGTCGGACTTGTTCTTGTAGGCTTGGCATTGTTGTGGAGTCTGCAGATGCCTATTATCAAACGTATCTGGACAGGTAGTATGACGCTGCTTTCCGGCGGATATTGCTTTCTGCTGATGGCATTGTTCTATTATTGGATTGACTACAAGGGACATACCCGCGGATTGAACTGGCTGAAAGTGTATGGCATGAATTCTATCACAGCTTATCTGTTGGGTGAAGTCGTGAATTTCCGTTGCGTTGCCGCTTCGGTCAGCTACGGGCTTGAGCAATACCTGGGTGGCTATTACTCCGTGTGGCTTACTTTCGCCAATTATCTGATTGTCTTTTTCCTGTTGAGAGCGATGTATAAGAGCGGCTTATTTTTAAAAGTCTGATGAAATGACGATTGATGCAGTAGGCTATATTTAGCTTGCGTATTGGATATATATGCCCAGCGTGCTGGATCTATATACCCAGTACGCTGGATCTATATACCCAATGCGCTGGATCTATATGCCCAATACGCACAGTAAATATCTCCTTGTAAGTAGTTGGTGTACAGCGTTATTCTGCAATGCTTTCCGCTCTCTCCAACGCTATATTAATGTTCGGACAGATATTCTCTTTCCCCAGCAATTCATAGAAGCCGGATTTTTCCAATACCTTGTGTACCTTATCGTTTACGCCGGAAAGGATGACAGTCGTTTTTTCTTTCTGCGACATTTCACAGAGTACAGTCAAGTTGTGGATACCCGTAGAATCAATGAACGGTACTTTTCGCATACGGATGATACGCACTTTCGGGCGGTCACCCAGTTGTGCCATGGTTTCTTCGAATTTGGTAGCGATACCGAAGAAATAAGGACCATTGATTTCGTATACCTCTACGCCTTTGGGGATGATGAGGTTTTCTTCGTGCACGGCAATGTCCGATTCTTTGTTCGGATCAATTTCGTCCGTGATTACGGAGATTTCGGTCGTCTCCATTACACGTTTCATAAAGAGCACGCAGGCAATGATTAATCCTACCTCGATGGCAACGGTCAAATCGAAGATAACCGTAAGGAAGAAAGTGATAAGCAGGACAGTGACGTCTGATTTCGGGTTTTTCAATAAAGCCTTGAATACACGCCAGCCGCTCATATTATACGATACAATGACCAGTACCCCGGCAAGACATGCCATCGGGATATATTGTGCCAGCGGCATCAGGAAAAGCAGGATAAGGAGCAGCACTACCGCATGGATAATTCCGGCTATCGGTGTCTTGCCGCCGTTGTTGATATTCGTCATGGTACGGGCGATGGCTCCGGTAGCGGGGATACCACCGAACAGGGGGGCCACGATATTTGCCGCGCCTTGTGCGATAAGTTCCGTATTGGAGTCGTGGCGGTCGCCAATCACGCCATCGGCTACGGTGGCAGACAACAGCGATTCAATAGCTCCTAATACGGCAATAGTGATAGCCACCGGAAACAACTCTCTGACAGCTTCCCAATCCAAAGCAGGCACGACAGCATCGGGCAGTTCGGATTTAATCGTGAAACGGTCGCCTATCGTCTGGATGCAGTCGATTCCACCGAAAGTCTTCATCAGATAAACGGCAACGGTGACAACGACAATCGCTATCAGTGAGCCGGGAATTTTCTTTGAAAACTTGGGAGTAATGGCGATGATAATAATGCTGACAATACTTACAATGGTGTTCCACCAGTTGATGGTATCGAAATGACGGAAATAAATCATCCACTTGCCGACGAAGTCTCCCGGAACTTTCTCATCTCCGAAGGATAAACCGAAAATATCGGCAATCTGGGTAGTGAAAATGGTGACGGCAATACCGCTGGTGAATCCGACAATGATAGGATAAGGGATGAATTTGATGACCGCTCCGAGCTTGAATACTCCTAGTAATACGAGCAGCACGCCCGCCATAAGCGTGGCTACAATCAATCCGGCTTCGCCATATTGCTGAATGATGCCGTAGATGATAACGATGAAAGCTCCCGTCGGACCACCGATCTGAACCTTGCTTCCACCCAGCAGGGAGATGATGAATCCGGCAATGATAGCGGTGATAATACCTTTTTCGGGCGATACTCCCGATGCGATACCGAAGGCGATGGCCAATGGAAGTGCCACGATACCTACGATGATACCGGCCATCAGGTCCGCCATAAACGTTTCTTTCGAATAATTCTTTAGACAAGAAACCAGTTTGGGTTTAAATTCAAATAGCTTCATTTTTATGAGTTGTTATACGTGTTATCCATCCTTTTTGCAAAGTAGAGGTTGCAAAATTATATAAAATAATCGAAATAAGTATGTTATCCAGCATATTATTTACCTGTTGATAGATTTCATCAATGACCTGATAGTTTTTATTCATAAAGAAAACGTGGTTTATTACGAACAATTCGCTTATATTTGCGTTATAAATAGTACGACAAGTTACGTGTGGTAATCACCAATTTAAAAATATAATAGAATTATGGCTAAGAGTATTAAAGGAACTCAGACAGAGAAGAATCTGTTGACTTCATTCGCAGGAGAATCACAGGCAAGAATGCGTTACACCTATTTCGCAAGTGTGGCTAAAAAAGAAGGTTACGAACAAATTTCTGCAATTTTCACTGAAACGGCTGATCAGGAAAAAGAACATGCAAAACGTATGTTTAAGTTCTTGGAAGGCGGTATGGTTGAAATTACTGCTAGCTATCCGGCTGGTGTAATCGGCACTACACTCGAAAACCTTCGCGCTGCTGCTGCCGGCGAACACGAAGAATGGTCACTGGATTATCCTCACTTTGCAGATGTAGCAGAACAGGAAGGTTTCCCGATGATTGCTGCTATGTACCGCAATATCTCCATCGCTGAAAAAGGTCACGAAGAAAGATATCTGGCTTTTGTGAACAATATCGAAAATATGACTGTATTCGCTAAAGAAGGCGAAGTGGTATGGCAATGCCGTAACTGCGGTTACATCGAAATCGGTAAGGAAGCTCCTGAAGTTTGCCCGGCATGTCTGCATCCGCAAGCATACTTTGAAGTAAAGAAAGAAAACTATTAATCCTACGTCCACGGATTAATCAGATAAAAGAAATGCCGCTTGCAATCATTTGCAAGCGGCATTTCTTTTTTATTTGCGGATACTGTCTTTATAAATAGTAATCGTCCGTTCTCCTGTCGAATCATTTTTGATACTGGTCACATCTCCCCGGGTGGTGAAATACACATAGTTTCCCATATCAAGAAAACGGTAGACTTTTACTCCGTCATGCTCAAACAGATAACTTACTTCGTAGGTTCTGTTGTTCTCGGATTTCCCACTTTTTAGTGGAATGCCTGCATAGCAAGAAGCTAATCCTATTACGCAGAACAAAGAGATAAAGAGTTGAGCGAATATTTTCATACTTATTTCTTTGCGTGCGGATAATCAATCGTATAATGCAATCCGCGGCTTTCCTTGCGTTCCATAGCCTGACGCATAATCAGATAGCCGACATTGACCATATTACGCAATTCGCAGATTTCTTTAGAAGCGACACTGCGTTTAAACAGACTTTCAGTCTCTTCGTAGATAATATCCAGTCTGTCCCAGGCGCGTTTCAGACGGAGGTCGCTGCGGACAATACCCACATAGCTACTCATAATCTGATTTACTTCCTTCATACTCTGTGTAATAAGTATCATTTCTTCCGGAGAACGAGTCCCTTCGTCATTCCATTCGGGAATATTTTCGTTGTAGGTATATTGTTCAACGGTTTCCAAACAGTGCTTGGCGGCAGCATCGGCATAGACCACTGCTTCAATCAATGAGTTTGAAGCCAGGCGGTTACCGCCGTGCAGTCCGGTGCAAGAGCACTCTCCTACTGCGTAAAGGCGTTCGATGGACGACTGTCCGTTTCCGTCTACAAGGATACCGCCACAGAGATAGTGGGCAGCCGGAGCTACCGGGATATATTCTTTGGTGATGTCTATACCCAGACTAAGGCATTTCTCGTAGATATTCGGGAAATGTTTCTTTGTTTCTTCCGGGTCTTTGTGGGTGACGTCCAGATAAACATGGTCGTCTCCGCGATTCTTCATTTCGTTGTCGATGGCACGTGCTACGATGTCACGCGGAGCGAGTGAAAGACGCGAGTCGTATTTCTGCATGAACTCCTTGCCGTCCATGGTGCGGAGTACGCCACCGTAACCGCGCATCGCTTCCGTTATCAGGAAAGAAGGGCGGTCGCCCGGATGATACAGTGCGGTGGGGTGGAACTGGACAAACTCCATATCCTTCACAGTGCCTTTGGCACGGTAAACCATGGCGATACCGTCTCCCGTAGCTACTAACGGATTGGTAGTCGTCTGATAGACAGCTCCTACTCCGCCGGTGGCCATCAGAGTCACTTTAGCGAGATAGGTATCTACCTTTCCGGTTTTCGGGTCGAGGATATAAGCACCATAACATTTAATATCCGGTGTCTGACGGGTAACGGTTACCCCCAAATGATGTTGTGTAAGGATTTCAACGGCAAACTGGTTTTCAATCACCGTGATATTGGGATGCCGTTGTACGGCTTTAATCAGGCTGTCCTGGATTTCTGCTCCCGTATTGTCTTTGTGATGAAGGATACGGAACTCAGAGTGTCCCCCTTCACGGTGCAGGTCAAATTCGCCTTTCTCATTCTTGTCGAAGTCTACGCCCCACTTAATCAGTTCTTCAATTTGCGCAGGAGCTTCGCGCACTACCTTCTCCACTGCGGCACGGTCACTAATCCAGTCTCCGGCAATCATCGTGTCTTCAATGTGTTTGTCGAAATTGTCTACCAGCAGGTTAGTGACAGACGCCACTCCACCTTGTGCGAAGTACGTATTGGCTTCTTCCAACCCACTTTTACAGATAAGAGCAACTTTACCTTTGTGCGCCACTTTCAGCGCAAAACTCATACCGGCAATTCCGGAGCCGATGACGAGGAAATCGAATTTTCTTACCATAGTTTTGTTATTTCTCACCGCAAAGCTACAAAATAAGTTACTTCGTTGTACTTTTCGTTGTCACTAATTCATAAAATTGCTACCTTGCAGGCAAAAATCTGACAAAATGAATCGAATTTTCCATGCCCGTATCGCCTGGTACCAGTATTTCCTCTTGGTAGTGCTTACCGTGAATGTCGTCGGCGCCCTGTGGTGTAAATATATCTTGCCGGCAGTGCTGCTGATGCTCATGCTTATTGTAGTGATCGAACAGATTATACATACGGTCTATACGGTGACTACGGATGGAAATCTTGAAATATCCCGCGGTCGCTTTATCCGTAAGAAAGTAATTCCTATTTCTGAAATCACGACTATACAGAAATACCGTTCCATGAAATTCGGGAGTTTCTCAGTGACTGATTATCTACTGATAGAGTATGGAAAAGACAAGTTTGCTTCCGTCATGCCTGTCAAAGAACGGGAATTTGTGGAATTGATTGAAAAGAAAATGAAGTCAATAGCACTCGATAAAGAATAAATAATAACGAAAAAACTAACTGATTATATACTATGAAACATCAAGTGATTATTATCGGTGGAGGCCCTGCAGGATATACAGCGGCTGAAGCTGCCGGCAAAGCCGGTTTAAGCGTATTGCTTATTGAGAAAAACAATTTGGGTGGCGTCTGCCTGAACGAAGGGTGTATTCCGACAAAGACATTGCTGTATTCGGCAAAGACTTATGATAGTGCCAGGCACGCATCGAAGTATGCCGTGAATATATCCGAAGTTTCTTTCGATTTACCTAAGATTATAGCCCGCAAAAGTAAAGTAGTGCGCAAACTGGTGTTGGGAGTGAAGGCCAAACTGACTTCCAACAATGTCACGATCTTATCAGGGGAAGCGCAAATCATTGATAAAAATACAGTTCGTTGCGGTGAAGAAACTTATGAAGGTGAGAATCTGATACTTTGTACGGGCTCGGAAACCTTTATCCCACCTATTCCGGGTGTCGATACAATGAATTACTGGACGCATAGGGAAGCCATGGATAACAAAGAACTGCCCGCATCTCTGGCTATCGTTGGCGGTGGAGTTATCGGAATGGAGTTTGCGTCCTTCTTCAATAGCTTGGGAGTACAGGTGACAGTCATAGAAATGATGGATGAAATCCTCGGTGGAATGGATAAGGAACTCTCCGCTCTGCTGCGTACGGACTATGCAAAACGGAACATTAAATTCCTGTTGAACACGAAAGTTGTCGGTCTGTCGCAAACGGAAGAAGGCGCTGTCGTTTCTTATGAAAATGCAGAGGGTAATGGTACGGTTGTAGCGGAAAAGTTACTGATGAGTGTCGGCCGTCGTCCCGTAATGAAAGGTTTCGGGCTCGAAACTCTGAATTTGGAGAAGACAGAGCGTGGTGCTATCAAGGTGAATGAGAAGATGCAGACTTCCGTACCTGGTGTTTATGTCTGCGGTGACCTGACAGGATTCTCTTTGTTGGCTCATACAGCCGTTCGTGAAGCGGAAGTGGCAGTACATTCTATATTAGGAAAAGAAGACGCAATGAGTTATCGTGCCATTCCGGGCGTTGTCTATACCAATCCGGAGATTGCCGGAGCAGGCGAAACGGAAGAGTCGGCCTCAGCAAAAGGCATTACTTGTCAAGTCGTAAAGCTCCCGATGGCTTATTCCGGCCGGTTTGTGGCGGAGAACGAAGGAGTGAACGGAGTCTGCAAAGTATTGCTGGATGAACAGGAACGGGTGATTGGAGCGCACGTGTTGGGCAATCCGGCTTCGGAGATTATTACGCTTGCGGGAACTGCCATTGAATTAGGGTTGACGGCGGCACAATGGAAGAAGATTGTTTTCCCTCATCCTACGGTGGGTGAGATATTCCGGGAAGCATTATAGAGAAAGGATGACTGAACTGTTGTTTTTGAAGCGGATAATATAATATAAAAAAGGACTGTCTCAAAAGTGAGGCAGTCCTTTTCATTTTATAGAAGGAAATATGGTAGTTTTGTTTATATTATAGGCTATTTATTCTTTCTTCATCTCAATTCTCTTCCCATCTGCTTGCACAGCATAGAATTTGGTTGTTTCGTCAATAACAACTGTTGAAGGAATCGAATATGAAAGGAAGTTGAAGAAATATAGTAGTTCTCCGTTTTCATTATCTTTTCGTACTTCGAATGCTACTGCTTGAGTACCATTGTTTACAGTAATATTGTTTCCCGACAGACTATAAGTCGGAGTACCTGTAATTTTTACATTATCTTTAAACAATGTATAATATCCAACGTCACCTACTTGGTAATTCTCGATGCCGACATCACCGTTCTTGCGGTCTTCCAGATAGTAGATAGGTGGTACTTTCTTCGGGAAGGTTGACATATACTCTTTAGTTTGATCTATCAATTCTTGACTGACCATATACATATATGTCCCATACTGTTCATAACTCGGAATGAGTGTAAATCTGAAGAATCCCCATCTGTCAAAAAACTCAGTCATATCCATATTAGCCACGGTGCAGACTGCCTTGGCATATTGCATTTGTGCAGTTCCCGGGCTGGCATAAGTTAGAGGATTGTCACGTAAATATTTGAAAAGTTTGGGGAAGAAATCTGGCATATTGCCCAAACGGTGGAAATAGTTCCATAGTTGCCATTGCATGCGCATATGCAACTCTGTATCTTCATTTTTGTGAGTTGCCGTTCCTAATAGTGGCCAAGGTTGCTTCAGAAGATAAGATTCTGCTAACTTGCTGATTTCCACTCCACGTGAGCAGTATTTGCCGAGCTTGTACAATACATAGTTTGAGAATATGTTATTGCTTGATTCTGTGCAGCTTGCCCAGTTGATAGCTCCTTGGTGAATATGCCCTATTTCATGAGCAGGCCCCCAAACGTTATCCTTTTCTTCCATAACATTCTCTTTCAGTAGAATATCTCCCAACTTTGTGTATACGAAAGCTATACGGTCTTCCGAAGCCCACATATAGGCCCCTTCGGGCGAGATAGCGAATATATGATTATTGAAGAGGTTGGGACGTACATCTTCTATTCCCATGAGTTCCTGTTCCCAGCCGATGATATCGTTCCAGAGGTGGATAGCTGATAATATTTCATTTTTCACTACTTCTTGCAGTTTCTCACGATGGAAGTAGAGAATAATCTTATCTCCGCGTATCCCGAAATATTTGTCAGTTGCCTTGGAGAGCAGTTCTGCGTATTTCATATCCGTTTTATGTTCTGCAAGATCGAAAAAGCCGGAAACTTTCCCGCTGCCTATTGGAATATGTATTTTGATAGGTTCGGGATGAGAAGTCAGGTCACAGTTATACATGACAAACAGTTGTCCCCTGTTTTTCATCTTTAGTTTGTTGATTCCGGACTTGAGGATATAATAATCTCCCGAAGCGGCGGTCTGCGGATATTCATGATCTTCTAAAAAGCTGGTTTTCTCTTCACCTATACATTGTATAGAAACGTCGTGCCCGTGAGTGTCTCCGACGAGAACAACTACTTCATCATCCTTTTCCACTGCGATTCCCGTCAGATTGTCAAGGTTGCTGTAGCGTTTAGTTATCAGTTTTTCCGCCCATTTGGCAGGTTCGCTGTACGCTTCGTATTCACGAATCCGGAAATCCTTTTCCCACTCACTGTATGCATTATGTTGTATGGCTCGGGCAAGGTCGATAAAGAAGTTATCTCCCAATGCTTGAATATCCTGTTCGGTGACACCTTCTTTCACTTCTGTGCAGGTGATGTCCTTGAATACTTTCAGCAATTTAGTCTCTTGCGTGTTATTGGTATTGGCCTGGAAGAAATGCATCTCATCGCAGCTTGCAAAGCCTCCTCTGCCGTTATGGACAACGAATTTGATAGCTGTCGCCTTTATTGCTTCATTGAAAGTCACTTTTGAAGGATCGTTTTTCTCTTTGAAATCATAGTTTCCTTGCAGAGTATAATCACTTTCTTGGGGATTATTGGCAGTGGCGGTGTAAATGTCTACTTTTCCGAAGTTTCCGTTTCCACTGCGGGTATAATAGATAAGATAGTCAATTTGTTCATCTCCTGTGAAAAAGTACTCTAATATGACAGGAAATTTGGTGTTTCCTGTTCCGAAAGGACTGTGGTAGTTGGAAGATTCTTCATAACTTGTTCCGGTGGTAAACTTGCCATCCATAGATTTGTCTATGTCGTATCCCGATTGGTATTGGTTGGCTTTTCCGCTGGTGGGATGTATCTGTGTATCTCCTTCCACTGCGATGTCATACAATCCGAACTGGCGAACTGTGATTACGTAATCCTGAACGAAGGAACTTACTCTTATCTGTGCAGTACGTGCTTCATCGGTGGCGTTTTCTTCTACGTTGATACTGATGAACGGCTCTCCGGTAGCCATACTCTTTTCTGCTTTTATCCATTTTTCTGTCGGTTCCACTTGCCATTCTGATTTGGCAAGCGTAGTATTAACCGGAATCTCAATCGTATTGATGTTCTTATCTACGACTTGTTCCAAATCTTCGGTGGCAATATCGAATACGGAGAAAGCCTTTTCCTCGTCGTCCTTACAAGATGCCAGCAAGCAGACGGTAATAAAACCGAATATAATAGATTGTATAATTTTATTTTTTTTCATAACTGTTCAGCTATCTAAGTTGTTGAATCGTAATTATATGTATCTGCAAAAGACTTATTAATTATAACAAGGTCTTTTTCTTTTATAGCAACGTCTTTATCATTGCCGAAAGTTCTTCCACTGTCTCTTCGTCGGAGCCGGAAAAACCGACTGGTTTGAACCGGATATTCCCTTCCTTGTCTATAATGAACTTGGCCGGAATTCCTTTCGCTTTATAGCTTTCCATGACAGGAAACTTTTTAGTATTCAAATCTTGTGTGTCAAATGCTACATTGAAGGTATACCCTTTCTCGTCCATATACTTACGTACGGTTTCCTGTAGATTTTTTTTGTTTTCCAGCGTATTAATGAAAAGGAAAACCACATCTTTATTATCGGCAAACCGGTTAATTGTTTTTTGCATGGCCGGGAAAGATGCTTTGCAAGGACCGCACCATGTAGCCCAGAAGTCGAGCACGACTATTTTGCCTTTTAAACTTGCCAGGGAGATTTCTTTTCCGTCCAGATTGCGGAGAGTGAATAGCGGTGCAGGTTCATTCACCATATCCTGTGCAAGCTTTTCCTGTAAGGATTTGCGGTAGTCCGCTTTTAGCCCGTCCAGATATTGGTCAAATTCTTTCTCTTTGCCGTTTTTTTGAATATATGCCTGCTTCAGCCCTTCAATGTGTTGCGGAGTAGCTTTTCCCGTGCGTACAAATGTTTCCAGTATAGGAGTTGCTTCATCGAATTTCTTTTCGTATATCAACGTGGCGGCATAGCAATCGTTGATAGAATAATCTTGCTTATTGCTGGTTTCATATATTTGTTTGGCATAAGGGATTGCTTCTTGTATGCGGTTATCTTTTATCAATGCTTCTACATAAAGGGCGAGAATCTGTTTGTACTTATCTTTTTCATCTTTAGGAAGTGCCTCTTCATCTTTTCCTTCGATAGTCATTCGTATAGACCTATTCAGTAGTTCTATTGCCATTCCAAAGTTTCCATTTTCTAAACGGCTGATTCCGGAGATGGCTAAAATGTCGCGTTTAAATGGTGATTCCGGAATATTGGCCAGATATCCTTCGGCTTTCTCCCGGTTACCTTCCGCATAAAGTGCTTCTATAGTAAATGACATCATCATGTTCATCATCGGATAAGCGAAATCCGCTTTATCTCTTTTCACTTGTGCCATGAAGTTTTTCAGCATTTCCTCTTTTTGCGCAGCGGTTTCGGCATGTCTTAACTCCATCATGGCGGCTGTTGCCTTTTCTCTTGTCAGTGTGCCGGGTTCTTCTTTATTCAAGAGTTTCAGTAATTGCTGGTACAGTTTGGGATCGGAGGGACGTTTGGCAAAAGCGTCTACGATTTTACCCTGCTGATCGATAATGACGATACGGGGTACGGAATGAATTCTGTAATGTTTTGCCAGTTCGGACTTGAAACCATTCGGAACGTTGAGTTGCAGAGTTGTACCGTTTTTATCTTTCACAAGTTCCTTCCATGCTTTGAGCAGTTGTTCTCCGGTGTCGAGTGACAGGGTGAAAAACTGGATGTTCTCCCCTTTCATCTTTTCAGCTAACTTTTCCATATAAGGCATTTCCGATTTGCAGGGGATACAACCGCTGAACCAGAAATCAAGTACCATTACTTTTCCTGCATAGTCGGCGGAAGAGTAACTTTTTCCGTTACTGTCATTGGCTGTAAAAGCCGGAGCAGCGTTTCCGCGGGTGATATTGCTGTATTGCGCTTTGAGCCCGTCGTACTGTTTCTCCAGTTGGGTTAACTTTTGGAGAAATGCCTCGCCAGGTGAGGGTACTAATGATTTTGCGATAGATAGATATGCCGGAAAATCATCGGAATATCCTGCTTTCAGGATTTGCTTCAAATAGCGTATAAGGAAAGCGGCTTTCACTTTATTATCGATTATCCTTGCGGCATATTGAGCGAGAAATCCTGTGGGGTCGGGTTGGCATTCACCGATCTTTTCCAATGTTTCCATTGACTCACGCATGACGGTGAACCATTTGGGATAATACAGAAGCGCAGCGTCTTCATATCGGTTCTTTTTTATGTCATCATAATAATTTGCCGGTAAATCGAACTCTTTTTTCATAAACATGCGCATTATACTTGGCCCGCTTAGCAGTTGGTTGAGAAATGCGTATTTATAGTAAAATTCGTGTATATGTTTGAAGTCAGCAGGCAAATCCGAAGCTTTTAATGCTTCAATAGATGCAGCCATTTGTTTATGCTGGAATTCCAGCCATTCACCGGAATACGAGGCTATATTATTGGGTACTTTAACAATGGGCGGGTATTGTCGGATGAATTGGTTGATATCCGCATTGTCTCCCTCAAAAGATACTTCTCCTTTCTGTTCAATGATACGGCTTGTGGAGCCGGGAGTGACAAAAATGGTATATGTAGAATTATCGGATGCCATATAGTAGTAATAGGCAGGTTCCTCCAGTTGGAGAACTATCGTTTCTCCCGGTTGCACTTCTTGATAACCGTGTATGGTGTCGCTTTCGCTTTGGAAATAGATTTTCTTTCCGTCGGTCGCTGCCGTGAAAGTGATGTGCGTTGCTTTGCTTTCCGAGGGCAAGGCGAATCCCTTTGTATATGTAAACATACAGAGGAGTGTTGCTATGAATAAAATGAATGTTTTCATTATTTGCTATTTTGTATTAAGTTACTATTTTGCATGGCAGCTACAGGGAATGGGAATGTAAGTAGGTGCGATGCCGGTTTCAGTGTATATGTCTTTTCCTCGAACTCACGTGTCAAAGTTTCGTTGAACTCTGTGCAGAAACGGCGCATGTCAAAGAAACCGTTACTAGTGAACAACAGTTCACGTTTACGCTCTTCGCGGACGATTTTCATGGCTTCGGTGGCGTCCGCAGCAGTCAGGTCGGTGTAATATGTTTTGATGAGGCGGTTCTTGCGTAAGTCATTGACATATTTGAGGGCATTATCCTTGTCGCCTTTGCGGGCGTAACATTCGGCAGCCATCAGGTATACTTCGGAAAGTTTGACTCCCCCGCAGTTCCAGTGAAAAGACATAATGTTCAACATCTTGGAGCCTGGTTCACGGGTGGCAGGCCCTTCTGTTGTCGTGGCGATACAGAATGTATAACGCAAGTCTTCTTTCGGGCTGAATAAATCCACAACAGGCTTACGTATAAGGGATGCCTGCGGGGACATGAAATTCAGCCCATGTTGGTAAAGCAGGTTCTCTGTGTTGTCATATTCGCGCTTGAAATACATTATACTGCCCATCATGCGGAACATGGAGTACATTGACATGCCATATTCAAACATCATATCCGGCATTGCCTGCATTCCCATTGATGCCTTATATTGTGTCAATGCACTTTGGTAAGTTGTATTCATATCCCATAACTTGTGATTGCCTTTTTCTTCCGCTTCCTTGAGACAATCGAGCGAAGCTTGTAAAGCTTGGTCGAATTCTCTCTTAAACAGGTGCACTTTAGCTTTTAGTGCATAGCCGAATGATTTGTCGGGGCGGAATGTGTTCAGTGATTTATGTGGCAGTCCGGATAAGGCGTCTTCTATATCTTGCTGGATTAGTTTATAGGTGTCTGCCACAGTTTTTTGCTCTCCTTCGTCTTCCAGGCTGAATTCATCACGAAGAATGACTCCCCGTTCTTGGGCAGCTGTTGCCGGGTCATATGGTTTGGCGAAGGTGTTGATGAGATAGAAGTAATTGTATGCACGTAATATTTTCGCTTGCGCAATGCCTTCAATTTTGTCACTTTCGCTGCCTTTGGCATCACCGATATTTTGTATGATGATGTTGTATTTTGCTATTTTATTGTAACACATGGAATATAAGTCACCACTTCCTGTAGCTGTCATGTAAGTAGCCCGGTCGAAATCCTCATTCCAGAAGAAACTGGCAGATATGAGTGGGTTTGTATAGTTTTTAATTTGCTCTACATAGGCGGGTGCATTTTCTCCACATAGATACCATTCGGTTTCTAAGGGGTAGCCGTACATGTCTTCGAGTAATCCGAGATAGTCGCTGGTTTCGTTGAGGACTGATTCACCTTTAGGTACCAAATCCAGATAATTGTCGCAGGCGGTGAATATGAATGTTGCTGCTGCGATACAACCTATAATAATATTTCGTTTCATAATGGATAGAGTTGCTTAGAAGTTGATATTAATACCCAATATATAGCTGGTGGCTTGTTCGGAATTCCGGGTTCCACTATTGGCGTTGAAGGCTTCCGGGTCGATATCCCTTTTGTTGGCAGCCCAATAGCAAGGATTGTTGACTTGTGCGTGCAGGCTGATAGCTTTGAATCCGGCTTTGTTAATCCACTGTTTCGGCAAGTTGTAGGAAAGCCCGATATTACGCACTTTGATAAAGGAAGCACTTGCCGTGTTATAGTCGGCATATTTCCAGTGATTCTCTCTTTCTCCCTGCATTCCGTATATGTTCATGGACGGGATATCCGTATCAGTATGTTCCGGTGTCCACCGCCTGGCAATATCTTCATGCATATTCCCTTTTTTATCAGTATCTATTCCATTGTAAAGGGGAGTGGCGTCTGTTCGCAATGTATGTCCGGTGTAGTATACAATTTTGGTGAAAAGGCTCAGTTCTTTCCAACGCAGGCTGATGTCGAGAGCCCCGTTCCATTTAGGGTCAAATTGTCCTACGCATATCAAGGCATTGATGTCACGAACTCCTTCCAGTGAAATGACTTCTCCGTCTGCATTGTATACAGATGGATTTCCTTCTGCTGTCAGTCCGGCGTAGCGATAGGCATATACTGAATTATATGTATCTCCTTTCAGGTAGTTGCTGCCCGGGTATCGCATCATGGTTACTGCGTCTGTTGGCAGGTAGCCTACTTCTTTAATTTTATTGCTGTTGAATGCGGCAGTAAATCCTGTATTGAGTGACCAGTCCCTGCTTTTCAGCCAGTCATAAGAAAGGTTGAGTTCAATACCTCTGTTGCGCATTGCTCCGTTATTGAACTTGGCACTCTCAAAACCGGTGGACGGGTCGAGGCTTTTTCGTGCCAGCAAGTCCGAACTATAGCGGTTGTAGAAGTCAATACTACCATTTAGCCTGTGGAAGAATGCGAAATCCAGCCCTATGTTGACTGTTGAAGTTTTCTCCCAACGGAGCATTTTATTAGGGGGGCTTTGGATGTCTGTCAGGTTAGCGCCGCTATACATGGAAGTCAGGTAGGTTCCTAACAGGTAGGGAGAAGAGCTTTGGTCTACATTACCGGTAATACCGTAAGTGACACGTAGCTTGAGCATATCAAGCCACTCCATTCCTTTCATGAATTCTTCATTAGAAATATTCCAACTAGCTCCTGCCGACCAAAGCGGGCGGTAACGATATTTGGGGTCTGTACCGAACAGGTCGGCTTGCTCTATGCGGACACTGGCATTCAGGGCGTAGCGTGTGTCGTATGTATAGCCGGCATTAAAGTATGCTGAGACATATCGGTGGTGTGTGTCAGACACTGCAGCTTCTTCAGACTTTCTGGCTGCGTTGCCGCTTATTTGTCCGAGCACTCCATTTTGTTGCAGTTTCAGCCAGTCTACTTGTTGGTAAGTTAGTTTCAGGTCATCATATCCGTATCGTTCTCCATTTTTCCTACGGTATTTGTCTTCGCGGATTTCTCCTCCTAATAAAGCGGTGATATCATGTTTCTCAGCAATCATTGTTTGGTAGTTGAGTTGTGCCCGCAGATTTAGGTATGACCATCGTGTGTTCGCGTTCGTCAGTCTTCCTCCTTGTGGGATATTGTAAGTAAATCCTCCTTCAGGGTTTACTGAAGCAAATTGGTTAATCATGTATCGCATCTTGTAAGAATCAGCTTCGTCATACTGTTCTGTATCCGAGGTTCGGTTCTCATATTGGAACTTTACACCCAAATCTAGCCCTTTGAATATCTTGAAGTCTGCATGGGTGAATAGTTTCCAGTACATATCGTTGTTCTTTTGCATATTTTTTGTGGCTTCTTCTACAGCGTTGTACCCCATAAACTCCAGACCTTCCGTTTCATTGATTTTCTGTGCGTTGTAGTAGTTGTGCAGATAGGTGTAAGCATAACTTCCGTCTTCGTTATAGAGTGTTTCGTAGGGCATGGCATCTGTTCCACTTTGGAATTCGGCTTGTGAGTATTCGCTTCCGGTGATAGAGACATTGGCGCCGAGAGTTAGCTTGAACCATTTTGTCAAATCCAACTCGTTTTTCAGATAAAAGGTATATCTATCCCATTGGTCGTGTTTGTTGTAAGTTGTTTGATTTTCGTAACGTGCAGAGAAAAATAAGCTTGACTTATCACCACCTTTTGAGATAGAAACATTGTAATCTTGCGTGAAGTTCATTTGTTGCAACGCTTCACGATATGCTTTGCGGTAATCATTCTTGCGTAGTACGTCTAGTGTGCTATTTAGTTGTTTTTCCGTTATTTCGCCTTTTGCCAAACGATAGTAGAGCCTGTCTATGCTAGTCATATATTTAGGTGCTGGGAACTGATTCAGACTTTCAAAGTAATCCAGCGGATTATTTTGATAAGTCGGATTGTTCAACAGATAACTTTGTTCGTAGTCAATAACATCGCTTGTAGAAGCATAATGCTGGTAATCGAGCGAAGGTAACGGATTGAGATAGAAGTTGGCGGAAACGTTGATATTCGGCTTCTTGCTAGTTCCACGTTTGGTTGACACGACGATTACACCGTTTGAGGCGCGTACACCGTATAAAGAGGTTGCGGCAGCATCCTTCAGGACAGTGATTGTTTCGATATCATCGGGGTTCAGCTCATTGAGACTGACACCGGTGACGGGTTGTCCGTCCAATACCAGAAGCGGGGTAGAATTGATAGCAAATGAAGAAGTACCACGAATACTGGTTTTTCCGTTGTAAGTTGTTAGTCCCGGAGTACTGCCTTCGAGTTTGCTTCCCAGGTTCATACCCTGGATTTTGTCGAGGTAGTCGCTCTTCACAATCGTGGCGGCTCCGGTAGACCGTTCGCGCGAGATAGTTTGGAAACCGGTAACGATTACTGCATCCAGTTGCTTCACATCTTCTACCATGACTACTTGCAGGAGTTGTTCACCGCTATATACTACGTCATGAGGCTTCATACCTACGGAAGAAAAGTTCAGTACGGTTCCGTATGCCAGTGGTTTGGAGAAAGTGAAACGTCCGTCAATGTCTGTGACGGATCCCTGACTTTTATCTTGTGTGAAAATAGCGACACCCGGAAGTACATTACCATCACTGTCGGTGACACGTCCATGCAGTGGCGTTTGTGATATTGCTTTCTTGGGGATTGCAGTAATGACAATTGTTCTTCCTTTTATGGAATATTGCAGTCCGGTTCCTGTCAGAAGTACTTTCATCACATTCTTGATGCCGGCTTCCTGCAGGGATGCAGAAACATTGACTCCTTTCAGTAGAGAGGCGTTATAGAAAAACTGGTAATCATACTGTTTACTCAGTTTTTCCAACACATTTTCCAACGGTTTCTTAGTGACCGTAATTGTAATCTTTTCCGGATGGCCAGTCTGAGCATATACCAGCGGAGCAGTACAGGACAAGATGAGGGCAACTACCAACATGAGTCCTCTGGAAATAAACTTGTTTGTCATAACTGTGTGAAGTTTATAATATTAGATGTTACTGTTAGTCTTTTTTCTCTATGGCATCTATCCTTCTGTCTTGATAGATTTTAAAATCAAGCTCATTTGTGAGATGCAGGATATTAAGGATTTCCGTAAGAGGCTGTTTTCGTGATAGTATGCCGCTATAACGTATATCCTGTATATCTTCGCTCACATTGATGTCTACATTATACCATCGTGAAAGCTCATTCATTATAGTACCGATAGTCTCATTGTTAAAGATAAACTTATCTTCCGTCCAACTGGTGATAACGGATATATTGGCTTGTGATGTGCTGTATTCGCATGTTGTTTTATGATAAGTGAACTGTTCGCCCGGAGACAATGTGGCAAGAACTTTCTGTCCTTCGCGTACGTTGACCGAACCTTCAACCAAAGTGATGGATACATTTCCTTCTTCTTCGTAGGCTTTAATATTAAAGGTCGTCCCCGTGACTTGTACATTCAGTGTGCCAAGCAGTACATTGAAAGGTTTTTCCGAATTATGCTTAACTTTAAAATATGCCTCTCCTCTTAATTCAACCTGGCGTATGTGCTCCTTGAAATGCGCAGGGAAGAGCAGTTCCGAAGCTGCATTCACTTGAACTACTGTTCCGTCTTCCAGTGTCAGACGATATTCACCGCCTGCCGGTACTGCCAGCTTGTTGAACTGGTTGTCGGGCTTTAATTCGATAGCGATATTTCTTTTTCCGTCCAGCGTGCTTCCAATCAATTGGTTGCCTTGGACAGTCAGATTGCTTTCTGCCAGTTCCATCGGCTCGTCATTTTGCGCGATAAGTGAAATCTTGGCTGGTTCGGGTACGGACGCAGCCCATTCGGCAACAGTTTCTTCGCTGTTTCTCATCCATAACCATGTGGCTGCCGTTCCGAGGATTAACAAGAAAGAAGCTGCGATACCTATATTATATATAATACGTCTGCCGAATCGTCTTGGCGGAAGGTTCAGTCGGCTGCTGACTTCTTCCAACGCCTGTCGGGTATCAATGGAGTCGTGGAAGGAGATTGCCTGCGACAGGCTCTCCTGCTTCCGTATTTCTTCGTATAGTTCGGGTGATTCCTCTTTCCACTTCTGAGCCAGAAGTGAAGTGGATGGTTCGCCTGTGCAGATTTCTTTCGCCAATTCCTCGGCCACCTGCATGCTTTCTTTAAGCTTTTGGTCTGTCATTTATATAACGGGATTTGTGTTATTCTATAAGTAAAACAACACAGATTAAATATGGTATGATATAAAAATCAATTTTTTATAAAATAAGTAGCAGAAATCTTAATTCTTCCAGTTCAGCGCGTAGTCGGGCGTATGCGTGCATCTTGTGTGTCTTTACGGTAGGAACTGATATAGACAGCAATTCGGCTATCTCCTGGTTGGACTTATTTTGAAGAGAAAGAATGATAATTTCCTGTTCTCGCGGAGTGAGTTCCTTGATTTTCCGGCGTACCATAAAAGATACTTCCTCACGGATAATATTTTCCTGGATGAATTCTTCGCTTTGCATGACCTGTATCTGGCTTTCGGCATAGCGGTCTTTCACATCCTCATGTTTCAGATAGTTGAGGCAGCGGTTGGAGATGGAACGGTAGAAAAAAGCTTTGATGGTTACAATAGAAGTGAAGTTTTCGCGTTGCTCCCAAAAGGCGATAAAAACATCCTGAACAATATCGCGCGCCTCTTCCGTACCCAGGCGATACCGACAGGCAAAAGAAAGAAATAGAGTATAGTATTTTTTAAAGAATAAATCAAACTCTTTCTTGTTGTTTATTCTATTAATTCCAAAGGCATCAATATTATTTTCCTGAGGTATTATCATTCAGTTATGCTGTTCTGTTTTAAAAAAAGACTGTGTATGCGCTAGCCTTTTTTAGGGCATCCTCTTCTCTACATGCCACAAAAGTAAATATTTCCTTTTATCAGATAAACTTTTTTGGTGTTTTTTTCTATTATTTTCTTTTCTGCTGTCATTTGTTTTCCCCGAACACTAACTATTTGTAATCAAGCTCTCTCTTTTGTTTTTTGTCAGATTCCAGACAAATTCAGTTGGGAAGTGCTATATTTGCGGGTGTGATTCGATTCATAAACCGTATTGTATGAAGAAAGTTCTTTTATTAGTTACATTGTCCGTCTGCTTGCTGCCGTTGTGGGCGCAGAGAGACTTTTCACAGATAGACTCGCTTATTAAAAAGATGCTTCCCGAAGCGTCCGAAGTCGGTATCTCCGTTTATGACCTGACGGCGAAGAAGCCGTTGTATAACTATCGTGCGGAAAAACTTTCCCGCCCTGCCTCTACCATGAAACTGCTGACGGCCATTACCGCCCTCTCCCGCCCTGACGCGGGCGAACCTTTCCGAACGAAAGTGTGGCACGACGGCGTGATAGAGCATGATACGCTCCAAGGCAATCTGTACGTAGTAGGCGGATTCGACCCCGAATTTGACAGTCAGGCGATGGACTCATTGATAGAGGAAGTGATAACTTTTCCTTTTTCCGTGATTAACGGACAGGTATATGGTGATGTTTCGATGAAAGACTCCCTCTATTGGGGGCATGGATGGGCATGGGACGATACCCCTGCGGGATACCAGCCGTATTTGTCTCCGCTTATGTTCTGCAAGGGAACGGTTGAAGTCTCCGTGGTTCCTTCCACCTTGCAAGGAGATACGGCAAGCATATCCTGCAAACCTCTCTCTTCCTATTACACTTTGACCAACCGGACAAAGACACGTACTTCCTCTGCCGGAAAGTTCTCCTTCTCCAGAGACTGGCTGACGAACGGGAATAATTTGGTTGTTTCGGGTAATGTCGCTTCCATCCGGAAAGATAATATCAATATCTATGATTCCCCCGCTTTCTTTATGCACACTTTCCTCGAACGTCTCCGGGCAAAAGGAATCATTGCTCCCCCGTCTTATGCATTCACGGAATTGCCGCGCGACAGCGTTCACGTGGAACGAATGGCAGGTTGGAATACATCGGTGCAGAAAGTCCTGAACCAACTGATGAAAGAGAGTGACAACCTGAATGCGGAAGCATTCCTCTGCCGCCTCGGCGCACAGGCTACAGGAAAGAAGCAGGTGGCTGCCGAAGACGGAATCGTAGAAATCATGAAGTTAATCCGCCGCCTGGGGCACGACCCGAAAGACTATAAGATTGCGGACGGCTGCGGGCTATCCAATTATAATTACCTCTCTCCCGCCCTGCTGGTCGATTTCCTGAAGTATGCATACTCCCGAACCGCTATCTTCCAACAACTATACAAATCCCTTCCCGTCGGTGGTGTGGACGGCACATTGAAAAACAGGATGAAAAGTGCTCCTGCATTCCGAAACGTTCATGCCAAGACAGGCTCGTTCACTGCAATCAATGCGCTTGCGGGCTATCTGAAGATGAAGAACGGACATGAGGTAGCCTTTGCCATCATGAATCAGAATGTGCTTTCGGCTGCTAAGGCAAGGGCATTCCAGGATAAGGTTTGCGAGACGATTATTGGAAAGTAGCCACTTCGTCCTTCGTCCTGATTTGAGTTTATATAAAAGAAAATTGTATTCTCTGATATACAAAAACATATAGATTTTGTTTATCAAAGAATACAATTATGATTGTAGAAGGCAGGGTATGTCAAAAGGGGAGTTTTTGATACTTCCCCTTTCTTATTCTGCTGATTTATCTAGCGTATTCAGCCCAATTCGTATTTTTCATATCTCCACTCTTAGCTAGCTCTGCGTGCATGCCGAGTGCAGCCTGAATAGCGTGCGGAGTCTGCGCCCTGCCACCAGTCAGTTTGCAATAATCCCAAAGTAGCTGTTTGTAGTCAGGGTGCGCACAGTTTTCGATGATAGCTTGCGCACGCTCTTTCGGACTCTTGCCGCGAAGGTCGGCAACACCTTGTTCGGTGATAACAATGTTGACATCGTGCTCCGTGTGGTCGTGGTGGGATACCATCGGCACGATAGCGCTAATCTTACCTTCCTTAGCCACTGACGGACAAGTGAAGATCGAAATATAAGCATTGCGGGTAAAGTCGCCCGAGCCACCGATACCGTTCATCATTTTAGTTCCACCGATATGAGTTGAGTTCACGTTGCCGTACAGGTCGACTTCGATAGCCGTATTGATAGAAATGATACCGAGACGGCGAACCACTTCCGGATTGTTGGAGATTTCCGACGGACGGAGCACCAGTTTGTCACGGAAGAAATCCATATCATTGTAAATACCTTCCAGACAGTCATTTGTCACAGTCAGCGAACAAGCACTGCCGAACTTGATACGTCCTTCGCGAATCAGGCCGATTACGGAATTCTGAATCACCTCAGTGTACATTTCGAATGCCGGAATTGTCTTGTCACGTCCCAGTGCGCCGAGCACGGCGTTGGCGATATTTCCCACGCCCGATTGCAACGGAAGGAAAGAAGACGGGATGATGCCGCGCTTCATGTCCGCAGCGAGGAAGTCGGCAACGTTCTGTCCGATTTTGTCAGTCAGCGGGTCAGCGTCAGCGAAAGAACGCGCTTCGTCCGGCCAGTTGGTTTCTACCACGCCTACGATTTTCTTCGGGTCTACCTGGATATACGGCAGTCCGATGCGGTCGCTCGGTTTGTAGATAGGTATTTCGCGACGGCAAGGCGGGTCGAGCGGTTCGTACACGTCATGCAGTCCCATGCAGGATTTGCTGTGCGCGCTGTTCAACTCTACGACAATCTGGTCGGCAAGGCGGCAGATAGTCGGGGAGATACCGCCGGCGGCCGTCAGGTAAATCTTGCCGTCCGGAGTCACTTCGCAGGCTTCGATGATGGCTACGTTCACTTTGCCCATGAATCCGTAGCGCACTTCCTGTGCCATCTGTGAGAGGTGTATGTCGTTGTAGGCAATCTCTCCACTGTTCACGGCTTTGCGGAAATCAGAGTTCGTGGTATAGGGAGCACGGTAGCGGATAGCCTTTGCGCGTGACAATACGCCGTCACAAGACTCACCGGTAGATGCACCAGTAAAAATACCTACTTGAAATGGATTTCCTTTGGCATGTTCCGCTTCCGCAATCTTTGCGAGTTCTGCTGTAACAGCCTTGGCCGTTCCTGCGGGAGTAAATCCGCTCAGGCCGATGTTGTAGCCATGTTTAATAAGGCTTGCAGCTTCTGCTGCCGAAATACGATTGAATGACATAAATAGTACAATTTCGTGTTAAATACAGTTGATATCTAATAAGTTAATAATTCGCTTTATTGTTAAAGTTTCAGGCACGGATTACACGGATAACACGGTTTCCAGAAAGTAGGATTACATAAAACAACAGCGTAATCCGTGTAATCCGTGCCTGAAATAAACCTTCATAATTACCGTTAGTACTTCCGTTGAAGTATCTCTCCCCAGATAATAGCGCGGCGGGCTTCTTCTGCCGAGTGGATTGTGAAGTCTTCGCTGTTATCTGATGATTCGTGAGGAGCATCATAATGAGAACCTTGCCTGGCGTTCAACTGGTCCTGAGCGGCACTGTTTGCCAGAGATGCGGCAACGGATACTTCTTCTTTTTTCTTTTTCTGCTTGGGCGCTTGCCTTGAAGCTTGTTGGGAAGACCTTGAAGCCTGTTGCGAAGACCTTTTGGAAACCGGCTGTTCTGTAGATATAGGCTGAAACAATTCGTCCAGCGACTTGGGTCTGCCCCACATTTCGGGCATGGGAACAGCATCCGGCTCTATTTCGGTGGGTGATGATATCGGGGGAACGGGGCGTTTATTGGTCGCTTTTTTTGCTTTACTCCTCTTATTCACCTCTTGGATTATTCCCATAAGAATGACCGCTGCTATCGCGAGAAATTTCAAAAAATCTTCCATTATGTTTCACTGCTAATTAGTTATCCGCCAAAGTTACACATAAAATCCGGTTCGGGCTAACTTTTTATTATGAAAAAAGGGCAGCTTCACAGCTCCCCTTAATTTTTTTAACCTAAACCTTAACTATGAAAAAATCTAATGTTTCTTTCATTGCACAAATGTGAAAAATAAATTTAAATTTGCCAAGGATATCACCGGAAAATGTTTATTCCCTTAACATTAATTACAAGTTAGCATCCTAAACCATAAGATTTTGCGTAATTTTTGTACCAATTTACCACTTATTGAAAGCGAAGCCGTATCTTTGCGGTCGAATTTTAAAACTAAGATTTGAATATGAACGAATTAACGGGAGCGGACTTTAAATCCGCAACTGAAACGGTCGATGACAACAAGAAGTTGTTTATCGAAACTTACGGCTGCCAGATGAACGTAGCCGACAGCGAGGTGATTGCCTCAGTGATGCAAATGGCGGGGTACTCCGTAGCCGAAACGCTTGAAGAAGCCGACGCCGTGTTTATGAACACCTGTTCCATCCGCGACAATGCGGAGCAGAAGATTCTGAACCGCCTGGAATTTTTCCACTCGCTGAAGAAAAAGAAGAAACACCTGATTGTAGGCGTACTGGGATGTATGGCCGAACGGGTGAAGGATGATTTGATTACGAATCATCATGTCGACCTCGTAGTAGGCCCGGATGCCTACCTGACTCTGCCCGACCTGATTGCCGCCGTAGAAACCGGTGAGAAAGCAATCAACGTGGAGCTTTCCACCACCGAAACCTATCGGGACGTGATTCCCTCGCGTATCTGCGGCAATCATATCTCCGGATTTGTGTCCATTATGCGTGGCTGCAACAACTTCTGTACGTATTGCATCGTCCCCTACACCCGTGGACGTGAGCGCAGCCGTGACGTAGAAAGTATCCTCAACGAAGTGTCAGACCTCGTGGCGAAAGGCTACAAGGAAGTCACCCTGCTGGGGCAGAATGTCAACTCTTACCGTTTTGAGAAGCCGACAGGCGAAGTGGTCACTTTCCCAATGCTGCTTCGCACCGTAGCCGAAGCTGCTCCGGGCGTGCGCATCCGTTTCACCACCTCTCACCCGAAGGATATGAGCGATGAAACGCTGGAAGTAATCGCGCAAGTGCCCAACGTATGCAAGCATATCCACCTGCCCGTACAAAGCGGCAGTTCCCGCATCCTCAAACTGATGAACCGCAAATATACCCGTGAATGGTATCTCGAACGGGTAGCCGCCATCAAGCGCATCATCCCCGACTGCGGACTGACAACGGACATCTTCTCCGGTTTTCATTCTGAAACGGAAGAAGACCACGCCCTGTCACTTTCCCTGATGGAAGAATGTGGATACGATGCCGCCTTTATGTTCAAGTATTCCGAACGTCCGGGAACGTATGCTTCGAAACATCTCGAAGACAATGTGCCCGAAGACGTGAAAGTACGCCGTCTGAATGAAATTATCGCCCTGCAGAACCGCCTGTCTGCCGAATCCAACCAGCGTTGCATCGGGAAGACGTATGAAGTCCTCGTAGAAGGTGTCTCCAAGCGTTCGCGCGACCAATTGTTCGGCCGTACGGAGCAGAACCGTGTCGTAGTGTTCGACAGAGGTACGCACCGTGTCGGCGACTTTGTCAACGTACGTGTCACGGAAGCCAGTTCGGCTACGCTGAAAGGGGAAGAGGTTTAAATTTCACTAAGAAATTTCACCACGGATTACACAAATTCACACAGATTTTTATTCCGGTTTCCGGCATAGCTAAATTTAAACAGACTCTTAACGAGGCAGGAATAAATGAAAAATCTGTGTGAATCTGTGTAATCTGTGGTGAGCCTTACATCATCATGTGCCTGCGAATCGAGAACTTCACGATTGCCATCGCATTGATGGACGCGAACTGAATATCCATCGGCTCATGATGAGTATTGTAACTCACCAGTTTGATACATCCTTCCTTCTCCGACCGGTTTGCGTATTTCACCGCCAGATACTCGTCTCCGTCAATCATAAACGACACTAAGTATATCTCCCCGTAAATCACATTGTCGAAACTGCTGATTTCCTTATAACCGATAATGTCCCCCGATTTCAGTATGGGATACATGCTGTCCCCGTTTACATACACCGCCCCGTCGCAGACGGAAATATTCGGAATCAATATCTTCCCCAGCGCATACTGCTGCTTATTGGTGAATAATGTTTTCAGATTTGCCGCCGCTGTGATATCATACAGCATTACGCTCCGGTCATCTATCGGTTCTACTGCTTTAGGATTGTGTATAATCTCTACTTCTCCCCTCACCAACTCGCTTTCGCAGAATCTCGGCTGGTGTTTCGGGCTTCCTTTTCCCAATAGTAGCCAGTTATAGTCCACTTTGTCGCCGAACTTGTCAAGCAACAGCTTGAAATCAATGCTGTTTCGTGCGCTCCAGTTAGTAACTGTTGCTCTCGAAACTCCCAAATATTCAGCTAGTTCGCTGTCTCTTCTCAGGTTTAATACCTGTTTGGCACGCTTGATGATGCCGGGTACGTCTAAAATTGTATCCATTTTGTTATCGTTTAATTTTGATGTAAATATTCATAAACATATTAGTTGCTCATTTATAGTCTGTTATATACTTTTTGAAAATTAAATTCTAAAACTAATTGCTTTTTAAATGAAAATAGTTTTATCTTTGTGGTGCATTGCTTGCGAAAACGTTTCAAAAATATAAATTAAAAACAGAATAACCATGAGAAATCACAGAAAGTTTACGAAAAGTTGCAAGAAAGTTCATTTTTTGCCATCAAACCACCTCTATACCGCTGCTTTGGTGGGCATATATATCCATTGTGGTGGGTATATAGATTCACTGCGGTAGACATATATATCCACTATGCTGGACATATATCCCCAATAAACAAACAGTTTCTTTTTTGAATTAAAACGAAGTTATCATTATGAAACAAGAAATCTCTTTATCAACAGAACAGTCTACTTCTACCAGTAGTTGTAAGAACTGTAAGCGTGAACTCCCGCTCGACTTTTTCTATCTGAACAAAACGACTCTGTGCCCGGATAAATTCTGCAAGGAATGTCGTAAGTCTTTGAGCCGCAGACGATACAATAGCGGAAAAATCTCTCAGGCTATCTTTTCCGACCGACTCCCCTATCCTGTTATCACGCAGATTGAAGACCGTGAGACGCGTATTCAGTTTATCTTGCATGCCCTTCAGGTAGTGCGACTTAGCATGGAGCGCAAGAGGATGAGAACGCAGGAAGAAGACGCTTTACTATAAAAGCACTTTCATCTGAATTTTCGAATTTAAATAACATCATTAGAAGTTATAGAATTATTATGGCAAGAATAAAGAAAAAGGGGCTGGATTATTTCCCTTTGAATACGGATTTTATTCATGATCGTGCCGTCCGCCGTCTCATGAAGCGTGAGGGCGATTCCGCACTTAGCATTCTGATAGAGGTACTGTCGTATATCTATGCGGGCGAGGGGTATTATGTCCATGCGGACCGTTTGTTTTATGAAGACCTTTCGGCAGGTCTGTACGAAAAGAGTGCGGATGACGTGGAACGTGTCATCCGTCTTGCGGTGGAATACGGCCTGTTCGATGCCGGACTTTTTGAGCGGGGCTGCATCCTGACTTCCGTCGAAATACAGCGGCAGTATCTTTTCAGCACCCGCCGGCGCAGTGCTTCGTTTCTGGAAGCTGGATATTGTCTGTTGGCAAACGAGGAAATGATTGAAGATAAGGAATATACGAAGGGAAAAGCAATAGACGGCTCCGGAAAATCGGAGCATGATGAAAGCATTAGCGAGGGTGATAATGTAGCATTTATCCCTAATAATGTAACATTAATCCCTGAAAATGTAACATCAAGTACACATAGCATAGCACAGAATAGCACAGCAGAGCACAGCGTAGCAGAGCAAAAGAAAGAATACCCCCACTTTAATTCTCCCCTGGAAACGGCAGGGGAGAAGACCGAAAAGCCGGAGAAGAAGATTGGGGAAGAGGAGTTTTCTCCTGTAAGTTCCTGCGGACGGGATAATTCCGGTTCCGGCAAGCGGAAAATTTGGACGCAAGAGACTATCGACAGACTGCTTCCACCGGCTGACGGGGCATTACGCAACTATGGGGGATTGCTCGATAATCTCCGTAGCTACGGCATCCCGCCCTCTGAACAATATGCTATTATACTGAAAAGCAATTTCGGGGCTATCGGTGGCGCGATATGGCGGGGACTTGCTACATTGCGTGGTAGCGGCGGGAAAATAAAGCTCCCCGGGCGTTATCTTCTAAGCGTTGTAAACAGAAAGGAAGAAATTGCTATACGCTGATACACAGTGGGAAAAGCCGGTTAAGAATTTAGTTAAGACACATATTGAAAAACGCTTTTATACGAAACTGAACTATTGTATCTTTGTAGTGTCGATAAGCTTACAGACAAGACTAAACTAACAGAATTAATAAACACAAAAACTAAATTAGATTATGCCAGTATTGTATGGTTCATTTCAGTCCGTTCTGAAAGACAAAAACGGAAAACAACTATTTTATCCTCGTGTGCTGCGCACAGGTAATGTCAGTACTTCACAACTCTCTAAAGAGATAGCGGCTTATTCATCCCTTTCTCCGGGTGACGTAAAGAATACGTTGGATAATCTGGTGACAGTAGTCGGCCAGCATCTCCAGTCATCTGAGAGTGTGACGCTTGATGGCTTCGGTACTTTTCGCCTGGTGATGAAGTCGAATGGTAAGGGTGTAGAAACTGCGGTAGATGTCTCTGCTGCTCAGTCTTCACTGACGGTTCGCTTTCTTCCTTGCTCTACCCGTCATTTGGATGGCACTGTGGCTACCCGTTCATTGGTGACAGGTGCACGATGTGTACGCTTCGACCGTGCCGATGTTTCGGTTCCTGGTGACGGAGAAGGTGGCAAACCCGGTGGCGGTAGCGGAGATGATGGTGAAACACCGGATCCGGCAGCATAACAGCTAATCATCCACTAACATGCGAATTATCAACTTAATCGTGGTGCATTGTAGCGCCACGCGGGGGGATTGTACACTCTCGCCGGAAGCTTTGGACTTGATGCATCGGCGTCGCGGATTCAACGGAACAGGCTATCACTACTACATCTGCAAGGATGGAACGTTGCACCTCACCCGCCCCGTCGAACGCATCGGAGCCCACGTGAAAGGCTTCAACGCTCACTCGATAGGTATCTGCTATGAAGGTGGTCTGGACTGCCGGGGACGCCCGGCAGATACCCGGACTCCGGCACAGCGCTCTACGCTCCGGCAACTCGTCGGCCAATTGCAAGAGAGATTTCCCGGCTGCCGGGTGTGCGGACACCGCGACCTGTCGCCGGACTTGAACGGAAACGGTGAGATAGAACCGGAAGAGTGGATTAAACAGTGCCCGTGCTTTGATGTGGCGAAGGAATTCGGAGAATTCGCTACCAAAGCGGAGAATACGGAAGAACACAGAGTAAAACAACTATTTAAAGAAACAGAAAGGAGGTAAATTATGGCAATGAAGAAATCAGTATGGGATATGATCCTGAAAGTGGTTATCGCAGTGGCTTCGGCTTTGGCAGGCGTTTTGGGCGCTAATGCGATGAATCTGTAAACAATATCGGTTACTACAACCGGCAAATATTTAAGATTTCCTCACTATGATTCAAATCTATGTGAGGAAATTCTAATCAACTAATCAAAAAAGTAATGAATCAACAAACTAATAAGTGATTAATAAGATGAAGAAACGAATTCTATTTTTTATAGTGATGCTGTTTTTGCTTCATGTGGTGTTATATGCACAAGATCCGGAAAAGACCGGGGCTTGGGTAGGAGATGCGATTCCTGTTACATTTACTGCGGGACAATCCACTTTTACTGATACTCGTAATACTACCGATTACAGGCTATACGACAGTTATGGATATCGTTCTCCTTTCACCGGTGAAGTGGAATGGACAGAGGGTGGTGCTGTGTTCTATCGGTTGCAGACTGAAACTAATGGGGATATTATAATTAATAACTGGGGATCGGATGTCGCTTTTTCCAGTCTGTTTCTAGTCACTCCGATAGATCCGTTGAAAGAACCGATAGATGGACTTACCTGTGATTTAGTGCGGAATGTGGCTATGATATATCCGTGGGATTATATAAGTGTTGATCCGCCAAGTGATTTTCCGGGATGGATATCACGGGGACAAGCATATCTCCATGTGTCTGATCTTCCAGCGGGTATTTATTATATTATATCTGCAGGATATAAAGGGAGCAATGCATCCAAGCCCGATGGTAATGTAAGAACCAATATCACCTTAAAACTACAAAGGAGAATACCTGACGAACCGTCTGTGCAACCGGAGGAACCGAATAATTCTTCTGTGCAATATCGCTATGATTTATCTGGTAACCGGGTGAAAAATATTAAAAAACAATGATTATGGGAAAAATACAAAAACTTTTTATGATAATGGCTGGGCTTTTAACAACCCTGTCTACGCAGGCACAGATGGAAGTAGCCAATACTATGAATGATGTCGGTGAAATTCCGATTCAATATGCGCTCAGTCCGTCGGGGGCCACGACTTATCAAATTCCTGTGGATATCTATCCCGATCAGGAACAATTTCAGCCAAATCTCTTTTTTAGTTACAACAGTCAGCAAGGAGAGAGTGCTGTAGGATATGGTTGGAATATCGGTGGACTGTCTGCCATTACGCACGTGGCAGGAAGCATATACTATGATGGAAGCACTTCACCGCTTTCATTGACAGGCGATAAACTCATGCTCGATGGGGTACGCCTGATAAAGACAGGAACAGATACCTGGCAGACAGAGCAAGGATTTGTTTGTGTGCAGAAACAGGCAGATGGAATCCTGAAGGTGCGTTATCCGAATGGAAATACAGCAACTTTTGAAACCTTGCCCAACGCACCTTTCAGCTATGTGATTACTGGTTGTAGGAATATGAAAGGACGTACAATAAAATATGTCTATTCACAAGCGGGCAATTTGCCGTATATTGAGAAAGTTATGTATGGAGAAAACGACGGAGTGTATAATGATTCTATCTTATTCAGTTATCGGCAATTGGAGGGCGGAATCACTCGTTATGCCGACGGAAAACCAATACAGTACAGCCGATTGCTAAACAGTGTGGAGTCTTATCATCGGGGAAAACTATGGCGCCGCTATTTGCTTACTTACGAAAAAGAAGAGGTTAATCAGTTGGTGCGGTTGGACTGTGAGACGGAAAACCGGACATTGAATCCGCTACAATTCGAATATGGTAGCAAGAAGAGCATAGAGAACTATGTTACGAGCCAAGTGCATATGCAGCATTACTTTCCCAACAGAATGGAAGGAACGGAAGAATCGAAAGGATATAAAAGTCTGGTATTATCACGCGGACGCTTTAGTAATAACTACCGTAGTGATGGTCTGGTTTCTTATCCGCAGTTAAGTACTTACAAGGTAGTTAAGACCAGTACTGGTGGAAATGCGCAGTATGATTCTTTTTATGATGAGAATCAAACATTGTTAGTTTATAAGGAGCTTTCCGGTAACATTGTTACTCCGGTTTTCTTTACGGCAGGTAAAGGCTTTCAACAAATGATTCCGGCAGACATAGAAGGAAAGGGGGAAGACGTATTGGTGAAAGTAAACTATTATTTGGATGATCAAGGTATGCCAATGTTTCCGAAATTGACTGTGGAAAAATTGATTGTTTCAATTCATGGTTCACCTGTCGATCCCAATAGTTGCGTGCAATATACGCACAAAAGCAATACGTATGTAAAAGATGGAAGTCTGCTGAGTCCCCGGCAGCGAGAATTTTTATTAGGTGATTTCAATGGGGATGGTAAAACAGAATTGTTAGCTATTTCCAGCTGTCGCAATCATGTAGATCGGGACAGTAAGATTACTTCCAATGCTCTGTTGATTGATTTGAAAAATAGAACAACACTGTTTGACGGAGATTGCTTTGATTATGCTTTTTTTCAGGAAGATCCTTTCAATCCGACCCCGGACAAATTGATTGCAATGGATTATAACGGCGACGGAAAAACGGATGTCTGCTTGATTAACCGGACGGGGACTAGTGTTTATGAGTTCACCGGAGATGGGTTTAAACTATTGGCGTATATCAGCCTTAAAAACGGAGGAATCAATTCTTCGGAATTTAATCATGAAGACTGTGAACTACTGGTAGCAGATATGAATGGTGACGGGAATATGGATCTTATATTGTCTCCCAGATATTCGCGTTTAGGAGAAGAATATAAGCATTTGGGTGATGGTATCTGTTGTAATGCGTGCAAAGATGAGGAAAACCTAAGCGACATAACTACCTCTGGCTATAAAATTTATGTCGATCCGTCCACAGGAAACAGATGTGTGATTGATCCTAATGCAACTCAAACTGTGGTAACATATGATAAGGGAAAGAAATGGCAATTTCTCCTTTCTACCGGTAACTCAGAGTATAGTAACAGCAATCCTGGTTTCACCACCTATTATTCCGAATTGTTTCATGGATTTCACGAAACAGTAGGGCAGAACTTTATGCTGGTGGACATAAACAATGATGGATTACCAGATCTGTTACGAAATGTAAAGGGGACGGTAGACCTCTATCTGAATGTAGATGGAAAACTGAGTGATACCCCTCAACAACGCACGACGATAAGCCTGAGTAATCTGCGAGCACAGTTTGCATCAGCAAACGTTGCGCAGCCTTACTTCTGGGCGGGTGGGCTGATATGTGTAGACGATTGTTACATACGTATATATGACTACTCCCGTAAAGAAAATAAAGAACGTATGTTGCATAGTGTGACTAATAGTCATGGATTGAAAAATAATCATTCTTATGAAGATATTATGTCAACTACATCAGCTAACTACGAATCTGGTAACGGTCAATTCGGACTGAAATATCTCAGTTTTCCATACGTAGTCATGTCTCCCCACTGTTATGTCAATGTATGTTCAAAAAAGATGGACGGTACTGATATCTTGTCGTGGGACTCTTATAAATACAAGAATGCCGTCTTTCATCGTTCAGGCCTTGGTTTTTGCGGCTTCCAGCAGATAGAGACAACTGATGTTATCAATTCCCGACAAACTATATCTACATTAGATCCTGTTTTGCGAGGATCTGAAGTGAAGCTGGAAACTCCAACCGATACCATTACCCGTGAATATGTGAAGGATGTAGATGCCAATAGACTTACTCTGATAAAGTTACAAAAGGAAGTAGTGAGAAATGCTCTGAATAAAACGGAGACAACTACTGAATGTCAGTACAATGCATACGGGCAGCCTATTTACATGGCGGTTTCTAAAGGAGCATTCAACAAAGAAATAACGTCTAATGAGTATCTCAATATAAATGATGAAACACAGTATTTATTGGGACTTTCATTATTGTCGGTTGTTGAGAAAATGCGTAGTGATTCGGTTATCACTCAGTCAGACGCGATAGAATATGATGCGAATTACCTGCCCTCTCGCAAGATATCTTCCATCAATGGCAGGGAGGTACTGGAAGAACATTTTGTTTACGACAGTTATCTACGCCCTGTGGTACATGAACAGCGTTCGTTTGAATCGACAGACTGGCTGGTAACTACTTATGCGTACGATAACCAGGGAAGGATATCCCGGCAAACAGATGGTATGGGATTGTCTCTCAGCTATGCGTATGATGCGGCAACAGGGTTATTGTCAGCTACTAGTGACCATAAGGGGCGTATGACGTGGAATGAATACGATGAATGGGGAGCCCCATTGGCTGTTCATTATCCGGATGGAAGAGTGAAGAGGGTTACTGCTGCTTGGTGTGACGTAACAGAGCCGGGATTGTATGTTATTACGACCACTGAAACCGGAAAGCCGACCGTCAAGACGTATTTTGACCGTCTGAACAGGGAAGTACGTAATGTGCAGATTCGGTTTGATGGCAAGGCGATGAAGACGGACACAAAATATAACGCAAATACCGGACTTAGGGAGCGGGTATCGCAGCCGACTACAGACGAACAGCCTTCTCTATGGAACCGGTATGTGTATGATAAATTTGGCCGTTGCACCTCTGTTCACCATGCATCGGGGAAAATAGATTCACATGTGTATGGTGTATTGGTAGATACTATCACCGAGAACGGGATTCGCCGGATTCGTGAGTATGACGAAGCGGGTCTGTTGGTACAGACTACTGACCCAGCGGGATGCATCCAGTATTATTATCGTCCTGATGGGAGTCCGCTGGTAATCGTAGCTCCGGGAGAAGTTCAAACTCGTTTCTATTATGACGATTACAACCGTCGTGTCGCCATCAAAGACCCAAGTGCCGGTATTCGCCGGACGGTGTATGATAAAGCCGGAAATATCTGTGAGGAAACAGATGCTGACGGACGTGAGATTATCAGGGAATACGACCGCTATGGACGTGTCACGAAGCAGGTCACGTCAGACTTGGCAACGGTTTATATCTATGATGACACGGAAGACCTGTTGCTTTCTGCAGTGTCTGACAATGGTAGCGCTTTGTACAATACTTATGATGAGTGTGGCAGGCTGAAAACGCAGCGTGAAGAAGCGCCGGATGGCAAATGGTTACAGAAAACGTATGGTTATACATTTGATGGGTTGCTTGAATCCATTACTTATATTTCACAAAACGGTACTTTGGCCACGGAACTATTGTCTTACTGTAACGGCTTTTTGACGGAGGTTCATCTTGCGGACGGAACACAGGTTTATCGTCATGATGAAGAGAATTCGTTGGGACAACTGACGCAGCTTACTGCAGGTGGAATGCAGCGTAACTATGAGTTTAATGAATGGGGACTGCCTGTAAGAAGAAGTATCTCCCGAACGGATCACACCGTTATGTTCGACTATAGTTATCATTTCAATGCAGTGAATGGTAATCTTTTGAATCGTACGGATGAAATCAGGAACTTGTTGGAGGGTTTTGGCTATGATGAGTTGAACCGCTTGTGCTCTTATGGTGATAATACTGTCATTTATGATAATTATGGTAATATTCGCAGTAAGGGTGATGCGGGACAACTGGCCTATACCAACCCGAATCGTCCTTATGGCGTGACAGGTCTGACTCCCGTGGAAGATAATCTAGTGAAGTCCGGTCTTGACATTACATATATAGCCGGGGATCGTCCTTCTGTCATCACACAAGACAGGAAAAGAGCTGTGTTAGCGTATAATGCCAGTCACGATCGCATACGTATGCAGTTCTCTGTGAATGATTTAACTCAGTTGACACGCTATTATTTGGGTGGTAGCTATGAATTAGATATTGACAGTACGGGCATAGAAGAAAGGTTGTATTTAGGTGGAAGTTATTACGATGCTCCTGCTGTATTGGTGAAGCAAAATGATGGCTTGTCTGTTTATTACATTCATCGTGATTATTTGGGTAGTATTTTGCAAATAGCGGATACTCAAGGAAATGTGGTAGAAGAAAACAGTTTTGATGCCTGGGGGTGTAGGCGTAACCTTTTGACACATGAGGCATATGTAAATGAGAGTGCTCCGGGATTGATGTTGGGCAGAGGTTTTACAGGACATGAACATTTACCGATGTTCGGGCTGATAAATATGAATGCCCGTTTGTATGATCCCGTATTGGGACGTTTCCTCAGTCCTGACCCATATGTGCAGATGCTTGATAATACGCAGGCTTTCAACCGCTATAGCTATTGTATGAATAGTCCGCTGTGTTATGTAGATGAGAATGGAGAATTCTTTTTGAGTATTCTTGTAGGGACGGCAATTGGAGCGGTAGTTTCTGCTATCAGTCATTCTGTAGCCACTATAGCGGCAGGTCAACCTTGGGATAGTGGTGGCTTTTGGAAATCGGTTGGCGTTGGTGCCGTTGGTGGAGCTATTGGTGGTGCTTGCGGTTATATAGGTTCAAAATGGCTGGGTGACATTGGAAATACGTTTGGATACAATATGGTTAGTAATGTGGCTAATTTGACTGCCACAAATGCCATTTTTGGATATGATACCGGTTGGAGTGATGTGCTGTCCACGGTCGCCGGAGCTGCCATTGGTTCTGCGTTACCTGCATTTAACGGTGTGGATGGTGGCAAATTTGCAAACGGTGTATCAGAGATTGGCTATAATACAATGAGAGGAACCGTTACAGGTTTAGCTTCAGGTGTGGTTAATGCAGCTATTCAGAAAGAACCGGATCGTATTTGGCAGGGTATTGTCGGAGGGGCTATCAGTGGCGCAAGCAGAAGTGTTGCTATGAATGTGATATTTGGTGCTCCTTATAAAGTTGATAAATCTTATGGTGCGGAGGGATTGTATAGAGGTGGAGGTATCTCAGATTTGCTGAAAGCGGGATTAGGACTTACAATGGGAAGAAATATGTATGTAAACTATAAAGTAGGCGGTGAAGGCACTCGTTATCATGAAAACTATCATATTCAACAACAAAATGAGACGGGATGGGCTAAGTTTTATGGAACAACCATTTATGAATATATAAAATATGGATTCGGTGGCATGATAGATGTATATTCTACTGAGGGTACATTAGAATATAACGCCGATCGATATAAAGATAAAATGACAGCAAGACCTTGGGGTAGCACATATTAGTTATAAAGATATAAAAGGAAGAGGAAATGTTGATATTTCTCTTCCTTTTTAGGAAAATACGAAATATATCATTTCCTTTGTATGGAGTTGTTTAACCCCATAATTCCATAATAATGAAAATATTACTATTTTTTGTAAGTGTTGTTTTGTTGACAGGGTGTACCCAAACACAAGGAATTTTGCTTCGCAATAGAACAAATGAACGTTTAAAATTGTATTGCTACTATAATGTTAACAATTTAGTAGATTCAGTTTATATTGACCGTTCCGATTCGGCCTATTTAACGTTTTCTTCAGGGTGGTTTGTTAATAGTAAGAAAATAATAAAAGAACGTGTAAATCATATGGATAGTGTTATTCTTGTGCTGCAAGATAAAAGAATAGTATATAAGGATAGTGTATGTATTCGCAATTTTCTCCTTAACGATAAAGACACGACAAATATGCTAAAAACAACTACATATCCATCTCGCATAAATTGATAAAAAGTAGTATATTTACAAATAATTTCAGTAGCTTTGTAAATATATCAATGAAACAACTTCTGATAAGATATTATGAAAGAACACAACATAAGAGACTTGGCTGATTGCTGTTATTTACGTACTTTGTGTGTATTATCGGTGAAAAAGATTGGAATAGCTTTATTGCTTTCGATTGTCATCCCTTTTTCTGTGATTCATGCAGAGGATAAAAAGGAGAATTATACTCATGCTACACAAAAAACTACAGCAGAAACGCTGGAGCTTTCGCGGGATACAGTGAAGCCATCGTATGTCTTACAACAGATTGATGGCGCAGAGTTGGCGAAAGTGAAAGATGCAAGTTTTGTGAATTCTCTGACAGGGAGATTGGCGGGAGTAACCATCAATTCCGTAGCGTCAGGGATGGGAGGAGCAAACAAGGTATTATGGCGTGGCTATCGTTCTTTTATGGGTACAAACAATGTGTTGTACGCATTAGATGGAGTTCCGATGTTGCGGCTGGAGCCGGATCAGCTTTCTGATATTTATTCAGGTGCGGGGCAAACAGGTGATGGGATCTCTTTCCTTTCCGCAGATGATATAGAAAATGTTTATATGCTGAGTGCTGCTGCGGCATCCGTATTATATGGTAGCCAGTCGGCAAATGGAGTGATGATGATTGATACTAAAAAAGCTCATCCTGGTAAATTCTCTGTGAATGTGGGCAACAGTACTACTTTTAGTTCTCCTTTTGTTATGCCCGAATTTCAACAGACTTATGAGGCAATGTGGGGAGATAAGTTGCGGAATAAATCTTCGTGGAACCCTGTGGATTTCTTTCGTACAGGACATTGTATCAACAATAATTTGAGTGTGTCGTATGGGAATGAATATAATCAGACTCGTTTTTCGGCTGCTATGATGAACAATGCCGGTATTATTCCTAATAATGATGTAGACCGCTATAATTTGTCATTGCGTAATACATCTTCGTTGCTAAATCATAATTTGAAATTGGATGTAAATCTGAAGTATGCTCACACTGCTGAACAGAATATGCTTTCGCAAGGAATGTATAGCAATCCTTTATTGCCTGTTTATCTTGTTCCGGATATACTGCTACGTCATGACGAAACTTCATATCCCGGTGGTACTTTTTTGCCTGGTTATACTTATAAAGATTATTTTGAACGCTATGATTCGGAACTGGGTGCTAACGTACAATATTGGCCTGACGGCGATAGAGGTTTGGGAATGCAAAATCCTTATTGGGTGATAAACCGTAATATGTTTAACCGGAAGAAGTCTCGCCTGCTGGCAGGAATAAGTGCCGCATACAAGATTGCTTCATGGCTTGACGTATCGTTTTCAGCGCATTACGATCATGATAGCGAGACTGGTACGCAGAAATTCTATGCGTCTACTATCCCTCAACTTGCCGGTCGATTAGGTTCATATTATGAGAACAAAGCTGGAATAGGCCAACTCTATTCGAACCTGGTGTTTAATGTTCGTAAGAGTGTGGGGGATTTCTCTATAAACGCACATTTGGGGACTTCTTTTAGAAATGCTACATTTGATTATACTGATGCGGGCGGTAATTTGCGGAGCTTGAATAATTTTGGCCTGTCCGATTTGGAGGATGATCTTTCATTTCTTTGGAAGAGGGAATATATAGATAGAAATACGGCTACGTTTCTGCTTGCACAGTTCGGATATAAGCAGTGGTTTAGCCTTGATTTGGGTGGCCGCTGTGAATGGCTTGACTTTCGGATGGACGATACTTCACTTTTCTCAGGCAAATGTTTTTATCCCTCTATGGGGGTGTCGGTGGTTCCCACAGAGTGGATGCCTGGTAATAGAGGCACATTTCTTTCTTACTTGAAAGTGGGTTACACTTACAGTGAAAACGGAAATAGCTCAGAACTTCGTCTCCCTTTGGGGCGAAGAGATAGAGTGGATGATGAACGTTTAAAGAATAATATTTGGGATAATGAGCGTACAAAGACGCATGAAGTGGGATTGAATATGTCTTTCTTCAATAATAAGGTCGATGTGGATGCTAAAATATACAAGTCCTCTACGTTAGGTTTGTTTTTGGGTATGCCTCATACTGTTGTTTCGGCAGGAAGTACGGTTTATTTGGTTGCGGATGATAATAGTATAGAGAATAAGGGAATAGAACTGTCGTTGGGAACAAATATGTATTTGGGACCAGTAAAGTGGAACGGACGGTTTGTTTATTCCCTGAATAAAAATGAAATAAAGAAATTGAACGGACTTACTTATCAGGGGGAGGACACCAATCTTTCACCGGAAGAACTGACGACTTTTCGGAATAAATATTGCAGCGTAAAGGTAAAGGAGGGCGGTTCGATAGGTGACGTTTATGTCTCTGATTTTGAAAGGGATGCTCAAGGAAATGCCATTGTTCGGGATGGAACTTATATCCGGCAGAGTGAAAACGCGGTTTATGCCGGTAACGTCAATCCCAAATATACAATGGGACTGGTAAATAACTTTGCGTGGAAAGGGTTGGAACTCGGTTTTGTTATTAATGCTCGTTTCGGTGGAATAGGCGTGTCGCTCACTCAAGAAACAATGGATGCTTATGGGGTGTCGGAAAATGTCGCTGCTGCCCGCGAACAAGGCGGGGTTTGGGTGAATGGTGAATTGATGGAAGCGCGCAATTATTATTATTCCAGCGTAGGAACGATGTATGTGTATGACGCCACCAACATCCGCCTTGCCGAAATGTCGATAGCCTATCATATTCCCGTCAACCGATGGGTAAAGTGGATACAAGACGTGCGGGTGGCGTTAGTGGGGCGTAACTTGCTTATGTTATACAATAAAGCTCCGTTTGACCCGGAATCTACGGCAAGCACCGGAACCTGGTATCAGGGTATTGATTTCTTCCGTCAACCCAGTTACAGGAATATGGGCTTTTCCGTTAACCTTACTTTTTAATCTTTCTTCAAAAAGATAGATTGTCCTGATACGGGTTGACGAAACTGCTCACACCTCATATCGGGGCAATTCTTCTATTAAAAGTCCTTAACAAAAGCCCGTTACGTCACTTTTTATTTGTTTCTTTGCACCAAATTCGGGTATAGTGTTGTCTTGTGATTCGGGGCAGCACTTAATTTTGTTTGGAATTAATGGAGAAACTCAGTATAAATGCTTGTCCGGTGTGTGGCAGTACGCACTTGAAACGCGTCATGACTTGTACGGATTTTTATGCTTCGGGCGAACAGTTTGAACTGTATTCGTGTGAGGACTGCGGATTTACATTCACGCAAGGCGTTCCCGTAGAAGCAGAGATAGGCAAGTATTATGAGACTCCCGACTACATCTCCCACACGGATACGCGCAAGGGCGCGATGAATAACATTTACCATTATGTACGTTCCTATATGCTGGGCCGCAAAGCGCGTCTGGTAGCTAGAGAGGCGCATCGTAAGACGGGGCGTTTGCTCGATATAGGTACGGGAACCGGTTATTTCGCCCATACAATGGTGCGTCGTGGTTGGAAAGTGGAAGCGGTGGAGAAAAACCCGCAGGCACGCGAATTTGCGAAAGAGCATTTCGAACTGAAAGTAAAGCCTGAATCGGCTTTGAAGGAGTTTGCTCCCGATAGCTTTGATGTAATCACCCTTTGGCACGTGATGGAACATTTGGAGCACCTCAACGAAACCTGGGAGATGCTTCGTGAATTGCTGACGGAAAAAGGCGTGCTGATTGTGGCAGTGCCCAACTGCTCTTCTTATGACGCGCAACGTTACGGTGAATATTGGGCGGCTTATGACGTTCCCCGCCATCTCTGGCATTTCACTCCCGGCACTATACAGCAGTTGGCTTCCCGCCACGGATTTATTATGGCGGCACGTCATCCGATGCCGTTCGATGCGTTCTACGTATCCATGTTGAGCGAGAAGCACCGCGGCAGTTCGAACAGTTTTCTGAAAGGAATGTATGCCGGAACGCTTGCCTGGTTCAGTGCTTTGGGAAGGAAAGAGCGGAGTAGTTCTATGATTTACGTATTCCGAAAAAAGAGATAGCGCATGGGAAGTAAAAACAAATATAAGTCAGGTTCGGTGTTCGACATGCAGTTCATCACGTCGAGTATCAGTACGACACTGGTGTTGCTGCTGCTCGGGCTGGTGGTTTTTTTCGTGCTGACGGCGCATAATCTTTCTGTGTATGTCCGCGAGAATATTAGTTTTTCTATTCTTATCAGTGACGATATGAAGGAAGCCGATATTCTGAAACTTCAGAAGAAACTGAATCAGGAGCCTTTCGTGAAGCAATCCGAATATATCTCTAAAAAACAGGCTTTGAAGGAGCAGACGGAAGCGATGGGAACCGATCCCGAGGAATTCCTGGGTTATAATCCCTTTACTGCGTCTCTGGAAATCAAGCTCCATTCCGACTATGCCAATTCCGACAGCATTGCGAAAATAGAGAATTTGGTGAAGAAAAATTCCAATATACAGGATGTACTTTACCGGAAAGAACTGATTGATGCCGTGAATGACAACATACGGAATATCAGCTTGGTGCTGCTTGCTTTGGCGGTGGTGCTCACTTTTATTTCTTTTGCCTTGATAAACAATACGATAAGACTTGCCATCTATTCCAAGCGATTCCTCATTCATACGATGAAGTTGGTAGGGGCGAGTTGGGGATTTATCCGGGGACCGTTTCTCCGGAAAAACGTGTGGAGCGGTGTGCTGGCGGCTACGATTGCCGATGCCATATTGATGGGAACTGCCTATTGGGCTGTGACGTACGAGCAGGAACTGCTTCAGGTTATCACGCCCGAAGTCATGTTGATAGTATGCGCAAGCGTATTAGTGTTTGGAATTGTAATAACATGGCTATGCGCCTACTTCTCGATGAACAAGTATCTGAGAATGAAAGCGAACAGCCTATACTATATTTAATTCAAAAAAAGAAATAAACTATGTCTGACAAGCGGAAATTTGCCTTTGATAAAATGAACTTTATCTTGCTCGCGATAGGAATGGCGATTGTTATTATCGGTTTCCTGTTGATGTCGGGACCCTCGTCGTCCGAAACGGTTTTCGAACCGGATATTTTCAGTGTACGCAGAATAAAGGTGGCGCCTGTCGTTTGCCTGTTTGGTTTTTTGTCTATGATATACGCTGTATTGCGTAAACCTAAAATGACTGAAGTGCCTAAAATTAAAGAAGAATAAAAAGAAATTATGAGTTGGTTAGAAGCATTAATCCTTGGACTGATTCAGGGATTGACTGAGTATTTACCCGTAAGCAGCAGTGGTCATCTGGCCATCGGGTCAGCATTGTTCGGGATACAGGGTGAAGAGAATTTGGCATTCACGATTGTGGTGCATGTGGCTACGGTATGCAGCACGCTGGTGATTTTATGGAAGGAGATAGACTGGATTTTCCGCGGGTTGTTCAAGTTCCAGATGAACGATGAGACGCGGTATGTCATCAATATATTGATTTCAATGATACCGATTGGTATTGTAGGAGTGTTCTTTAAGGATTATGTGGAAGCGATTTTTGGTTCGGGACTGCTGATTGTGGGTTGTATGTTGCTGTTGACTGCCGCCCTGCTGACTTTCTCTTATTACTATAAGCCGCGTCAGAAGGAAAAAATCTCGATGAAGGATGCTTTGATTATCGGTATCGCGCAGGCTTGCGCAGTCATGCCGGGATTGTCCCGCTCGGGTTCTACCATTGCTACGGGGCTTCTGTTGGGTGATAACAAGGCGAAACTGGCACAATTCTCTTTCCTGATGGTTATTCCGCCTATTTTGGGAGAAGCGCTGCTTGATGGAATGAAGATGATGAAGGGCGAAGATGTGGTAGGTGATATTCCTGCGTTGTCGCTGATTGTCGGTTTCCTGGCTGCTTTCGTGGCGGGTTGCCTGGCTTGTAAGTGGATGATTAATGTGGTGAAGAAAGGAAAACTGATCTATTTCGCTATCTATTGCGCGATAGCAGGATTGGTAACGATTATATTGAGCTAATGAATTTTAAAAAAGGAGAAGTACTGTTTTTTAATAAGCCTCTTGGCTGGACTTCATTTAAGGTAGTAGGACATGTCCGTTATCATATTTGTCGCCGGATAGGGGTGAAAAAACTAAAAGTCGGTCATGCCGGCACGCTGGACCCTCTTGCGACAGGGGTAATGATTGTATGCACAGGCAAGGCAACGAAGAGAATAGAAGAGTTTCAATATCAAACGAAGGAGTATGTCGCTACACTCCGGTTGGGCGCTACCACCCCGTCGTATGATTTGGAACACGAGATAGATGTCACCTACCCTACTGAACATATCACGCGGGAGATGGTGGAAGAAGTGCTGACGCGCTTTATCGGTACGATAGAACAGGTGCCGCCTGCTTTCTCTGCCTGTATGGTGGATGGAAAGCGTGCTTACGAACTGGCGAGAAAAGGCGAGGAAGTAGAACTAAAGGCGAAGCAGCTTGTTATCGACGAGATTGAATTGCTGGAATGCCGCTTGGACGCTCCGGAGCCGATGATTCAAATACGTGTCGTATGCAGCAAAGGAACGTATATCCGTGCCTTGGCCCGTGACATTGGTGAAGCGCTTCGTAGCGGAGCACATCTGACAGGACTGGTTCGTACCCGTGTAGGTGACGTCCGGTTGGAAGACTGCCTGAATCCCGAACACTTTAAAGAGTGGATTGACGGACAGGAAATAGAAAATGAGGAAGAAAATAATTAACGTAATAAGGAATAGATATGAAATTATCACAATTCAAATTTAAGTTACCCGAGGATAAGATCGCTCTACATCCTATGAAATATAGGGATGAGTCTCGTTTGATGGTATTGCATCGTAATACAGGTAAGATTGAGCACAAGATGTTCAAGGAAGTTCTGGACTACTTTGATGACAAGGATGTGTTTATATTTAATGATACGAAGGTGTTCCCCGCTCGCTTGTACGGTAACAAGGAGAAGACGGGTGCTCGCATCGAAGTATTCTTGTTGCGTGAATTGAATGAAGAACTCCGCTTGTGGGACGTATTGGTAGACCCTGCCCGTAAGATTCGTATCGGTAACAAGCTGTATTTCGGCCCGGACGATTCAATGGTGGCCGAAGTTATTGATAATACTACTTCCCGTGGACGTACGCTCCGTTTCCTTTATGACGGACCTCACGACGAGTTCAAAAAAGCGTTGTATGAATTGGGTGAAACTCCGCTGCCACATACGATCATTAACCGTCCCGTAGAGCCGGAAGATGCAGAACGTTTCCAGTCTATCTTTGCGAAGAACGAAGGTGCGGTGACTGCTCCGACTGCCAGCCTGCATTTCAGCCGTGAATTGATGAAGCGTTTGGAAATCAAGGGAGTGGACTTTGCATATATCACCTTGCATGCTGGTTTGGGTAACTTCCGCGACATCGACGTGGAAGACTTGACGAAGCATAAGATGGATTCGGAACAGATGTTTGTAGATGCAGCTGCAGTGAAAGCTGTTAATCGTGCCAAAGATAGCGGAAAGAATGTGTGTGCGGTAGGTACGACAGTGATGCGTGCCATCGAAAGCGCAGTCAGCACCGACGGGCATTTGAAGGAATTTGAAGGATGGACGAACAAGTTTATCTTCCCGCCGTATGAATTTACGGTTGCCAATTCAATGATTTCCAACTTCCATATGCCGCTTTCCACGCTGTTGATGATTGTAGCTGCTTTCGGTGGTTATGAGCAGGTGATGGATGCTTATCACGTAGCATTGAAGGAAGGTTACCGTTTCGGTACCTACGGAGATGCAATGCTGATTCTGGACAAATAATGGCAAAAGTATATGTAGGGCTCGGCACAAACCTGGGAGATAAAGAACAGAATCTTCGGGATGCCGTGCAAAAGATAGAAGAGCAGATAGGGAAAGTCATTTCCCTGTCTGCTTTTTACGTTACCGCCCCTTGGGGCTTTGCTTCTGAGAATAGTTTCCTGAATGCAGCGGCTTGTGTAGAGACGGAATTGTCTCCTTTGGCGGTATTGCAGGAGACACAGGCGATTGAACGAGAATTGGGGCGTACAAAAAAGTCCGTTGACGGAGTGTATAGCGACCGTCTGATTGATATTGACCTCTTACTTTATGAAGATTTAGTGCTTTCTGTAACCTCTCCGTCGGGTGCGGAACTGAATCTCCCCCACCCTTTAATGACAGAACGGGATTTTGTAATGCTGCCGTTGGCAGAGATTGAGCCGGAGTTGGTACACCCGGTATTGGGGAAAACGATGAAAGAGATTAGCAGCGGAATGAAGAAGCGGCTGGATTGATATGACAAGTGCTATAATGATATAAATTAATTATAAAGGTTATACTTTTCTTTTTATTTATTATTTTTGCCGCCGGTTTGTTACTAATTTGAAACAAAAAAGAATGAAGGTAAAGCAGGGCAACAAAGAATTGTTAGAAAAAGAGTTTGAAGAATTCTTTCAAGCAAATTATTCTCGTTTTTATTATTATGCCCTGCGATATATTCCTGATTCTGAGACTTGTAAGGATTTGGTTGGCGACTCGTTCCAATTTATGTGGGAGCGGATTGAAACTTTTCGGATGGATACGGCACTCACCTATATGTACACTCATTTACATCATCTCTGCATAGATTATCTTCGGCGTCAGGAAAAGCAGGAAGATAACAAACAGTCTTACTTGTCGATGCTTCGTGAGTGGAACGATGACGACCGACGGGAAAGTGAGGCGCGTATTGTTGTTATTATGCGATTGATAGAGGAAATGCCGCCCCTGACACGTACGGTGATGGAACAATGTTATGTTTATAAGAAAATGTATCGCGAAGTGGCACAGTTGACCGGTCTTTCGGAAAGTGGTGTGCGCAAACATGTGATGAAAGGGCTGAACATTATTCGGCAGTATTTTTCTGTAAAGTATAAAAAAGGTGGTAATTATAGTGACTAAAGTAATGTTTGATTCGTAGTAATTACGTGTAGTAGATAGAAATGCATTGATAGAATTATAAATATCATAGAAAAACAGCAAAAACTATATGAGTGAGCAAGATAATAAACAAGATAGTAACTGTTGTGAGGATTATCAGGACGTAAGTACTCCCCAGGAGGAGCGTTTGCAGTATGAGTGCGAGCAGGCATTTCTCCGTTTGCAGTTTGAAGAACCATCAGGCGCAGAGGAGTGGAAGAAGTTCAGCAGCCGTGTCCAGCAAGAAAAGAAGAAGTCCCGGAAACTCCGGTCATTTATATTGTTCTCCGTTTCCGCAGCAGCTTTGCTGATTGCTGTATTTTTACTGTGGAGCAATGTGGCGACTACGTTGCACGAGAAGCAAGTGGCAGTGTTGGTGAAGACGGAGCCGGTGAAACAGGCTTCCGTGATTGAGGAGGATATCTCTTCGGAAGAAAAGACAGAAACGCCTTTGCCAAATATCTCAAAGGCGAGGATTGAGAAAGAAGGGGTGGTGCTTTCGGCTACCGAAGCCGACTATACCCGTGCGTCTGTTGAAAAAGTATGCCGTAATATTGTCTCTATTCCCCGTGGGCAGGTTTATAAGATTGTGCTGAGTGACGGGACGGAAGTATGGATGAATGCATCCAGCCGCCTTTCTTTTCCTACACGTTTCTCCGGTTCCCGGCGTACTGTGACTCTTGAAGGAGAGGCGTATTTCAAGGTGGCGCGTGACGAACAGCATCCTTTTGTGATTATTACGGATAAAATGACGACTGAAGTGTTGGGAACGGAGTTCAATGTGAAAGCATATAAAGATTCTGAGGCACACGTCACGTTGGTGCAAGGTTCGGTGAAAGTACATCTTCCCGGAATTGACCGGGAAGTTCTGCTGGTTCCCGGCGATGACATTACCTGTACGGATGACGATTTTCAGGTTCACCAGGTGAATGTGAGCTATTATACTTATTGGATGGAAGGTTATTTCTATTATGATAATGTTCATCTGAGCGACATCCTGAAAGATTTGGGACGCTGGTATAACGTGACGATAGAGATGGAGCAGGATTCCTTGCTTGAAGAGCAGCGCCTTCATTTCGTTGCCGACAGGAGCGAGACCATAGACAGTGTCATTGAAAATCTGAACCTTTACCAATATCTTTCCGTAACAAAGGACGGAGAAAATAAAATAACTGTTCGTAAGCGCGAATAAATATCTTTTTTAGTTCATGTTTTATTAGTTTGGTGGACATTTTTGTTCATCAACGGGATTTTATTTTCTTTTTTTTATGATTGCGCCTGTTGTTCACAATGGATGAGGAAGTGTTTTAGAGCCTTTCTTTCTGATATGAAAAAAAGAAAATGACCGTCAGAATGAAAAAAATAATGTTTTGTTGGGACTATCTTGCTTAATCTTTCGTAGTAATATAAATTTTAATTTTTCAATATGTTGGATTTATGAAAGATTATTTAAGCGAGAGAGGAACTCTTTTGAATTCAATCGTGATAGCGTTGGTGGTCTTTTTGTTCGCCGGTTTGCCTGTAAGGCAAGCTTTAGCGCAGAATGGTTCGAAGAGGTTTGACTTAGTGTGTCATGACGAAGCTATGCCTTCTGTGTTGAAGAAAGTGGAGGAAGCTTCAGGGTTTAAAGTTCTGTTCACTTACAATGAAGTCCAGAACTTCAAGGTGACTATCAACCTGAAACAAAAAACGGTGGAAGAAGCTATGGTGGCTATCACTACTTCTTTTCCGCTTTCTTTCAGGATTAACGGCAAGTATGTGTCGGTCTTGTTGATAAAGCGGCAGGCTACGCGGAAAATCACGGGACAGGTGAAAGATGTTAATGGAGAGCCGCTTCCCGGGGTAAATGTCCGGACGGATGACCCGTCGGTAGGTGGTGCTACCGATATGGATGGGAAGTTTACTATTGCTGTGCCCGAAGGCAAGCAGGTAAAGACTGTACATTTTTCTTATATCGGTATGCAGAAGGTGTCTGTCCCCTTTGCCGGGAAGCCTCTTGCCATTGTGATGAAAGATGACGCACATGCGGTAGATGAAGTGGTGGTGACAGGTATTTTCGAACGGAAGAAAGAAGGGTTTACCGGTTCGGCTAATCGGATGTCCGGTGAGGAGATTCGTAAACTGACTTCGGGAAATGTCCTGAACGCCATTCAGATGCTTGACCCCGGTTTCCGGATGGAGGAGAGTATGATTTCCGGTTCCAATCCCAGTTCGGTTCCGAATTTCAATATGCGCGGACAGTCCAGCATGGGAGATTACTCTACGGATGAGACAATTATCATGCGTGGTGATGTGGATACTCGTCCCAATCAGCCATTGTTTGTGCTGGATGGTATCATTGGGGTAAGCGTGACAAAGATTATGGACTTGGATCCTGCCCAGATTGCCAGTGTCACTTTGCTGAAAGATGCTGCGGCGATGGCTATTTATGGTTCGCAGGCTTCCAATGGTGTAGTTGTCGTGGAGACGAAAGCGCCGGAAGCGGGCAAGTTGCGCGTCACCTACAATGGAAATTACAAAGTGGAATATCCTGATTTGACAGATTACAACCTGCTTAATGCAGCCGAAAAACTGGAGCTGGAAAGGCGTGCCGGGCTTTACGACGAGTATTACACGGGAGAATCGTCTGCCGGCAGGCTGGCGTCTTATGCCAACAAGCTCTATAATGTAAAGCGCGGGGTAAATACGTACTGGCTGTCACAGCCTTTGCAGACAGTGTTTGCTCATCGCCATGGCATTAACCTTGAAGGCGGTAATGAGAGTCTCCGTTATAAACTTTATGCGGGTATTAATGAGGCTCCCGGTGTGATGAAGCAGACAGGACTTAGCGGGAAGAGTGTCAGTCTGGACATTCGTTATCGTTACAAAGGATTGTTAATCAGTAATATTGCTTATGTGGATTATAACGTGTCCGACAGAACTTCTCCTTATGGAAGTTTTAAGGAGTATGCTTCGTTGAATCCGTATTATACGATACGCGACGAAAAGGGAAATATTCCCCTCTATCTGGAAGAACCTTTGGATATGTATGATTTCTCTTCCGGGAAATATGTGACAAATCCGATGTATAATACACTTTATAACACGAAAGACCGCAATACTGCTTTTGAAGTGCGTGACGCTTTCCGCGCTGAATATTCTCCGATGAGTAATTTGCGCCTTGCTATGGATCTTACTGTCACAAAGACCCAGTCGGATACGGATATTTTCAAGTCTGCCAATCATACTGAGTTTCAGACGGGAGAACTTTTACCGCTTGAGGACAGAGGGAGCTATCTGTGGAGTAATGCCACTTCGTTGCAGTACGATTTGGCTTTCACTGCCAGCTTCAATCAGATATGGAAAAACAAGCATCTGCTTTCTACTTTTTTCCGTTATAATGTGACCGAAACCAAGAATCATACAGCGGGTGTCAATGTGACGGGTTTTCCCAATGATAATATGGACGAAGTATTCTTGGGTGCGAAGATGAAAGAAACTACGGGAGATGAAAGTACTACACGTGCGTTGGGGGCGGTGGCTACCGTCAGTTATACATATGACCAGCGTTATGCTGTCGATGTGAACGGTCGTTTGGATGCTTCTTCTGAGTTTGGAAGCAATAACAGGCTTGCTCCGTTCTGGTCGACCGGCGCGCGCTGGAATCTCCACAAGGAGTCCTGGATTAGGAAGACGGGGATATTCGATGAATTGGTTTTGCGTGCCACTTACGGTGTGACCGGTGAGCAGGGATTCTCTGCCTATCAGGCATTGCAGATGTACTCTTACGCCAATAGTATGCGTATTTATCAAGGTTCGGACGTGGTGGGAACGATGCTCTACGGTATGGGAAATCCGGATCTGAAATGGCAGATTACGAACTCTTTCAATGCGGGAGTTGACTTTAGCATGTTCAAGAATAAGTTGAGCGGACGTTTTGAATACTACAATAAGTACACTAAGAATACGGTGCTTGATTATTCATTGCCGCCTTCTGTGGGATTTAGTACGATGAAAGATAATGTCGGTAATATCTCTAACGTCGGATATGAGTTCACCTTGCGTGTGATGCCTTATTACAATCCGTCCAAACAGATGAACTTTAGTATTATTGCCAACGGAAGCCACAATAAGAATAAAATTAAGAAAATTTCCAATGCCATGCGTGCACGTAATCAGGAGATGATGCAGGAAGACCCCGACAATCCGAACAAGCTGAGCCGTCCCATGCCTCGCTATGAAGAGGGATATTCACAAACAATGATTTGGACTGTCCGTTCATTGGGAATCGACCCTATCACCGGACGTGAAGTTTTTCTGGATCGTAATGGCAACCGCAAGAGTACGTGGGACGCATCCGACCAAGTGCCGATAGGGGATACCGAACCCGACCTGATGGGTACGTTGGGGGTAAACTTCAACTGGCGCGGACTTAGTGTCAGCGTAGCCGCCCGCTATAAGTTCGGCGGACAGGTGTATAACAAGACGCTGCTCGACAAAGTGGAGAATGCTGACATTTATAGTAATGTAGACCGTCGTGCTTATACCGAGCGTTGGCTCCAACCGGGTGATGTGGCAAAATACAAGTCCCTGTCGGAGACGGTAAACGGAAATACCACAAAAGCCAGTTCACGTTTTATCATGGATGATAACGAGCTGGTGCTGAACACTATTAATATTCAGTACCGCTTTGAGAAGCGTTACGACAAGTTCTTGGAGAGACTCGGGTTGAGTAGTGCCAGCGTAGGATTTTATATGGAAGACCTTTTTCACTGGTCTACGGTGAAAGTGGAGCGTGGTACGGAATATCCGATGTCACGTCAAGTATCCATGTCGCTGAATCTAACTTTTTAATTTATTTGCCTTATGAAGAAAATAATAAATATATCTGTATGTTGCCTGTTGCTGCTTGCCACTTCGTGTAGCGACTGGCTGGATGTAAATCCCAAGAACAATATAAAGGAAGAAGAACTGTTCAGTACTGAGCAGGGATTCAAGGAAGCGCTTACTGGTATTTATATGGCTATGTGTGATGTTTCGCTCTATGGCAGACAGTTGACTTATGGCTTTATGGATATTCTGGCACAGCGTTACGACACTCAGTCGGATACGGAAACGCTGGATTATACGCGGACGGACTGGTACACATTCCCGTCCAACCAGACAGAGAATTATACCAATAAATTCTGGGGCGGACATTATAATATCATAGCCAATATCAACAATTTCCTCACCAATCTTGAAACGAAAGGGAATGTTGTGACAAGCGACGGTTACCGGGACATTATGAAAGGTGAAATGCTGGGATTGCGCTCTTTTCTTTATTTCGACCTGCTTCGTATGTTCGGCCCTGTCTATAAAGATAATCCGTCTTCTCCCACTCTGCCTTACCGGACAGAATTCGACCGTTCCATAGTCCGGCTGATGCCTGCTTCTGAGCTGGTGGACAATCTTATTGCTACTCTGAAAGAAGCTGAAAGGTTGCTGGAAAATGATCCGATGAATATCTCTTTCCCGACAGCAGGTTCGTATGAGGAAGGGCTTGACCCTTTCCTGGACTATCGTTTCAACCGTATGAATAAGTTTGCCGTAAAGGCGGTCCTTGCCCGTGTTTACCTTTATAAGGGGGATGCACAATCTAAAGTATTGGCGGCGGATTATGCTGACCAGGTGATTAAGGCATCCAAGGGAAACAGCCACTTGTTCACGCTGGTTACGGATAATGCTACCGACCCCGTTTGTTCCACAGAACTTATATTCGCGTTGAGTATGGATTCCGAGAAGTACGATGACCAGATTGACTTGGATTTCAAAGCTGGGATGACCAATGCGTATTTTATCAAGAATAGGGACAGGGTTTACGAACTGTTCGATACGGAAGCCGACGGATATAATGATATGCGTATGAAGGAAGGACAGGGATTCACCATCTCCAATACCGGTTCATACATCCTTAAATTCAGACAGACCGGATTGTTTTCTCCGGCAATAGAAAACCTGATGCCGCTTATCCGCCTGCCGGAAATGTACTATATTCTTGCCGAATGTACGGCGGATTTGAGTGAATCGGCAGAAACGCTGTCTACTGTCAGAAGTGCCAGGGGGCTTTCCAACATAGAGGTTTTTGCCGGTGAAGACGAGAAGATGAAGGAAATAGAGAAAGAATACCGGAAGGAACTGTATGGAGAAGGACAGTTGTGGTATTTCTACAAACGGTTGGGATATAAAACGTTCCAATTTTGCCCTGTCAACAATATGACTGAAAGCAACTATCGTTTCCCTATTCCTGATGACGAGAAAGCTTTGGGAGGCATTTGATGATTAACAAATTATAAAGACGTTATGAAAACTATATATCACTTATATCTAACTGTGCTGGCTGTGCTTTTTTATTCTTCTTGTACGAAAGAAGAAGTACATTCTTTCATAGGAGAGCCTGCCATAAATTTTACCTCACAGGAGTATCAATTGGGGGATATGCCGAATAGCCAGGATGATCCGGACGATCCCAACCAGATGGGATATACTTCAAATTTTGCTGCTCATTATAAAAAGGGGCAATTCACGGACAAATATGATACTGTGTACGTGAAGGCTAAGTTGGAAGGAATGTTGCAGGAACATCCTTTGCGGGTGAATCTTGCTTATGAGTCGGTGGAAGGCTATGATACACCGACATTGGTATTGCCCAAGGACTCCGTCATCAAGGCGGGAGAATATTATGTAAGGATGGCGGTGCTGGTAGAACGTCCTGCTGTCTATAATAAGGAGTATCAGGTGAAAATCACTTTCGATTATGCAAATTCGGATGTAGTGGCTGGCTCTGAAGAGCGTCAGTCCATTATTTTGAAGGCATCGGACGAGTATGAAATCTCTCAGGAGAATATGGGGGTTGAAAGTGAAGAGGAGTGGAATAACGCGTTCGCCTCTTATATCGGCACTTACGGCCCGGTGAAAGTACGTTTTATTTTGTCTGTCTTTAAAGACCGTACTACTCAAATTTTTGTATATACCCCTTATGGATTTGGGATAGGCTTTGATAATCCTGATAATGTGGAAACATTGAAGGAAGCCTTGAACGTATATAATGCCAAACATGGGGCACTGACTGAGCCTGACGGCACCGTTGTTACATTTGAACCGGCAGAAGTGAAATAGAAAGAGGAGGAAACCATATGAAACTAATTTATACGATATTGACGGTACTTACATTATTGGCAGTAAGTTCTTGTTATGAAGATAAAGGCAACTACGATTATCAGCCTTACCACCGGGTATTGGTGGAAGTGGACAACAACTACGGAATCAAACAGCCGGAAGAAGCCATTGAATATACTATCACTCCTAAGGTGACATTGAGCGACGGTAGCACTGATTTGTCTGATATCTCATTTTTATGGAAGATGGACAGGAGAACCAATCAAGGCGGTGAGAAGTTTGGAGAAACGGTAAGTACCGGGCAAAGCGTCACTATCACGATAGACCCGAATGACACGAAGACGTTTTCTTATAATTATTATTTCCGTTTTTACGTGACGGACAATCAGACAGGAGTCACTGATATGTATCCTGTTAACCTGAAACTTATCAAACCTTTTGAAAATTCCTGGATAGTGTTGCATGATATCGACGGGCATGCGGAGTTGGGTAGTGTGGAATATGCTAATGGAGCAATGATTGTCACTCCCGACGCATTGACAAAGGAAAGGGCGAAAAATGAGGAGATAAAACAAGAGCCGCTTACCGGAAAATCCGTAGCATTGGGCAGGCGGCAAGTGCCTGTATCGAGTTATGAGGCTTCTAGCTGGCTGGGGTTGATTACTAATACACAGTTGTATGTAAGCACTACCAACCAAGAAGAGTCCGGCTTGCTGAATCAGGCGGAGAATTTTATATTGCTGGGTAATTGGGATCATATTATTTATCCCGGAGAAATAGAGGGTTTCGGCAGTGATGATGTAAGTTTCGGCAACAGCTATCAGGCAGGCTTCCTATGTAGTCATGGAAAAGTGTTCCAGGGGTGTATGTATAGTGTGCTGATGTATGGAATGTATCCGGACAATGAAGTGGCGGCGGCAGGCGATTATTATATCGAAAAAGCATATCCTGTTCCTACGGCGGGCATTGCTTTCGACAGCAAGAACCACCGCTTCTTGAAACTGAACATTCAAAGCCAGAATAACTGGTCGGGTAGTACACATACCGGTGCGGCGCCTTCTAAAAGGGGGACGATACAGGTTGTTCCGAATAATCCGAAGAATGCGGCTGATCCTTCCGCAGTCAATCCCGATTTGAAACTGGTAGACTTCACAGCCGGATATTGGTACGGTAAGTCTCTTATGGCGGCATGGCAACGTATGGCTGTAAATGCTTATTTGCTGAACGAAAATACAGGTAAGTCCTCAGTGTACGTATTCCACGGTTATCCTATGACGAATAGTAGTGACCCCGATGACATTCCGGTGACTAACTTGTATTCTATCGACACACCGGCTGGGGTGACAACAAACACGCCGATGACTTCAAGTTGGGAATACAGCAATATTCTGTTCTATGCCGTAGGTAATAAAATCTATAAATTGGATTTTGCTGTGACCGGAGGTAGTTCGACGGTTATTTACCAGCATCCTAATCCCAATGCGGAGATTTCTTGTTTGCAGATGGCTTATGAAGAAGCTCTGTATATAAGTGATATGCCGGATGGGACGGAAATCTACGGACATCCGTACGAGCGTACAATGGCTGCCGGAGTGAACTTGCCGGATGGCACCGGTGAAGTGGTGGTTCTTCAGTTGAACACAGCCGGAAAAGTGGATAATGATACAATGTATCCTGCCGTTCAGGAGCATAAGGGCTTCGGGAAGATTAAAGACGTGACATTTATTTAAGGGATTGGAGTTTTGGATGTGTAACTTATTTATTAAATTCTAAAATAGAACTATTTTTATGATGAATTCTTTGAAATTTTCTGGTTTGACAGCTGTTGCAGCTTCTTTTATCTGTTGCAATATGCTTGCTGGCACCGTAGATGGCAATAAGGTGCATCTCAAAGGGCAACTGGTGGACATGGGAACTACTGATGTTCCGATGCGCTTTGACGGGGCTGCTTCTATGCTGGGCGAAAGTCGTAATATCATGTTGAAAACGGATGCGGAAGGTAACTTCGACACTGTCATTGAACTTGATAAGCCTGCCTATTTTAATATAAACCGTAACACGGTATATCTGACTCCGGGTGATGATTTGACTATAAAAATCACACAGAATAATGGGGAAGCGGTGTTCAATGGAAAGGGAGCGGAAGCGAACGTATATATGAAAGGGCGTCTTTTCCCGCATGGCGGGTCTTTCCTTGAAAGTGGAGATAATATACGTGCTGATTTTGCCGCTACGCGGACTACTATCGACAGTCTGGCACGTATCCGGCGTGCACAGTTGGAAGCTTTGACAAACGTAAGCAAGGACTTCAAGGATATGGAGAATGCGCGTATCAATGCGGATATTGTAAACAGCTATTTGTCTTATCCTTCTTATTCCCGGCTTACTTCTGGAGTGAAGGATCGGGAGCAGGCTATGCAGAAAGTCGATTCTTTTTACAATACTCTGACTGAAGAGGTAAAGGAGCGGATTAAAAACTTGGTTGATGACAGGTATCTGGATGTGAATGTGGTGCGTAGTGTGCTGAGCCAGGTGAATGCTCCTTATTTGGCTTCTATGAAAACATGGACGGAAGGCATTGCTTTTACTCCGCGTATTCAAGCTTTGTTCAATTCTTCCGAATATGTAAATAAGTTGCGTCAGGAAGTGACAAATGAGTCGTTGTCTGAGATGAAGAATTTTGCCGATAATCTGCAGTATAAGGATTTTGCGGTCGAACTGAATGGCATGATAGTAAAGGCGAGCCGATTACTGAAAGGACAGCCGGCCATTGACTTTGAACTGACTGATACGGCGGGAGTTGTCCGCCATCTTTCCGATTTCAAGGGGAAAGTGCTCTATGTTGATTTTTGGGCTACATGGTGTGGCCCGTGTATTCAGGAATCTCCTCATTTCGAGTCGTTAAGTAAAGAATATGCTGGTAAGGATGTTGTTTTCCTGCCGGTTTCAACGGATGCGAACAAGAAAGCGTGGAAACGGTTCATTACCGCACATAAAAAAGAGCTTAGCCAATATAACAGTGTTGATAAGACAATGCACAGCGGCTGGTCTATTTATTATATTCCCCGTTTTGTCCTGATTGACAAGGATTTTAATATAGTCACTGCTTATGCGTCCCGCCCTTCTAACCCGGAAGCGAAAGAAATGATTGATTCATTGCTGAAATAAGAGACTGATAAGGGATGTTTTTTAAAAAGGATATGTCTCCGGTACTGAAGACCGGAACATATCCTTTTCTTATTTTTTTCTCTTTTCTGCGATAAACCTCGGCAGATAAGCCAGACAACCTATCAGTATTGCATACAGCAACTCAATATCCTGGAATTCGCGGTTGATGAAGTGGCAGACAATGGCGTAAATGGCAATCGTGAATCCGACATAGAGTGCCAGCACGAAAAGTGTTCTTACTTTCTTATTTAGAATCATTTTAAATATATTTATGTGTTAAATACGCGCCAAAGATACTCATTATCTCCGAAATCTCTTTATCTTTGCAACCGAAATGAAAGTGTGGACAGATTTGAGTAGCTTGCAACCACGGAAAAAAATGCTAAAACACGTCTTACCGACGCTTTGCGGTTTACTCCTTGCAGCACTCACCTCTCCTACCCTATTATTTTTAATTCTCAATTCTTAATTTTTAATTTAACAAAGATGGGATACTTATTTACATCCGAATCGGTGTCAGAAGGACACCCCGACAAGGTAGCCGATCAAATATCGGATGCCGTGCTTGACAAACTGTTGGCTTACGACCCCAGTTCGAAAGTAGCTTGCGAAACACTAGTGACTACCGGGCAAGTGGTGCTAGCGGGTGAAGTGAAAACAAAAGCGTACGTTGATCTCCAGTTCATCGCACGCGAAGTGATTAAGAAAATCGGCTATACCAAGGGAGAGTACATGTTCGAAAGTAACTCTTGTGGTGTATTGTCCGCTATTCATGAGCAAAGCCCCGATATCAACCGTGGTGTAGAGCGTCAGGATCCGATGGAACAGGGCGCGGGCGACCAAGGTATGATGTTCGGCTACGCAACAAATGAAACGGAAAACTACATGCCGCTTTCTCTTGATTTGGCACACCGCATTCTGCAAGTGCTGGCTGATATCCGTCGTGAAGGCAAGGTGATGACTTATCTCCGTCCCGATGCGAAAAGCCAGGTTACTATCGAATATGACGACAACGGAACCCCTGTCCGCATTGATACAATTGTTGTTTCTACGCAACATGATGACTTTATCCAGCCGGAAGATGACTCGCAAGCCGCTCAGTTGAAAGCTGACGAAGAAATGTTGTCTATCATCCGCCGTGATGTGATTGAGATTCTGATGCCTCGTGTGATTGCTTCTATCCATCATGACAAGGTATTGGCATTGTTCAATGATAAGATTGTCTATCATGTCAATCCTACCGGAAAGTTTGTTATCGGTGGCCCTCACGGAGATACCGGTCTGACAGGTCGTAAGATTATCGTTGATACTTACGGTGGCAAGGGTGCTCACGGTGGCGGTGCTTTCTCAGGAAAAGATCCTAGCAAGGTAGACCGCAGCGCGGCTTATGCGGCACGCCATATCGCTAAGAACATGGTGGCTGCAGGAGTAGCAGACGAAATGCTTGTACAGGTAAGTTATGCTATTGGTGTGGCTCGTCCGATTAACATATTTGTGGATACTTATGGCCGTTCTCATGTGAATATGACTGATGGCGAAATTGCCCGTATCATTGATCAGTTGTTCGACCTTCGTCCGAAAGCTATTGAGGAACGTTTAAAGCTCCGTAATCCTATTTATCAGGAAACTGCCGCTTATGGTCATATGGGACGTGAACCGCAAGTGGTTACGAAGAAATTCTCTTCCCGTTATGAGGGTGAGAAAACGGTAGACGTTGAGCTCTTTACATGGGAAAAGCTTGATTATGTTGATAAAATTAAAGCCGCTTTCGCTCTGTAAGTCTCTTTAGAGCCTGGCTTGTTGTATAAAAGAGTCACAATTTCACCTTCCTTTCACGGGAAGATGGGGTTGTGACTCTTGTTTTTTATAAGTTATATTTAAATAAATGTATTTTGGATACTAAGTACGTCTTGCGGGAATTTGCTACTTTTGCTTCATGAAACGAACAATTGCCAGATGAAAGTAAAGTATTTCTGTCTCAGACGCCATTTATTGGTCTTTTTATGCTTATTTATCGGTATAGGTGGTATTCTGTCGTCTATATCTTTGTCTTCTTGCTCTTCTTCTGTGAAGAATCCATTACTATTGTGTGCTGATTCATTAATGGAAGCACGTCCTGATAGTGCGTTATTTATATTGGAATCTATTTCTTCCCCACAAAAACTACCACGTACTGATAGGGCGCTTTATGCGTTGTTACTTACGCAAGCGAAGTATAAGAATTATATTCCTTTAGAGAATGATTCGTTGATAAAAACGGCTGTTGAGTACTATGGCGATAGAAAAAAGAGTTTGTATGCTGCAAAGGCTCATTATTATTGGGGAGCTACTTATCGGGATATGGGGTATACTTCTTTTGCTGTAGAAGAATACTTGACGGCAATTCGATTGATGCCTGTTAAAGATGAGTTCTTGGCGATGATATATGATAATTTGGCGGAATGCTATGAGGAAGAAGATTTGAGTAGTGTAGCAGCAGAGGCTTATCGCTCAGCTTATCAGATATTGAAAGGGAAAAGTGAACAAATATATCCACTGAGGGGTATTGCGCGTACATTTTTGTTGCAGAATGAGAAAGATAGTGCACTATACTATTATGAATATGCTCTTGATTGTGCATTGGCAGATCAAGATTCTAATCTGATAGGTGCACTTTATCATGATTTAGCTATGGTTTATAGTGAAGAAAAGGATTATATTCAAGCAGATAGATATATATCAAAAGCGATTGCAATAATGGATTATAATAGGTCTTTTAATGCTTGTTTATTAAAAGCAAAAGTTATGCTTAATTTGAATAAGATTGATTCTGCTAGCTATTTTTACTGCAGGAATATAGATCAGCTTGATATTTATGGTAAAGTTGCTTGTTATGACGGTATGTATCAGGTTGCGAAGAAAAAAGGTGAATGGAAGGTTGCAGCAGAAAATATTGATGCATATAAGATACTTTATGATTCAATTCAGGTGATTGCTGATAATGAGGAACTTAATCGACTTATGGATAAGCATCAATTGGAAGAGCATAAAAGAGTGTTGTCGGAGCGTACTAAAATATTAATTGGTAGTTTGATTGTTGCATTTCTTTCTTTGATGGTTATATGTGTTTTTTCCTTTATGTGGAATGATAGGAAACGAAAAAAGCGTTATATAGCTTTGCAACATGAGTTAACTCAAAAACGAGTAGATACTATGTTACTAAAAGAGGAAGACGTTTCTGAGTCCAATAAGGAACTTGTTAATAAGAAAATGTCCGAGTTGAGAGAACAACAGTTTCAATTATGTGTGTCTGTGTTTCAGAATACTGATTATTACAGTAAAATGGAAGCTTTGGAGAAAGCGACTCCTAAGCAATTATTAGTGATGCGTAATTTGAGAGCGGAGATGCACGCTGTTATATGCAAAACATTTATTGATGTGATGACGAATTTGCAAGAATGTTGTCCAACTTTAACTCATGACGATTTGTTTTATTGTATTCTTTCCAAACTTCATTGTTCCAAAACTGTTATTATGGAATTAATGGATACTACATCAGATGCTCTTAAAACACGTAAGAATCGTATTAAGAATAAAATGGATGCAGGGATGTTTGAATATGTATTTAGCATTGATAATCTGTAAAATATAGTGTCCTGTTACCATTGTTACCACATAAAAATCGTTTTTTTTATATCAACTATGTATTTTTGGGGCGAAATTTTAAACTCAATTTATTATGAAAGCTAAATTCTTACTTCTGTTATTGTTGACCATTTTACTTCAGGTAAACACAACTTCCTTTGCACGAGAAATGAAATCTTTGCGTCAGATTGAACTAAGAAATAAAACTCAGGCACAACATAGATCTATTCCTATTATACCTATTGCTTTTGTTGAAAGCCCAATGGTAACCATTGATCTTGTTATACCTGTTACTTCTGTAACAATCATCATAAAAGATGCAGAAACGGAAGAAGTTGTTTATTCATCTACTGATTTGAATGTACAAAAGGTTAATATTAATCTTGCAGGTGAAGAGAAAGGTAAGTATATTGTAGAAATACAACTTCCGACTGAAACCTATGCCGGAGAGTTTGAATTAGACTAATCTCTGTAATAGATATATTTGCAACTAGATAAATATACCTAAATTATTAACTATTAAGGCCCCGCTATTGAATATATAGTGCATTGCTGAAACGGCGATTGGCGATTAGATGTTGACCGAAAGGGGAAAGAATCGGTTATTTTGACTCGTGGGTTTAATGTTCCTTGCGAAAGGCATATAATAGTTATTAGGTATATTTTGAAAATAAAATCACTTATAATAATTGCTTTGCTGAAAGCTGGTAGGGTGTTCGAACAAACTGGTTATTCGAATAAAAGTTCATTCAGCGGCAATTAGATACATCTGTTTGCAGATGCGATATCTGCAATAGATGTATTCTCTGTGAGAAAGGCTCTTGGACTTCTGATTCAGAAGTCCAAGATTTTTTTTTGAGCGTAATAGGCCAGTATGCTCAATCAGTATGCTCAATATGAGAAAGCAGGTATATCTGTTATCTCTGATTAAGATAAATGTGAATAACAGAATTTTTTCGTAATTTTGCGCCTACGATATAAAAAACTCATGGATAGTGTGATGAAGATGAACCAAATAAACTCCGTATGCGTATATAGTGCTTCCAGTACCAAGATAGATTCCGTCTACTTTCAAGCAGCCGAAGAACTCGGCCGTTTGCTTGCCGAACATCATATTCGTTTGATTAACGGAGCCGGTAGTATCGGATTGATGTGCTCTGTGGCAGATGCAGTCTTGAAGAATGGTGGAGAAGTGACCGGAGTAATCCCTCATTTTATGGTAGAGCAGAACTGGCATCATACAGGATTGACAGAACTGATTGAAGTGGAATCCATGCACGAGCGCAAGCGGAAGATGGCGAATTTGAGTGATGGCATCATTGCACTGCCGGGCGGATGCGGAACGCTTGAAGAACTGCTTGAGATTATTACCTGGAAGCAATTGGGATTATATCTTAATCCTATTATTATTCTCAATGTAAACGGGTTCTTTGATCCACTGCTGGAAATGCTGGAAAAGGCTATTGAGGAGAACTTTATGCGTCAACAGCATGGAGATATATGGAAAGTGGCCCGGACACCTGAAGAAGCCGTAGAATTGCTTTATGAGACTCCGGTGTGGGATGTTTCCATTCGTAAATTCGCAGCCATATGATAGGCGATACGCTAAGTATCCAACGCGCTGATACTCTGCCGCTATTCCAACAAGGGCAGACTGCCTCGGCAAAGGCGGATAGTGATAGTTTGCAATTGACTGCGGCTCATACTGCGCAGGAAGTTGAATCAGGCTTTGAGGGGACCCCTATCCCCTATTCTCCCCGTACGGATGACGCAATCTCGTTGACGTTGCTGGCTTGCTTCTTCCTTTCTTCCATCGCTTTGGCACGTGGAAAGAGATTTCTTTCGCAGCAAGTGAAAGACTTTGTGCTGCATCGGGAGCGGACGAGCATCTTTGATAGCTCCACGGCGGCTGACATGCGCTATCTTCTTGTACTCGTATTGCAAACCTGCGTGTTGGCAGGAATCACATTTTTTAATTATTTTCATGATACTTGTCCTGCTCTGATGAACCATGTGTCCCCTCTCCTTTTACTCGGAATTTATGTCGGTCTTTGCTTGGCATATTTCTTACTAAAATGGTTGCTTTACATGTTCTTGGGATGGACTTTTTTTGATGAAAATAGGACAAATCTATGGTTGGAATCTTATTCTACACTCATATATTATGCTGGATTTGCCCTTTTCCCGTTCGTACTTTTTCTAGTTTATTTTGATCTAAGTCTTATCAATTTGATTGTAATTGGTTCAATTATTCTAATTTTCGCTAAAATATTGATGTTTTATAAGTGGATAAAGCTTTTTTTTCATCAATTTAGTGGCCTTTTCCTTTTAATTGTGTACTTTTGCGCTCTAGAAATAGTACCTTGTCTGCTACTCTACCAAGGTATGATTCAAATGAACAATATTTTGCTAATAAAATTTTAGGACGTTGAAAATTACAAAAGTACTAGTGTCGCAGCCTAAGCCTGCGTCAGAGAAATCTCCCTATTACGACATAGCTGAGAGGTATGGCGTAAAAATAGATTTCCGGCCGTTTATTAAGGTTGAAAGTCTTTCGGCGAAAGAATTTCGGCAACAGAAAATTTCGATTCTCGACCACACTGCCGTTATATTCACTTCGCGTCATGCTATTGACCACTTTTTCAGTTTATGTACCGAAATGCGTGTCGCTATTCCCGAGACAATGAAGTATTTCTGCGTGACGGAGGCGGTGGCATTGTACATCCAGAAGTATGTACAGTACCGCAAGCGTAAAATCTTCTTTGGCGCTACCGGAAAGATTGAAGATCTCGTTCCTTCCATCGTGAAGCACAAGACAGAGAAATACCTCGTCCCAATGTCGGACGTACACAATGATGATGTGAAAAATCTGCTCGACAAGAATGGTATTCAGCATACAGAAGCTGTGATGTACCGTACGGTGAGCAACGACTTCACGTCAGAAGAAGAGTTTGATTATGATATGTTGGTGTTCTTCAGCCCGGCAGGAGTGACTTCTTTGAAGAAAAACTTCCCCGATTTTAATCAGAAAGAGATTAAGATCGGAACTTTCGGTTCCACTACCGCACAAGCTGTACGTGATGCCGGACTTCGTCTGGACCTTGAAGCGCCTACGGTGCAGGCTCCGTCAATGACTGCCGCACTTGACATGTTTATCAAGGAAAACAATAAATAAACAGAGTGGGTATATATACTTTGTGCAAAGCCGAAAGGCTGAACAGTAAAATACAGATCGGAAAGATGTTTGAGGGCGGCGTTTCGAAGTCGTTTTCCATCTTTCCGATACGTGTTGTATATATGCCCGTCGAACAAGGCGAGGTCTCGGCTTCCATACTGATCAGCGTATCGAAACGGCGGTTCAAACGGGCGGTAAAGCGCAATCGGGTGAAACGTCAGATACGTGAAGCCTACCGGAAAAACAAAGAATTTCTGATAGGTGAGCTGCAACGCCGGGAACAGCGTCTGGCTATCGCCTTTATCTATCTGTCGGACGAGCTTATAGCTACTGCCGAATTGGAAGAGAAAATGAAAATAGCGCTTTTGCGCATCTCCGAAAAACTATCCTCATGAAATCCCGTGGTTCCGGGATATCCGCTATGTGGGTATCTGTGAAAGGATTTTTAAGCAGGATGTTTTCGCTCCTGTTACTTATCCCCATCTATTTTTACCGGATTTGTATATCTCCGCTGACACCCCCTTCATGCCGGTTTACGCCGACCTGCTCGGCTTATGCAGTCGAAGCGATTAAGAAGCATGGCCCCGTGAAAGGGTTTTATCTGACTGTGCGGCGTATCCTGCGATGTCACCCCTGGGGTGGCTCCGGCTATGACCCTGTGCCTTGAAATAACTAAAATAAAGAATCAGATATGGAAGGAAAGATGATTGATACTATTCTGGATATTCATACTCATAGACAGGAAGCCGATTCTGAAAGTAAATCCATCATCAATTATCGGTTATTGGAAGATTCGTCTTTTCAAGAAGACTGTTATTATTCTGTCGGTATCCATCCATGGAAGCTGACAGTGGCTAATTTCGACCGACAACTTGATTTTCTTATCGAACAATTGCCGAATAAACAGGTAGTGGCTATAGGAGAGGCCGGGCTGGATAAACTGACAGAGGCTTCGATGGCGCTTCAGACACTGGCATTTGTAATGCAGATACAACTGTCTGAAACATACGGTTTGCCGTTGATAATCCACTGTGTGAAAGCGATGGAGCAACTTTTGGCAGCAAAGAAGCGGTTTCAACCCAAGCAACCTTGGATATGGCACGGCTTCCGGGGAAAGCCTGAGCAGGCGACACAGTTGCTGAAACAGGGATTCTATCTCTCATTAGGCGAACATTATCCCGATGAAACAATGAAGCTGATACCCGACGAACGCTTATTTTTGGAGACAGACGAAAGTTCGCTTGATATTGAAGACATCCTGTGCCGGGCAGCCGAAGTGCGTGGAGTGGGAGTGAAGGCATTGCGCGAGACAATCCGTAGAAATATTCAAAATGTCTTTTTTAAGGCGTAAGAGTTGTATCTTCCGAGAAAGAGTCGTACTTTTGCCGCATATCGGATTAAGAAGACAATAAAAACCTAATAATAAAAGAGTAATACGATGAATTTTGTAGAAGAATTGAGATGGCGTGGCATGTTGCAGGACATCATGCCGGGAACGGAAGAGTTGTTGAGCAAAGAACAGGTGACAGCATATATCGGTTTTGACCCGACAGCCGATTCTTTGCACATCGGTCACCTTTGCAGTGTGATGATTTTGCGCCATTTCCAGCGTTGCGGACATAAGCCGTTGGTGCTGATCGGCGGTGCTACGGGTATGATCGGTGACCCTTCCGGGAAGTCGGCAGAACGGAATTTGCTGACAGAGGATACCTTGCATCTCAACATGGAAGGCATGAAGAAACAGTTGAGCAAGTTCCTTAACTTTGATTCTGATGCACCCAATCATGCGGAAATGGTGAACAACTACGACTGGATGAAAGAGTTCAGCTTCCTTGATTTTGTCCGTGAAGTAGGGAAACATATCACCGTGAACTATATGATGGCGAAAGATTCTGTAAAACGTCGTCTGAATGGTGAGGCGCGTGACGGATTGTCATTTACTGAGTTCACTTATCAGTTGCTTCAAGGATATGACTTCCTTCATTTATATGAAACAAAAGGTTGTAAACTGCAGATGGGTGGTTCCGACCAGTGGGGAAATATCACTACCGGTGCCGAATTGATTCGTCGTACGAACGGGGGAGAGGTTTTCGCATTGACTAGTCCGCTGATTACAAAGGCTGACGGTGGCAAGTTTGGTAAGACAGAATCCGGAAATATCTGGCTGGATCCCCGTTATACTTCTCCATATAAGTTCTACCAGTTCTGGCTGAATGTAAGTGATGCTGATGCCGAACGTTATATCAAGATCTTCACTTCCATCGAAAAAGAAGAAATTGAAGCATTGATTGCCGAACATCAGGCAGCTCCACACTTGCGTATCCTTCAGAAGCGTCTTGCCAAGGAAGTGACTGTGATGGTTCACTCGGAAGAAGATTACAACGCAGCGGTAGACGCATCCAACATTCTGTTTGGTAATGCCACTTCCGACGCTTTGCGCAAATTGGACGAAGACACATTGCTGGCTGTATTCGAAGGAGTACCCCAATTTGAAATTTCCCGTGATGCATTGGTAGAAGGAGTGAAGGCAGTAGACCTATTTGTCGATAATGCGGCTGTATTTGCTTCGAAAGGTGAAATGCGTAAGTTGGTTCAAGGCGGCGGCGTTTCGTTGAATAAAGAGAAGCTGGCGGCTTTTGACCAGGTAATTACAACTGCTGACCTGCTCGATGAGAAATATCTGCTTGTTCAGCGCGGTAAAAAGAACTATTATCTGCTGATTGCGAAGTAATAATTCACGATTTACCGGGTAGCAAAGTAAAAAAATGAATGAAATATTTGGAGGTTTGCTTGCAAACCTCTATCTTTGCACCGCTTTTTAACAGAAAGCACATGAGTTTGTCCTATGGTGTAATGGTAGCACAACAGTTTTTGGTTCTGTTTGTCTAAGTTCGAATCTTGGTAGGACAACCAAAGAAAAGCCCCGAAAGAGAAATCTTCCGGGGCTTTTCTTTTTCTCCTATTCTTATTGCTGTTTGTAAAGCGGCATAATCTCAACATTATCATCTTGATTTCAGTAATGGATTGTCTGTTGTAAGAAAACTATTATGTGTCATTTGTTTAAAAGATTAACTGCTTTAATGATTACCTTATTCATAAATGAATAAGTCTGTCTTTTTTCAGCAATAATATCTTTACAGTTCTATAATAAACCCGGATATAGTTTTTAATAAATAGTTGTAGGGTTTATTATAAACGGTATCCGAGTTTATTAAAAACTATTTTCGGGGAATTTTAGAATCCTATTAGAATAATATAAACAAAACGGGAGAAAATCAGTACTGATTTTCTCCCGTCGTAGTTCTTCCATATATGGAAATATATGTTTGATAATGTGCTATTATGTCTTGATTTTTATATAACTCATACTGTTTTTTCTTATTTTGGTTCTTCAAAGATACAAAATAAAAAGGGGAAAGTCAATAGCTGGAGTTATTTAATGGTAAAAGAGGCTTCCTGACTTGCATTGGAGTCCCCGCCTATCCATAGCTTGTATTCACCTTTTTCCTGTCCCCAAGTCATGTCCTTGCGCGTGAAGGAGAGCTCTTCGGGAGAAAGAGTGAAAGAGACTTTACGGCTTTCTCCGGCTTTGATTAGAATCTTGTTAAAGCCTTTTAACTCCCTTACCGGGCGTGTCACGCTGCCTTTCATATCGCGTACATAAAGCTGGACTACCTCTTCACCGTCTACTTTGCCGGTATTGGTGACGGTCACGCTGAATTGGAGCTTGTCACCTTCTTCGGCAATGACAGAAGAGGGCTGAATATCCGAGTACTCGAATGTAGCATAGCTCAAGCCATATCCGAATGGATAAAGCGGTTCATTCGGGCAGTCGATATAACGTGACTTGTACTTCTCGCTTGATATGGATTTCAGACCTAGCGGGCGACCCGTATTCTTCATGTTATAGTAGAGGGGGACTTGTCCTGTAACTAGCGGAAAAGTCATCGTCAGCTTGCCGGAAGGGTTGTAATCGCCGCTTACGACTTCTCCTAATGCCGTTCCTGCCATTGTGCCGGGATTCCAGGTGAGAAGGAGAGAGGAAACCTTGTCCGCCACCTCTTTAAGCTCTACGGGACGCGCTACCACAAGCAGGACAACAACCGGCTTTCCGGTCGCTTTCAGCCTTTCAAGCAGTTGCATCTGCACTTCCGGCAGTTTTAATGAAGTCATGCTTGACGCTTCGCCGCTTTCCTTTTGGGATAGTCCCATTGTGTAGAAAATTACATCCGCTTTTTGCGCCTGGGATATGGCGTCCTTGAATCCGTCAGGTATCTCCTCGTGTATCCGGCAGCCGGGGGAGAAGTAGATATTCTGTTTTCCGTACCTGCTTTCCAAGCCTTCCAGGAAAGTGACGGTACGTTTCGGGTCGGGAGCAAGCACCCATGAGCCTAACATTTCCCGTTTGTGGTTGGCAAAAGGGCCGATAAGGGCAATTTTCTTTCCCTCTTTCACGGGAAGTACGTTATCCTTGTTCTGTAACAATACCATTGACTTCTTGGCCAGTTCTTTGGCTGCAAACAGGTTACTGTCGTTGAACAGCGTATTCTTTTCCTTTTCTTCACTTCCGTAACGATAAGGATTATCGAACAATCCCAGTTTATACTTCAGCGTCAGAATCTCGGCACATAGCTCGTTGACAGTCTCTTCGCTTACCGCCCCTTCTTTCACCAGCTTTTCGCCGTGGAAAAGATAGAGATTATCTACCATGCACATATTCACACCTGCATTCATGCCCAAGCAGGCAGCTTCCTTGTCATTATCGGCGACACCGTGCGCTATCAACTCTTTCACAGCCGTATAATCCGATACGACGAAGCCTTTGAATCCCAACTCCTTTCTTAGCAGGTCACGCATCAGAAAGCTGTTTGCCGTGCAAGGCACACCGTCGTATTCATTGAATGCACTCATTACGGTAGCGGCTCCGGCATCAATAGCAGCTTTGAAGGGTGGGAGATAGGTATCCCGCAATTCTCGTTCGGAGATGTCCACCGTGTGATAATCCCGTCCTGCTTGCGCAGCACCGTAAGCGATAAAATGCTTGGCGCAAGAAAGAATAGTATTGTCTTTCGACAAATTATCCCCCTGATACCCCCGTACCATTGCTGCTGCGATAAGTCCGCCAAGATAAGGGTCTTCACCGGAACCTTCGGACACGCGTCCCCAGCGTGGGTCACGGCTGATGTCGCACATCGGAGAGAACGTCCAGTGCAGCCCGACGGAAGAAGCCTCTTCCGCAGATACCCGTGCGAAGCGCTCTATCTCTTCCAGGTCCCATGAAGCCGAAATACCCAGGTTAACGGGAAAGATAGTCTTATATCCGTGGATGACATCGCAACCCAATAACAAAGGAATCTTCATGCGAGTGTTCTCCATCGCCAGCTTTTGCAGCCTATGGGCTTCCGAGGCACTGAGTGCACCGAACAGATTGCCGCATTTTCCTTCCTTTATCAGTTCCTCGATGTTGTCTACCGAGCCCGTAGGACCTGTTATATTGCCTTTGGTGGGATAGATTATCATTTGCCCCAATTTCTCTTCCAATGTCATCTTTTTCAGGAGAGAATCTACTTTATGGGCGATTATACGGTCAGAGTTGTTATCCGTTGTCGTGCGCCGGTTGCCGCACGACGATAGTGTAAGCAAGCAGAAAGCAGCTATGTACAAAAAGTTTCGTTTCATGAGTTTTTATCTGTAATATTGAGTTTGTTTCACATTCAGCATATCCGATAATACGGCGGTAGGAATGGGCATGGTATAATTGCGCGGCACTTCCAGTTGATTACATAGAGGAATCATCGTTCTGAAATTCTCCTTGGTAATCGGGAAATTGGGCTTGTTGATGGCGTTCCATCCGTTTGTATTATTCAGATGTTGTTCGATGCCGTTGAATTCGTCGTTCACTTTGGCATCCATAGCTGCCATCATATACCCCGGATTCAGCTTGTCTATACGCACCAGTTCATAATACCGATTACTCCATTCAAGGGCTATTTCGAGACGTTTGTCCTTCCATATCTGTTCCAGTAACGCTGTGCCCGATGTTGCCGGAGAATCTTCCAAATTCGCCCGTTTCCGCACGAGGTTCAGCCATCTGACAGCCAGTCCGTCCTCTCCGGCGTGATATGCGGCTTCTGCTCCTATCAGCAATACTTCACCCATGCGGAGCAATTTCAGGTTACTCCCGCCCAGGTTCGTTTGTGGGGCATCACTTGTGCCGACCGGTTTTTCTTGTGCCGCCTTTCTCGAATAGCGGTTCGGCCATCCGGCAGCCAACAGGTTTTTGTTATTGAATGCCACCCCGTTAATCAAGTCACCGTTTATCTTCCGGAACGGGCTGCTGTTGCCCGGATGCGCCATGCCGCTGAGCGGATTGGTAACGCCGAACAGAACCGTTCCGAAATAACGCGCGTCAATAATCTCACCCGTGCTGTTTTTCTCGTACTGGTTGATAAGATTCAGCGTAGGGGCTACACGTCCGTATCCATTGTACGACCTCGGTTGTGAAGGCCGCCATCCGGCAAAGCGGGTGTCACCGTTGGCAGTAGATTCAGTTCCTATCTCGAAAAGGGATTCCGAGCAATAATTGCCTGCTCTCCGGAATATCTCCTCAAAATTGCCGTATAGCGGATACTCATCTTCCATTGCTTTAACAATCTCCACTATCTCCTGATAGCATTTCTCCGCTTTTTCCTGGTTGTGGTTGAAATAAAGCTCGTTGGCAGCCTGGTAAAGCAAGGCCTTTGCCAATAAGCCTTGTGCAGAGCCCAAGTGCGTATGTCCTTGCCAGTCGATACCGTATAGCTCCGCCCATTCCTGTTTGGTGGGAATGTACTTCACAGCCTGGTGCAAATCTTCCACGATATAATCATAGAGTTGCGTGACAGACTTGTCATTAGTCAGCCTGGCGTACTCGGCAGGGGTAATATCTCCCTCTTCGGGCAGGATGACGACCTCTCCGAACGTATTGACCAGCATCATATAGAAGAAAGCACGCACCACTCTGTTCTCTGCAATCAGACCGTTCTTGTACTTGCTCATAAACTCGTCGAAGTAACTGTCCAATGCACGGATATTGATATTGGTGCGGTCGATACCCTTGTAGCTTGCTGTCCATATGTCATTGATGAAATTGGTGGAAGAGGGGGCAATACCGTAAAAATTCTGGAACTGGTTGTACATGCGGTTGTGCGTCACGTTTCCCGCATCGCTTAGTATAGAGCCTCTCAACGCATTGTCCGAAGCGATTTCCCCCATGGTGCTGAAAGCGTCTCCTTGTCCTTCGCCTAATGTAAGTATGGCACTGTAAACGGACGAACTCAGCTTGACAGGGTCGTTCAGGGAGACGGAAGGAGTCATGTTGTGCGCCGGTTTATCCAGGAAGTTATCCATGCAAGAGGATAAGAATCCGGCAATCAGACCGGTTGTTACAGCGGTTATAATGATTCTTTTGTTCTTCATGATGCTTGTTTTTTAAGTTTAGAATGAAAAGGAAGTGCCTATTGTAAAGGTACGGTTGTCGGGATAGAGTCCGAAATCGTCCATGCCACCCCTGTTGGCGTTGCCGGTGGAGCTGATTTGCGTCTTGTAGCCGGTTGCTTTGGTAAACGTGTGCAGGTTGGCTCCCGACAGGAAGATACGTGCGTTGTTCATACGAATCTTTCTCAGCAGCTTTTGGGGGAAAGCGTAGGAAAGCTGCACGTTGGCTATGCTCAGATAGTCTCCGTCCTCAATGAAATAACTGCTGTCGAGGGATGACGCGTCTCCGCGGACAAATACGCGCGGCGTGTGATAGGACGTGCCTTCACCGTGCCAGGCATCCAGCATGGCGGTCGTAAAGTTCTGTGCATCCTGACGGTATTGGGTGCGCCGGTTGTAGACTTTATGCCCCAGTCCGCTGGTAAGGTCTGCCATCAGTGTAAAACCTTTATAAGAGAACTTGGCGTTGAATCCGAGCTGTACTTTCGGGATATAAGAACCCAGATACACATAGTCGTTGGTATCTATCACCTTGTCACCGTTTACGTCCTCGAATATCAGTTCCCCTACACGCGTTCCGTTGATATGCGGCAGGCTTGCCAACTGTTCGTCATTCTGAAAGACTCCGATAGCCTTGTATCCCCAGAAACTTCCGATAGGATAACCTTCCAGTGTCCGGTTGGGGGCATTGCTGATTCCGCCGATATTATCATTAATCTTCTTCACGTTGTTTTTCACAGTAGAGCCTGTCAGGGTAAATATGCCCTTTACCTTCCCCATTTTGGGGGAATAGGCAACGTTCCATTCCAGTCCCTTGTTGGTCACGGTTCCGATATTGCTCGTCACATTAAACTTTGACGGCTGAATCAGCAATGGCATCATTACTTTCGATGTCTCCTTATAGAACCAGTCTACCGATACCGAAAAGAGGTTGCGGAAAGCAGCGAAATCAACGCCGAGATTAAAAGATTTCATTTCTTCCCAAGACAGGGTGGTGTCATACATTAATCTTAGTGCATCGGTCGAATAAATATCATTATTGGGGCCTGTGACAATGTTAATGCTGTTGGCATAAAGTGTCTGTGCATTGCTTACGCCCTTGTCATTGCCCACTACGCCATAGCTCGCTCTGAGTTTCAGTCTGTCCATCCATCGGATGCCCTTCAGGAAATTCTCTTCGGACATTGTCCAGCCGAGCCCTAATGACGGGAAGAAACCGTAACGGTTGTCTTTGGGATAGGAAGAAGAGCCGTCCACGCGTCCTGTGGCTATCACGTTATAGCGTCCTTTCAGGGTATAGGTGATACGTCCGAGGTAGGACACATAACTCTTTTCCGAACCGCCGTCGGCACCGGTCACGGATGTTCCTTGACCTACATACCATAAGTTCCGGTTCTTCCAGGCTTCCCACGGCAGTCCGGTGGCGAACAGGTTGGCATACTGTGTACGGTAATATTGCATGGTGAAGCCGCCCATAACCGTGAGCCGATGGTCTTTCTTGTGCAGGTTGTAGGTCAGCGTGTTCTCCAGTTGCCATGAGTTGTTGTTGGCGCTGTTGTGGGTCAGTCTCGAAATCTTGTAGGGTGAGTTGGAGTCTTCCACGTTTTCCATGAAAGCCGGAAGGAATATCTTTTCCTCGGTATTGGCGTAAGTCGTGGAGAATGATGTCCTGAATTGCAACGGTTGGATAATTTTCCATTCCAGGAAATAGTTGCTGTTGAACCTGTTGGTCTTCCGGTAGCGGTCGTGCGTGTAGTGCAGTAGGGCATACGGGTTGTTGTCTCCCCCGTTGAAGTCGTTTTCGCTGTCGCTGTCACTGCTTAGGTTATATACGGGAGCGTCCGGTAAGCGTTTTCCCGTCAGGGAAAAGACATTTTTCTCCACTCCGCCCTTGTTGTCGGTGGTAAAGAGCATGTTCACGCCGATTTTCAGATTCTTATAAAGCTGGTACGAGGCGTTGATTTTTGCGTTCAAGCGCTTGTAGTCGGTGTATTCTATGACCCCTTCCTGGTGCAGATACCCCAGTCCGGCATAGAAATTGGCTTTTTTCGTGCTTCCCGAAACGCTGAACTGGTAGTTTCCCGTCAGTGCTGTCCGGTTGGCAAGGTCTTGCCAGTCGGTACCTTTGCCTGCCGTCTGCCATTCGGGGTAAGGGATGGAGTTGACGGCATCCGCGTTCAGATAGTTGTCAGCCAGATATTCGAGGTTGCGTATCTGCTGGTACTGGCTTGTATTCGCTAGCGGAAGCAAGCGTTCCATTTCGGAAAGCGAGAAGTTGACGGACGCGTTCACACGGGTGATTCCTTGTTCGCCGGAGCCTTGGCGGGTAGTGGCGAGGATGACCCCATTGGCTCCCCTCGAACCGTAAATGGCGGTGGCAGAAGCATCTTTCAATACGGTGAGAGACAGAATGTCGCTTGTATTGATGGCATTCAGCTCATCCAGCGTCATAAACTGCCCGTCCACTACGCAGATAGGTTCCGAGTCATTGTAAGAGCCTACGCCGCGTATTCTGACAGAAGCTGTCTCGCCTGGTTCGGAAGTTCCCAAGACTTGCATTCCGGGGATTTTGCTTCCGATGGCATCGAGTAGGTTCACGGTCGGGATTTCGCTCAACTCTTTCCCGGAAAGGGTAGAGATAGCTCCGGTCAAGTCTTCTTTTCGTTGCGAGCCGTAGCCGACTACAACTTCAACCTGGTCTAACTGGTTGACAGCCGGATTCATTTGGATACGGAGTTTGCTCCGTCCTTTCAGCTCCACTTCCCGCTTTTCATAACCGATAAACGAGAAAACCAGTGTGGCCCTCGGGGCTGCTTTGAGAGTAAAATCTCCGTTCAGTCCTGACGTAGCACCCCTTTGGGTTCCTTTTATCTGAATGGATACTCCGGGAAGCGGTTCCCCCGTCTCGTCCAGCACCACTCCGGTCACTTCGATGTTCTGCGCTTGCGACAAGCCTGCTATCATAAGTAGGCAAATCGTGAACAGCGTCTTGCACATAAGCTTGAAATACATATTGTTTTTCATATTTTTCTGAATTTAAGAGTCATAAAATGATTATTCCATGCAGCGCTGAGGCACTTCGTACTGCTGTTGCAGCTTCGTCAATTCCTTTTTCAGCTCTGCCGTTATTTTCTCCGTACCTTTCTGACCGTAGATGTTATGCATCTCCATCGGGTCATTTTTCAGGTCGTAGAGTTCCCATACTTTGTCCTGGTAGAAGTACATCAGCTTGTAGCGCTCTCCCTTCACTCCATAATGCTTGTGCACGCTGTGGAAACCGGGGAACTCATAGAAATGATAATACAGGTACTTTCTCCAGTCCGGCGTCTTTTTGCCTTCCAGCAGCGGCAGGAAAGACACGCCCTGCATCTCCTTCGGGACATCAATACCGCACATCTCCAGGAAAGTAGGAGCAAAGTCGATATTCTGCGTCAGCTTCGTGATATGTGTTCCTGCCTTGATTTTCGGGGGGAAACGCATCATCATCGGCATTTTCATGGACTCTTCATACATGAAACGCTTGTCGAACCATCCGTGCTCGCCTACATAGAATCCCTGGTCGCTGCAATATACGATGATGGTGTTGTCGAGCAACCCTTCCTTTTTCAAGTAATCCAGCATTTTGCCTATGCTCTCGTCAAGGGAAGCAATCGTTGCCATGTACTCACGTGCGTAGCGTTGGTATTTCCAGATGGCGAGGTCTTTCCCTTGCGGGTTCTGCTCCCAGAAAGAGTCGTTTTTCGAACGGTAGTTGTCGTTGAACCGCTTCCATTGTTCGGGTGTCATTCGCCGGTTCAGGTGCTTCCACGGGTCGAACCGCAGGGAATCGCTGCCTTTGGCTACGTTCATCTTCAAGTCGTGCCCTTCGTACATGTCGCGATAGATGTTCATCTTCTGTTTCTTGGCGGCTTCACGTCCTTCATAGTCGTCGAAATAGTTTTCGGGGACGGGGAAGTCTACATTATCATATAGGTGATAATGACGCTCGGCAGGCCACCAGTTGCGATGTACGGCCTTGTGGTTCATCATCATGAAGAAAGGTTTGCTCCGGTCGCGGTGTTCCAGCCAGTCCATTGTTTTTTCGGTGATAATGTCCGTGACGTACCCGTCTACGCGCACTGTGTCGTTTTCGGTGATAAAGTCGGGGTTGTAATATTCTCCCTGGTCATTCAGGATAGTCCAGTAGTCAAATCCGGTAGGTTTCGTGACGAGATGCCATTTGCCGATAAGGGCAGTCTGGTATCCGTTTGCCTGGAATACCTTTTGTACCAATAGCTGCGAACCGTCGAATTTGTTTCCGTTTCGCATAAAGCCGTTGGCATGGCTGTGTTTTCCGGACATTACGGCGGCGCGGCTGGGGCCCGACAGGGAGTTGCAGCAGTAGTTGGCTTCAAAAAGCGCTCCCTCGTTGGCTATCCGGTCGATGTTCGGAGTAGGGGCAAGGCGGGAGAATTCGGAACCATAGGCACTGATTGCTTTCTCGGCATGGTCGTCGGACATGATAAAAAGAATGTTGGGGGCGGACTCCTTCGCTTTATTCTGCGCATGAGTTCCGGCAAGCGGGAGCAGGGGAAGTACTGCTCCTAATAATAGTTTGTTCTTGGCGACTGTTTTCATAAGTTGCATTATTTTTTCGTTGTGATGCAAAGAAAAACATTGTTTGGCGAGACATAAAAACAAACAGTGCCATTTGGTTACGTCAGACCGGAATTTCTTAGGAAAACAGGTACTACATCACTACTTCATTCTGCTTTTTATGCTTATTAAATAGATGACAATGAGATAATTATGATTAACTGTATTCTGAAATGGAAACAATCCCCGGATACTTAGAAATCAATGAGGAACTGCACCAAATCGACGCTCGAATCCAGTTCCATCTTTTTCCTCAGCCGATATCGGGCTGTCTCTACTGCACGCACTCCTATATTCAGCATATCCGCCATGTCCTTTGTGCTCATATTCAAGCGCAGCAGGGCGCATAATTTTAAGTCATTAGGCGTCAGTTCGGGGAAACGTTGCCTTAGGTTTCGGAAGAAATGTTCGTGAATCAGGTCGAAGTTCGACAGGAACAAATCCCACTCTTTCCCTTTTGAGGTGGCATTGTCTATCATGTCTATCAACTTCTGATAGTATTTATTAGGATATTGGCTACCCAGCATCCGTTTGTGGTTCTCTATTTCCTCTTTGATGGCGAGCAGTATTTTGTTGTTTTCGATGATAGTCATGGTCGATTGCGTCAGCTCCTTGCCTTTGAACAGGATTTCGTCGTTGAGCCTTTTGTTTTCAAGCTCGATGATTTGCTGTTCTCGTTCCCTTATGATATGGCGCTGCTGGCGTAGGGTTCTCCGGCGGACACCTGCATAAATGGCCAGAAGAATCATTGCCAGAAGGAAGATATAGCCGGCATATGCCCACGGGCTCAGATACCAGGGTGGCAATATGCTGAACGAGAAAGAAGCGGTAGCCACCGCTATTCCTTTTTCGTCGATAGCCCTGCATTTCAGGCAGTAGTTGCCTGCCGGAAGCCGCTGGATATTGATGGAAGGCGTGTTTTGTTTCTCTTGCCAGTGCTTCTCTATGCCGTTCTCTTCCAGTTTGAACTGGAAATAAATGTCCTCATTATAAGCGGGATACGCCACTTGGACTTCCAAACTGTTAAAATCGGACGTCAGCCGACAGGCAGTGTCTCCCGTTCGGACAGGAAGGCTCTGTTGCTCGTCTTTCAGTATATTGTAGGAGATGATATGGTTGAAAATCAATTCCTGGCTGGGGGAAGACGGGTTGGTTTCCGGTTTGTTGGGGATGGCTACAAGCGCATTTTCCGCACACAGGATGGAATATTCGGGCGTGACGGGCACGATGCTTTCGAAGTCCTTGTGCATCCGCAGGTTATAGTTGTCGAACAGGAGTACTTTTTCTATTACCGGAGTGTCGGAAGCCGCCATATTAACCAGGGCTACCCCTCTGTCCGTGATAAACCAGTAATACGTGTTGTCCACCTTTACGATATGCTTGGTATGAGTGATAAATTCGAGGTGAGTATTCAACCGGTCGTAAGGAACGATGGAATCCGAGAGGTCGTTGTAGGTATAGAACTGTTTCTCGTCGGTGAATACAATTCTTCCGCCGACGTTGAACACACCCATCTGCGTGCGGCTCGAATCTCCGATGCAGGAGATGAACTCGTTCCCGATAAAGCTACTCCGGTTCTTGTCCAATTTCAGCTTGTATATGCCTTTTCGGGTGTGGGCTACCCAGAGGTTTCCGTTATTATCAAATTCCATGTATCGCGGATAGCCGTTGAAGTTGGTGAGCCGTTGGCGGAATGAATAGTTACCGTCCGGTTCTATGTCGTAGAGGTTTATCGAGTTATAACTGCCTAGCAGGAAACCTTTCCGCTGTTGCGGGTAATGAATCTCCGTTCCTGCCAGTGCTCCGCCGGTGGGGTACATTTCGGACAGTTGGTTCTGCCTGTTCAGCAGGTAGGTGGCTTTGCTGTGTCCGATGATAAGACCTTCGTCGGTTTTCAGTAGTTTCTGTACGAAGCCGCCCGGCAGGTTCACCCGTTCCGGGGAGAAACTTTGTTCTTGAGACATGAATATTCCGGCTTTTATCCGCCACAAGCCTTGGTTAGAGGCGATATAGAGGTAATCATTCCATAAGGCGACGTCGAAGATAGAGCCGATATTGTTCTCTTTCAAGTAGTGGAAGGAGAAAGAATCGTTGATAAAGGCGAGTGAGAGCCCTTTTTCCAGACCAATCCAGATGTTATTGGATTTGTCCTTGAATAGGGAAAGGACGGTGTTATGCTGTAGCTTGGTCTGATGGTCGAGCTTGTAGAGCAGGCTGCCTTGCGGGTCGAAACAGAGCAACCCGCTGCTGCGCGTTCCTGCCAGCAGATTGCCGTTTCCGGCATAGAGCGCTTCGTTGTTTCCGGAGATGTCCGGAGTTCTGTTGATAGTTGTTTGCGGGGTATATTGTCCCTGGTCGTAAATCCAGAATCCCTGGTTTTCCGTTTGGATAAGCAGGCGGTTGCCGTTGTAGGGCAACATGCTTCGTACAGGGCTTTGAAGGGGAGAATTGGTAGCAGGCAGTTTGGTAAGGCTGTTCTTTTCCAGCCGGTAAAGTTCGTCCTGGACTATTGCATAAATTTTGTTGTCCACTTTATACAGACGTTGCATCATGCCTTTTACCGGATAGAAAGCGACTTTATTCGATTGGGTATCAAAAGAAAAGTAACCGGCGAAAGACTGGAAATAAATAAGGTGCTCTTCCTGCTCGATGCTCCATATGTCCTTGTTCTTCAATTCTTTGTGGCGGAACAGGGAAGAAATGGACGAGTAGACCAGTTTGCCGTATTCGTTTCTTTCGAAATAGCCGAATTCTTCGTAGCTGCCGATGTAGATACGGTCGTCCGGTGCGATATGTAGGGAGCGGATAGTCCGGTTCTCGTTGGTGGTATATGTCTGCCATGTCTTTCCATCGTAGCAGACCAGACCGTAGCGGTTGGCGATGTAGATAATGCCTTTGCTGTCTTGCTCAATGTCCCAGTTTGGGCACATCACTTCCTTGTTCGTGAAGTTTTTGACGAAGGGGATGGAAGCTGCCAGAGTTGTAGCTGAGGCTAATAGCACGGTAATGAGCACGCAAATGTATTTCATGGTTGCAACATCGTATAGGAAGTTCATTGCAAAAATACAAAACTTTGGCAACGGTACAAAGGGAGATATGAAAACTTATTCTTACTTATATGCGGTTGTGCCTGTATATAGACACTATGATGCCGATACATTGACACGGCTTTGCCTATATATGGACACTGTAGTATCCATATATAGGCATAAGCCGGGAATATGCTCATTCTTACGGTACAACTACTTCTTCTCCGTTTTTGTATGCCTTACCGCTTGCTGAAGTTACGGTAGAGCCTTCCAGAGTATAGTTAGCATTGTTTTTGAAAACCTCGCTAAAGCCTTTGGTAGTTGCTGCGTTTTGGCTCCATCCCACCATATAGCAGATGATGGCATCTTTGGCTCCATTTGCTTTCGCTGATAATATTCCTAGCATCTGCGAAGAGGTATCGGGAAGTTTGTCCGTTAAGAAGCTTGGAGCAGAGTTTCCTAAGAATCCGCCCATCCATACAACGCCTGTTTGAGATTCGGTAGAAATGGTGCTGCCGGATTCGACGGTACATTTCGCGTCCGCCATTGCTGAACTCGTGGTTATTCCCCCGATGATTCCACCTGTATGGGCATCTCCCTGGTTATTCACTTTTATCGTTCCTTTGTAGGACAGACTGCCGTTGGAAATACGGGAGCTGTTTGTCCATTCACCAACTATTCCACCGGTTTTTAAGATTCCAGTTGCTGTATTTTTCACGGTGATATTGACTTCCGAACGGATATTGCCTGATAACTCCGTGCTATGTCCCTGTCCTATCAGCCCACCTGTTTGAGCGGCATTCGTTGCCGTGATGTCGATATTGCCTGCGATGGTCAGGTTCTTTATTTGGGCGCCCTGGGTATGAGCGAAGAATCCGATACCTCTTGCGGCGCTTGCGGTGGAAATCTTCATGCCGCTGATTGTTTTATTGTTACCATCCAATATACCGGCGAAAGGGAGTGCATTGCTTCCGACAGGTTCCCAATTTTCCCCGTCGAGGGAAATATCGCCTTCCAGTCTGAAATATTTTCCGGCAAAGCCTGCTATATCGCTTTCCCGCGAATCACGGCTGATGGCACGCAGTTGTCCGGCAGTTGTGATAATCCAGGGACTTTCCGCTGTTCCTTCTCCCGTTTGGGTGTAGTCATCATCTGGTTCCGGCTCCGGTTCCTCATCTTTGGCTACGGTTGTTTCAAACGTGTGCTGCTTTCCCTTTTCAAAGGTGATACCTTCCAGGGTGGCAGTATAAACTTCATCGTTTGCATCCGTAACGGATACGGTAAACTGCTTGCCGCTCAAATCGACGGGAAAGATTACTAGGTTTGCTTCCAACTCCTGCAAAGTTTCGCAATCTTTCAGGTTCAATGTTACCTTGTTAGTGCTTTCGTTGGTTATCAGTTTGAAGTTTGCGGCATCGGCCGGATAGTTATTGCAATTGACCGACTTGATAAAATCCTTGCCGCCGGTACTGATTTCCACAACCGAAGGAGTGAGCGCTTCGGGCAATGCGATTTTGAATGTCAACACGGACATTTGCGGTTGAAATTCAATCGGTTGGATGATACCCTCTGTATAGGTGCTGACACCGTACATATAATAAAAAGCGGAAAGATGGCCTGTTGTGGCATTTCCTTTTTGGGTAAGCATGTTTTGAGTGTCGGTAGGGTCGGTGCCGGGAGCGGGCAGGAGAGTGCCTGTTACATTTGCTTTCTCTTTAGCTTTTCCTGCGGGATAGAATGCACGGATATGGTCGCCTTCCTGCGGGGTAGGAAACGCTTTCTTGACCGCTTCGAACGTAGCCTGGTTCACTTGCGATTCTTCGGTGTAGAAGAGCGTTTTCTCAGCGTCCGCCTTTTTTGCGTATAAAGCGATGGTATTATCCGTATTCCATTGCAGGGGTTCGGGGATGACAGCTTCGGTGGTGGTGATGCCCTGCTTGTTTCCGTCCTGTACATCATCGTCGTCATCGGAGCATCCGCCGATAAATAACGCGGTGGCGAGTACGACGGCACATGGGATAAAATAGGTATTTCTCATACTGGTAAATTTATAGGTTGTTGATTATTGCTTGTCTCCGACTTCTTCCTGGGCCTGCCGGAGTGTTTCTTTCAATTCGTTTATCACTTTCTCGTACTTCTTGTTCCCGTATTGGTTAGTCATTTCGTGCGGGTCTTCCTGTAAGTCATAGAACTCCCATACAGGCTGGAAGCCGGGCTTGTCGATAGAACCTTTCGTTCCGCATGATTTTCCGTAGAAATAAATCAGTTTATAGCGGTCGGTGCGCAGTCCGTAGTGGGCGGGGATATTGTATCCCTTGAAGTTCATCCAGTAACGGTAATAGGCTGTTTTCCGTGCATCGGGCGCTTCTTTTCCGGTGAGGGATGTGCAGAAACTTCTGCCGTCCATATAGCCGGGAGTCCGGATACCTGCGTATTCAAGAAGTGTCGGTGCAAAGTCGATGTTCTGTACGAAGGTTTTACAGGTGGTATTTGCCGGTATTCTCCGGGGATAGCGGATTACCAGAGGCATACGCAGTGCTTCTTCGTACATCAGACGTTTGTCTACAAGCCCGTGTTCGCCCATGTAGAAGCCTTGGTCTGAGGTATAGACGATGATGGTGTTGTCCAGTTGCCTATTCTTTTCGAGGAATTCGAGCAGGCGTCCTACGTTCTCGTCTATTCCGGCGATGCAGGAGAGGTAAGTGCGGATATATTCCTGGTAGGCATCTTTCACTCTGTCTTCCTTGGGCAGTGTCTTGTCGGCAAAGCGTCCGCCGGAAATCTTGTTGTGCACGGATTTCAGTATGGGGCGGTTGTCGAGATTCTCGTACAGGTTGTCCGGTTCGGGGAATACGACGCCTTTGTACAGGTCTTTGTGGCGTTCCGCGGGGGTGAAAGGCGTGTGCGGGGCTTTGAAGTGGCACATCAGGAAAAAGGGCTTGTTTTTGTCCGCCTTCTCCATCCAGTCGATGCATTTGTCCGTGATGACGTCCGTACAGTAGCCTTGGGTGCGTACGGCATGTTTCACATCGAAGGGAAGTCCGCTTTCCATGAAACCGGGGTTTTCATATTTGCCTTGTCCGGGCATGATACTGTAGAAGTCGAATCCTTCGGGCTGTGTGCCGATGTGCCATTTGCCGATGATGGCGGTTTGATAACCGTTCTTCCGGAGTTCCTTTGCCATGGAAGGATGTCCGGCGGGAAGTTCGTCGGCGAGGGTATATACTTGGTTGTGGTGGCTGTATTGTCCCGTCAGGATGGCTGCCCGGCTGGGGGTGCTGATGGAATTGGTGACAAAACAGTTGTCCATTCTGACTCCTTCGTGCGCGATACGGTCGATATTCGGAGTTTTCACGTAGTCTTTCAGTACCGAGGCATATACGCCGATGGTCTGGAAAGAATGGTCGTCGGACATGATGTAAAGTATGTTCGGGCGGTCTTCTGCGGCAAAGGCGGCTATGGTGCTCAGCGAGAGGGCTGCTGTGCTGATGCTTTTTTGAAGGAATGGGGTTTTCATCTTAGGTTAATGTTTATAGTGTCTGTTAATTTATTGTCTTTATACATGTTCAGGCAGTATGTGCGCTTGCTCCATTGGTTGTAGGGGAGCAACAGGGTGTTGATGCCTTTGTTTACTGTGTCGGGAATGACTTTGCGCACCGTATCTCCACAGCTAAGGGTGAAATGGATATTCGCTGAGGCTGTATCGCTCCAGTATCGTATCATATAATTCTCCGTATCGGGATGCACGGTCAAATCGGTTGCCCCTGTCTGAAGGTTGACGGGGTTTTGGCAGAATCCTTCCGTATAGGCGGATTCCCTGAATCCCGCCAGTTCAAGTCCCTTGCGGATAGGTTCGCTTTGCTGTGCCAGTTTCCAAATCAGTCCGGTACGGTAATTCTCGATAATGGATACGATGGGCATTACGGAGATGGATAAATATCGGGAGTCTGCCCATGCCATGCTTGTATTGTACGCGTCTGTAATGCCGTAAGTTCCTTTCAGCCGGGGTGTTTCATAGAGCGAGTTAATGGCTTGCAAGGCATAGAACGGGGTGACTGTGACGGCTCCCATGGCTCCTGTGGCGCAAATAGTGCCGTCATCGCGTCCCTGCGAGGGTGAACGGCCTTTGTAACCTAGTGGTTCCGGGCCGTAACAAGCGCTTAGTCCCCAGTTTTGTTCATCGTACAGATACTCTTTTGGAGCGTCATTCAGACAATATTGCCGGTTTATCAGTGCGTGGTTGGTGCAGAACTCCCAATAATCTGCATAGTTATCCTGATAGATGAAAGGGTTTATCCATAAGAACGGGTGTTGCGTGGTGAAGAGCGGGCCGCCTTTTTCTTCTCCGCCCAGTTCGAACGTGTATCCGTAGGTAGTGCGTCCCTGGTTGAAGAAGTTCTTTCCGCGCCATCCGTGGGTATATACATCTTCTGTAATGGAAAATTCTTCAGGGGCGGATAATGCCAATAAATAGGCGGGGAGAGCTTCGCACGGCCCGGTTATTTTCAATGGGGCGAAGCCCAGATTCTTGTCCCATGCCCAATAGAGGGTTTGCTCGCCGTTGGTGTAGAATCTCCAGTCTATTTCGTTGTGAAACTTTGCTACGAGTTCCCTTGCGTTGGTTTCTGTTGCGTCTTCCGAGTTGAAGTACTCCGAACAGATGAATAATCCCATCATCATAAAGGCCGTCTCTACCAAATCGCCTGCCGATTGTTGTTTAGGGTTGAAAGGCGAGCCTGCTCCCGTCTTTCCGTTCATCCAGTGCGACCATGCACCGTGATAGCGCTCGGCTCTGTTGAGGAAAGTGCACATATCCAAGAAGCGCTGCGCCCCTTCCTTCCTGCTTATCCATCCGCGTTCTACGGCTACGGGAATAGCGGTAGCGGCATAAGCTGACCCGGCTAACGCCACGTTTATTGCGGGGCGTTCCGTACCGATAAGCGCCATCTTGCTATCTTTCTGATAGTCTTCATAGAAGAAGCGGAAGTAGCCCTGTTGTATATCGGTCAATGTCTGTCTTTGTTTTTCCGGCGTATATTCCAGCGAATCGGCAAAGTAGCTCCCTTCGGGAACGGCAGGGAGAGACGGTAGCTCCGGCTGTTCCGACGAGCGGAAGACCGGCTCGTCCGAGCAACTGCACGAACAGGCGGCAGCCAGCAGGAAGGAACAGAGTATCGGTTGAAGTTTCATATTCGATAAGGGGATTAATTGAGTTGTACTTTTACTTCTGCTTTCACTTTGCCATTCTTTAGCAGACGGATGATGCAGCGTTTCGTATCTTTCAATCCGTTACGGTCGAAGGAGAGCAGGTTAAGACCTTGCGGATACTCTTCCGCCCGGATTTCCGAAAGAACCTGCGTGCCGTTTTCATCTGTAATTTGGAAAGAGACTGCACCTGCTTCTTCCAGATAAAAATCCAGTTCGTACATTTTCCTGTCTGGGTGGCGGAGCATATCGTAATATCCTGTGCGTGTATCAGCAATCGCATACGGGAAACCTGTGGAGTGGACGGGAAGGTGTATGCCTGCCTTTTCCATTCCTTTCCGGATATCGGGGTGATTGGCCAGTAGTTTCCATAAGAAGCCGCTGCGGTAGTTCTCTATCATGATAACAATCGGTGCCTGGTCGATGGCGATTCTGCCTTTGAAGTACCAGTTGTCTACAAGGCTGTAACCGTCACCGAATCCCCCCGGAGTGTGTAGCTGCGGGCAGTTGTAATGCAGATTGAGCAACATTTGTATAGAGTAGAAAGGCGTGTAAGGCATGGATGAAAGGGCAGCGGTAGGTGCTATCACTCCGTCATCGCGTTTCGGAGTGCGCGGCTTGTAACCTTTCTTAACGGGCTGGTTGGGGCCTGAACCTGCGCTTAGTCCCCAGTTGAATGCATCGTATTGATATTCTTCGGGAGCTTCTTCCATGCAATAATGCCTGTGTATCATGGCGTGGTATGTGCCGTATTGCTGGTAATCTGCATATTTGTCCTGCATCGTCTTGGGGTTCATGCCCAGAAACGAATAGTGGGACAGGAATAGCGGGCCGCTTAAATGGGCTCCCATGACAAACGGATAACCGTAGTGTGCCTGCCGGGGCTTGAATATCTTACCGTTCTGCTGCCATCCGTTTTCATATACATCGCCATCGACGGCATACTTGTCGGGTGCACCCATAGCAAGGATATAGGTAATCAATGCCTCGTTGTATCCACGTAGTGGCAATGTGAATGTTCCGTCAGTACGTTCCCACAGCCAATAAAGTTCTCCGTCGTGCACGAACTTATTCCATTGTATTGTTTTACGGAACCTGTCTACTGTTTTCCGTATCTCTTTCTCTACAGGATTGTTCTCCGTCAGATAAGCTTGGGCTGCGTAAAGTCCCATCATCATAAAAGACGTTTCTACCAGGTCGCCGGATTCTATCTGTTTGCCGAACTTGACAGGCTGCCCTTCTGTATTCATCCAGTGTGACCATGCCCCTTTTATGCGCTCGGCTTTATTCAGGTAACGTACAAGCGTAAGAATACGCTTCGCCCCCTCTTTGCGGGTAATCCATCCCCGTTCTATCCCCGTCAGTATCACCATGACGCCGAAGCCGCTGCCACCGGTGGTCAGATTCTTGTTATTGACGTTCGTGCCTGCATGAATCATGCCGGTCTGTTTATTGGTGAATTGCCAGAAATGATTGAATGCGGCACGTTGTTCTTCCTCCAATATCACACGTACTGAATCGGGATGATAAGAGAATGTGGAGTTCGCCCGGACAGGCGTGGCATATCCTGAGAGGCATACGCTACATGCCAGCAGGAGACTGAATACTGTTTTCTTTAGTAGGGAGTGATTCATAGCTTTTTATTTTTGGGCAAAGTAAAGCTTTTCTTGCTATTCACTCAAATTCCGGGCATCGTATCGAATACGTCAGAATGAAAAAAACGGAGAATCAGACTACTATTTCTATACTACATAGATAAATAATAGATTGTAAATGAAATTGTTATATTCGGTAAACCTATTCTTCCCCCCTTTGCCGTTTATCCGAAGGAAACCCCGCTTACTGCAAAGGAAGTATGAATAAGAAGCGTGCGCCACCGGTGTAGTTCTTGTCTATTTTGACTTCCCCGTTCAGGCGTTCGGCTATGATGCGGCAGATATTTAATCCCAGTCCCGAACCTTGTTTGAATTCATCCAGCTTTTTGAAACGTTCGAAGACACTGTCCATCTTATCCGCAGGGATGCCTCTGCCGGTGTCCGTGACGGAGAAAGTAATCTTGCCCGGATTCTCGGTGATGGAGCAATGGAGATGTATTTTGCCCTTTTCCGTATGTTTTTCGGCGTTGGTCAGGAAGTTGATAAGAACCTGTTGCATACGCTGTTCGTCCGTGACAATCCGGAAGTCATCCGGGACGTCGGAAGTATAACAGAGCTCCACTTCTTCCGGTTTCCGGTGGGTTACGGTGGAAAGTATCATCCGGCACATCTCGTTGCAGGCATGGGGAGCCATGTTCATGGCATATTTGCCGCTTTCCAGTGCGGATAGGTCGAGAATATCGTTCACCAGTGTGGTGAGCAGCTCGGAGTTGTGCAGGACGAGAGAGCTGAACTCCTGCTTCTCTTCGTCATCCAGGGGCAGGTTCGGGTCGGACAGTAATTGCGAGAAGCCCACGATGGCATTGAGCGGCGTACGGATTTCGTGGCTCATGTTCTGTATGAAGTACGTTTTCATCTTGTCCGCCTGCTCGGCATGGTTGCGGGCGATGGTCAATTCTTCATTCTTTTCTTGCAGTTTCCGGATAGATTTTCTGCGTAGATAAAGATAGAATATCAGGGCGGTGGCAAAGAAACAGAAGAAAATCAGGATGAATTTCAATATCATCAGTTGTCGGTCGGATTCCCCTTGCTGGGCTTTCCTTTTCAGTTGCTCGTTGCCGATACGTACGTTCAGTTCCGATAAGTCTGCCGACTGTATGAGCTGTCCGAGGGAGTCCTGCAGGTGCTGGAGTTCTTTGAACGTGTAGAATGCTTCCTTGTACTTGTTCTCTTTCGAGTAAATATCGGCATGATAAGACATTCTGTCTTGTGGCAGGTCGACGGAATCGGCTATTGCATGTGCCTTTTCGTATTGACCATGGAGCACGTAGTTATAAATTCTCAATGCCTGGAGTTCGTTTTTCCTGGTCTGCCCGTATTTCTCGGTCATCTTCAGACATTCCTGATAGTAGCTTTTGAACTCTTCCGTCCTGTCGAGCACATACAAAAGGGTGCATTTTCTCAGCATGCAGGCATACAGGTTGGTCTGGGTCTTGGCGCATTTGATTCCTTTCTCCGCGTTTTCATACGCCGTTTCGTATTGATTCAGACCTTGTTGCAACATGGATATGTTCCAGTATATGTATGCCAAGTCCTGCTCCGGAAGGTTCTTTTGCGAATATTCCAGGGCTTGCTGGTAGTAGTCCAGTGCCGTCCGTGTCTCTCTCCGGGCATAGTAAATGTTTCCCATCATCCGCAGGCAGGTGGCGATGCCGTAAGGATAGTTGTCGGCAAATGCCTGTTCCTTGATGAGTTCGGCTTCCTGAAGGGCACGCAGTGTGCTGTTGATATTCATCTGGTGATTGACCTTGTAGATGCTGCCGAAATAGTAATATTGAAGGTAGTCATTTTTCCGTGATACCTCTTGGAGCGTGGTTATGGCTTTCTCCAGTTGTTCCGTTTCACGGGTGTTGAAGTAATAAATCACAGGGATGGTAAGCGTAAGGCATTGCGCTTTCTTGTCATTTTTCTGGATGGCATTGGTATAGAGCGTGTCGGCTATCAGTAACCCTTCCGGTTCATTGCGGTATTTGGTCGCCCTCTCATAAAGCAGATAAAGGGAATTGTCTATTTTGTACGGGTTGTCCTGTGCCTTTACGGAAAGTGGCAGCCCGCAAAAGGCAGCCAATAAATATATGAGTATGTATCTAACTGTCTTCATCTTAGCTCTTTGTTATATTCGTATTCTTTGGCGGGAATCACCCACATCCAATTGTTGGCATCTTCCGGGTAGATGGTGATGGCGGCATTGGTCATGTAGTTTCCCCCGTCTTTAAACGTATGGCGTTCGATGGTATCTTTCCGCCGCTTGTAGTCGAACCAACTGAATCCTTCGCCCCATAGCTCGATGCGGCGGTAGAATTTTATCTCGTCAAGCAGTTCTTGCCCGCTCTTGTTGCAGGTGTATTCGGGGTCGCGTCCACTGTCGTGAACCAGTTCTTTCAGTAGTTGGCGGGCTTCGTCCTCTTTTCGGGGTGTGAGATGGCAGTTGGCTTCGGCTTCGATGAGGTACATCTCCGAACTGCGGAAAAGATTGAAAGGCATGGCGCCTACCTTGTCGATGCACTTGAATTTGAACGACATATAGGCATAGACTTTCGCTGATGCGTCCAGGTCGGGATAAAGCCTTTGGGCATAGGCGGTCAGTTCGCTGTCGGCCAGACCGTTGCCTGCTACGCCGCTGGTGTTGTAGGTATATCCGTCGGGATTGAGGAACAGCTTTCTGCGGATGTCGCTTTCCGGCAGTGCGTCAAAGAGTTCGCGGTTGATACAGGCGGGATATGTGCATACAAGCGCGGAAGTTGAATTGTAGGCAAGGCGTGCCGCCAGTGAAGAGGCTCCCAGTGATTCTTCCGCACTGTCGTAGATACTCCATATCCATTCTTGGTTGACGGTGCTGAATCCGTTGAGATATTCGTTGGCGGTCATAAGCGGGTAGCCGGCGCGTGCCAGTGCCGCGTAACGGGCGGCTGTCGCCCAGTCCTCGCGGGTGAGTGCCGCACGGGCGTATATGGCGTAGGCGGCGTCTATGTTGACTTTGTGGTTCTCGTCCCCTGTGCGGGAGATTCCCGATGCCTGATAGGAAGTGATGGCATTGTCGAGGTCTTTGTATATTTGTTCGTAACAAGCCAGCATGGAAGAAAGGGGGCAGTCGCCGGTAGCTAGGTCGAGTCTGAGGACTACGCCGTCCGCGCTGCCGTTCTGTGAGTCACACCAGCGGGGAGAGTAGAACTGAAGCAGTTGCAGGTAGCAGTAAGCGCGGTAAGTCAGCGCTTGCGCGTAAATGTATTTGAATTTACGGCTGCTTTCGGGGTTCACGTAAGTGATGATAGTGTTGGCGTTGCTGATTACTTTGTAGTAATAGTGCCACATATATTCCGTATAGCTGCTGGTGGGGATGGCGTGGGAAGCTCCGTTGAATATCGTGTAGAAGTTATTGCGCGGACAGTACATGTCGGCTCCCTGGTATTCGGCATACATAAGCTTGGCAGAACCTTCGCCGTTGAAAGATACGCCATCGAGCTTATTGGTGGCGTAAGTGGTTTTCATCAGCTTTTCCAGTCCGCTGACAGCATAAGCAGCGTATTCTTCATTTTTGAATAAGTCGGCGGGAGATACTTCGCTGGTGGGGGCGGTATCCAGATAGTCGCCGGCGCAGGAGTAGCAGAAAAGCGGCAGTAACAGGCAGAGCCTTATGAGGAAATTCGGATATTTCGTTTTTTTCTTCATAGTCGTTATAAGTTAATGTTGACGCCGAATGAGAACACGCGGGCGATGCTTGCATAATTATTGACTATCCCGTTGAAAGTCTGTACAGGGTTCAACCCCTTGCGCTTGCTGAACAGGGCAGGGTTCTCTACGGCGGCATGTACGCGTATCGTGCCGAGTGCCACTCGCTTGCTCCATGCGGCAGGCAGGCGATAGGAGAGAGTGATGTTCTTTATGCTCAGGTAATCGCCGCTTACGATATAGCGTGTGGATGCTTTCGGATTGCTATATCCGTTGACGGTGGCATCCAGGTTCACTTGGGGAATGCCCGAAGGGTCGATTCTGTTCGGAGACGTCTCGGTCATACCTTCGGGAATACCGTTCCACGCCTTCTGTAAGTCAGTGCTTAGTGCATGTACGCCTACGGATGTCAATGTCTGGTAGGGCAGGTCGAGTACTTTGGAACCACAACTGAAAATCATCAGGGCGGACAATGTAAGGTCTTTCCAACGCAGGGACGTATTGAGCGAACCGCTTATCTTGGGCAGCGAACTGCCCGACCAGCCTTTGCGTGCGTACCTGGGATCACCAGTGTAGTATTGCCCGTTGATGTCTACCCAGCCGCTTGTGGGGATGGGATTCTTTCCCGTTATGTTTTCTTCTCCGTTGACAGGCGTTTTCCCGTCTTCTCCGGCAATGTAGTAAGTCTCGAAATCGGGAAGGTAAAGACTGCGTCCCGTCATTTGGTCCACACCGGCATATTGGTACAGCCAGAACTCATAGATGCTGTGCCCTTCTTTGATTTTCTGATAGTCTCCGTTTACGATGCCTGCTTCGCGGTCTTTGTCCGGCAGCCTTCCGATTTTATTCTTTACTTTAGAGAGGTTCAGTCCGACATTCCATTCCCATTCCCGGTTGCGGATGATGTCTCCGTCGATACAGAACTCCCAGCCTCGGTTGGAGACATCTCCGATATTTCTCCAGACAGTCGATAACCCCGTCGTTGAGTCCGTGGCTCCGGCAGATAGCGGTTGGATAAACTTGAACAGCAGGTCGTCCGAACGCTTGTCATAGTATTCGAAACTAAGATTGACACGATTGAATAAACGGGCTTCCAAGCCAATGTTGAGCGAAGAGTTCGTTTCCCATTTCAATGCGGGGTTCTCGTTCTGAACTTTATAATAAGCAGCTTCTCCGCCATTGACAGCCGGGCCATAAAGGGACATCCATTGATACAACCCGTTGCTGCTTCCGAAGTTATCGTTCCCCACTTGTCCGTAAGAAAGCCTTACCTTAAGCCTGTCCAGCCATACTGTCTCTTTCAGAAACGCTTCACTGGAAAGCATCCATCCTATGCCTGCGCTCCAGAAATTACCCCAACGATGGTCTGCGTGGAAAATCGAAGAACCGTCACGCCGGAAAGAAACTTCGGCGAAATACGTGTCGTTATAGTCATAGCGGGCTCGTGTGAAATAGCCTTCCGTGCGGTATGTATCCGTATATCCTTCATTATAGGTCGTTGTGGTGAAGTTCGATAACTCGTCCACACCGGGAAAATTCTCGTTCTTCTTATGGGTTTCGTCGAAATTGAGCTTATAATCGTAATTCTCATGTCCCACCATCCATTCTACAAAGTGCTTTCCGAACGAACGTTTCCATGTCAACATCTCTTGCAGGGTATATTCTTTGTATTTCTGACCGATTTTGCTGATGAAGCCCGTGCCTTTATAAGAGCCAATCTCGGCATTACCATACTCTCTGTCTTCTGTATTGCGCAGGCTGATATTGCCTTTCAGTGAGAACGTGAAATCACGCAGAAAAGAGACATCTGCATAAACATTGCCTTGCAATGTGTTGGCTGTATTCCAAAGCTTGTTTTTCTCGCTTTCCCATAACAGGTGGTGGCCGTTGCTGGAAACGTCCGCTTCCGAACGGCTTGTTGAACCGTCATCGTATTGTTTCCCGCCTTCTGCATCCAGGATATAGTCTCCTTTGGCATGGAGCAATGAGCCGCTTGCAAATACGTCCTCTGTGTAGTGAAGATGCACTGGGTAGATAGGAGCCATTCTTCGTGCAAAGTAGAAAGCGTTCGTCAGATAAGTGGCTTGCGTGCTTCCGGCAGCGCCTGTATCCCAGTTGGTCTTCTGATGCGTTCCTGCAAGTGACAGGCCGGTTTTGAGCCACGGGCGCGGAGTAAAGTCTGCACTCAGCAGTCCGCTGAGGCGGTTGAAGTCACTCTTTCTGGTATATCCGTCTTCATCGAGATACCCCAATGAGAAACGTACCCGGTTCTTTTCATTGCCGGATTCTCCGCTTAGGTTGTATTCCTGTCGGTGTCCGTTGCGCGTGTAGGGGCTGTACCAGTCCAAATCATCCTTATAGCCGTCCAATATCTGTGCGTCGGAAACCAAGTGCCCGCTTGCGTCGAAAAGCGCATTGTCGGCTTTATTGTAGACATTGATTCCTATTCTGTTGATAAGCCCGTTGCTGGCAGCCGTCGTCGCTTCTTCCGGTGTGCTGCCGTTGCTGATAAGCTGATTGCGGTATCCCTGCCACATGGCTTCCATAAACTGATTCGTGTTCATCCGCTTGTAATCTCCTTGTCCGCGTGCGCTGAAACCGTGGCGGATATCCAACTGGAGCGATACTCCCTGTTTCTTTGCCTTTTTGGTAGTGATTAAAACCACTCCGTTTGAAGCGCGGCTACCATACAGTGCGCACGAGGCAGCATCTTTCAAGATGCTCACGCTCTCTATATCCGCCGGATTAAGGTCGGTCATCCAGCCCGTATAAGGCATGCCGTCCACAACAAAAAGCGGCTTATTGCTCCCGTTCACCGAACTGTATCCCCGTATCCTCACTTCCGCTTCCATACCCGGCTGACCGATTCCGTCAATAACCTGTACGCCCGGCACTAATCCGTTCAATACCGAAGTCACCGAGCTGACAGGGCGCATCTCGATTTGCCTGCTGTCCACTACGGACACCGCTCCCGTGATTGATTTTCTCTGTGCCGTGCCATAAGCAACCTGTACCACTACTTCATCAAGCTCGTGCATATTCTGTCGTAGCCTGATTTCCATCATTCTGTGGCGGACAGGCACTTCGGTGGTCTGATAGCCTATATAAGAAACGACTAAAATTTGTTGTTCGGAGAGAGTCTGGTGGAAAGTGAATCTTCCATTCAAATCGGATATGCAACCTTGTTGAGTACCCTTTACGATGATGGAAGCGCCGACTAGCGGCTCACCGCTTTCCTCATCTACAACGATTCCGGTCGTGTTTTTTATTTGGGCATTGGCTGGGATGATACATAGAAATAAACAGATGCATACCACACCTGTTTTTTTAAGTATATCAAGAGATATCCTCTTATAAATCGCCATAAGTTGCATATATTGTTGTTCTTGTTGCTTATACTTGCTTATTAAAGCCTTTGCAAAACTAATATATAATAATTAGTGTTATAATCTGTCGCACCCCATTTATGGAATTTTAACTGTATAGGCGCTTAATAGTTAGGCGACTAATGGATCGATTCCGTTTCGCTTCTTTCATTATTTATGGCTTTACCTCTCAATATCTAAAAAAAATCTAATCTCCTCGTGCTTTTCCTAGTATTAGGTAAAAATCTTCTTCCAATCGTATTATAGTTCGTTAAAAAAGTGTACATTGCAACAATTCTGGACATTTTTGGTGGATAATTGGAACAAAATTGCAAGGTAAACCCGTTTTCTTTTGCTATTTTTGCATCGTGTACGTAAACGACGTGCACGTAGAAAGTGAACTTATTCAATAACTATAAATAAATAAGGTATGAAAACGAACTATGAAATTCGCTATGCTGCGCATCCTGAGGATTCAAAAAGTTATGATACAACGAGAATCCGCAGAGATTTCTTAATCGAAAAGATATTTGTCCCCAATGAAGTGAATATGGTATATTCCATGTACGACCGTATGGTAGTGGGTGGAGCTCTTCCGGTAGGCGAAGTGCTGACGCTCGAGGCGATTGACCCGCTGAAAGCTCCTTTCTTCCTGACCCGCCGCGAGATGGGTATTTACAATGTGGGCGGCCCCGGTATCGTAAAGGCAGGCGACGCTGAATTTGAACTTGATTATAAGGAAGCCCTTTACCTGGGCTCGGGCGACCGTGAGGTGACTTTCGAAAGCAAAGATGCTGCGCATCCCGCCAAATTCTACTTCAACTCACTGACTGCACACCGCAACTATCCCGACCGTAAGGTGACGAAAGCCGACGCAGTAGTGGCCGAAATGGGCTCTTTGGAAGGTTCCAACCATCGTAATATCAATAAGATGCTGGTAAATCAGGTATTGCCTACCTGCCAACTCCAGATGGGTATGACGGAACTGGCTCCGGGAAGTGTATGGAACACGATGCCGGCTCACGTACACAGCCGTCGTATGGAAGCTTATTTCTACTTCGAAATCCCCGAAGACCACGCCATCTGCCATTTCATGGGCGAAGTAGGCGAAACGCGTCACGTATGGATGAAGGGCGACCAGGCGGTTCTTTCGCCCGAATGGTCTATCCACTCGGCTGCCGCTACGCACAACTACACCTTTATCTGGGGTATGGGCGGTGAGAACCTCGACTACGGCGACCAGGACTTCTCATTAATAACAGATTTGAAATAACAACTACAATAGTTTTCCTAATTTAATAACAAAAAAAATTATGAATCAGTATTTGAATTTTTCTTTGAAAGGTAAAGTAGCTCTCGTTACAGGTGCTTCTTATGGTATCGGTTTTGCTATCGCTTCTGCTTTTGCAGAACAAGGCGCTACTGTTTGTTTTAACGACATCAATCAGGAGTTGGTAGACAAAGGTATGGCTGCTTATGCGGAAAAGGGTATCAAGGCTCACGGTTACGTATGTGACGTAACAGACGAACCGGCTGTACAGGCTATGGTTGCTACTATCGCTAAAGAAGTAGGTACAATTGATATTCTTGTAAATAACGCAGGTATCATCCGTCGTGTTCCTATGCACGAAATGGAAGCTGCTGATTTCCGTCGTGTAATCGACATCGACTTGAACGCTCCGTTTATCGTTGCTAAGGCTGTTCTTCCCGCTATGATGGAAAAACGTGCCGGTAAAATCATCAACATCTGCTCTATGATGTCTGAGCTGGGTCGTGAAACTGTATCTGCTTACGCTGCCGCTAAGGGTGGTCTGAAGATGCTGACTCGTAACATCTGCTCTGAATATGGTGAATACAACATCCAATGTAATGGTATCGGCCCGGGTTATATCGCTACTCCGCAGACTGCTCCTCTTCGTGAGCCGCAAGCAGACGGAAGCCGTCACCCGTTCGATTCATTCATCTGCGCCAAGACTCCGGCCGGTCGTTGGTTGGATCCTGAAGAACTGACAGGTCCTGCTGTATTCCTTGCTTCTGAAGCGTCTAATGCAGTTAACGGTCACGTTCTTTATGTAGACGGTGGTATCCTTGCTTATATCGGAAAACAACCGAAATAATACAAGATAGAAAGTTAATCCGTAAGGTGATAGAATGGCAAAGAGCATCCTCTTTTCATCTGTCACCTTATTTTTTATTTAATAAGAATCAATCATGAAAAAGATATTTTTTCTGCTTGCTGTTGCTTTGATGGCTTTTGCTTCCTGTGCCGACAGCAAACAGGCAATGACGGTCACTGTGACTAATCCCCTGGCTTTGGAACGCACAGGAGAGATGGTTGAAGTGCCGATGAGCGATGTAGTCGCAAAACTGCAACTGGCAGACACAGCACAAATTATAGTACTTGACGCTGATGGTCAACAAGTGCCTTATCAGGTGACATATGACGAAAAAGTTATTTTTCCGGCTACGGTAAAGGCGAATGGTACAGCTACTTACACTATTCAGCCGGGCACTCCGGAACCTTTCAATGTAATTGCCTGTGGTAAATATTATCCCGAACGTCTGGACGACGTTGCCTGGGAGAACGACCTCGTAGGCTTCCGTGCTTATGGCCCTGCCTTGCAGGCTAGAAACGAACGTGGCTTTGGCTACGATATCTTCACGAAGTATAATACTACCGAGCCTGTCCTAGAAAGTATGTACGCTGAAGAACTGAATAAGGAGAAACGTGCCAAGATAGCCGAACTGAAAAAGACAGACCCGAAAGCGGCTGCCGAATTGGGACGTGCCATCTCTTACCATATTGACCATGGTTACGGAATGGACTGCTACGCCGTAGGTCCTACATTGGGCGGCGGTACGGCTGCTTTGATGGCAGGGGATACGATTATCTATCCTTACTGCTATCGCACTCAGGAAATCCTTGATAACGGCCCGTTACGCTTTACTGTAAAGCTGGAATTCAATCCGCTGGTAGTTCGTGGTGACTCTAACGTAGTGGAAACTCGTGTCATCTCTCTGGATGCAGGCTCATACCTCAACAAGGCGGTTATTTCATATACCAATCTGAAAGAAGCAATGCCTGTGGTTACAGGGCTTGTTCTGCGTGAACCGGACGGTGCAGTTGTAGCTGATGCTGCAAACGGATACATCACTTATGTTGATCCAACGACCGACCGGAAAGGTGGAAACGGCAAGATATTTGTCGGCGCTGCATTCCCCGCGCAAGTAAAAGATGCTAAAACTGTTCTTTTCTCAGAAACGGAGAAGAAAGAACGTGGTGGAGCCGATGGTCATGTACTGGCTGTCAGTGAATATGAACCGGGTTCTGAATATACTTATTACTGGGGCTCTGCCTGGGACAAAGCTGCCATCAAGACGGCTGATGTATGGAATAAATATATGGCTGAGTATGCTCAAAAATTACGTGCTCCGCTTTCGGTAGCATATTAGTATCTAGCTTAAGGGCTGGAAATAGATAAAAAGTGGGGATTCCTGTAATTATATGGGAGTTCCCATTTTCTTTTAGTAGAAATAATCTATCGTATAGTTTCTAATCTGAAGCGAAGGATTTAGTAATATATTTGTTGTGCGGGCGTATTGGGGGATGATTAAGTTCTAGCAGAACTTGGTACATTGCTGATTGTGAACTTTCCGTCTACATTGGTGGTAGTTCCAATAGCTGTGCCTTTCACTAGTATGGATGCCCCTACAACAGGCTGGTTGTCTTCTTCCGAAATGACAACCCCTGTGATTGTTTTAGGTGCTTGGGCAATCGCCAGACCGACTCCTGCCAATAAGCAGGCCAATAACAACACAAATTTTCTTTTCATACGCTCACTAGATATTTGGTTAATATAATAGTTGTTTATTTGCTTGTATGCTTTTTGCAAAAATAAGCACATTTTATTAAAAACAAAGCAAAATAATAAAAAAAATATCAACTGGCTTGCAAGTTAATTTATAAGCCAGTTGTTTGGTTCTTTGAACACATTTCCCTAAATATAGGAATAGGCAGTTAAGCCCAAAAGGATTTAGAATGATAGCAAAAATGGAATATAACTATCATTATGTGGTGTAAATGCAATTCTGGATAACATATAATATCGCTATAAACATCCGATATAGAGAAGAGTAGGATAGGACGAGACTGACAAATATAAAGAGCACTGAAGAATCTGCATTGTTTTTTCATACATTAAACAGATTATTTTTGTTTTATTGATATAATAACCGGCATTTAATATGAATCATGCATTTTTCTATCTTTAATTCCTTGTGTTTTTACTCTACATCCTGCACCTTATGCCGGAATATTTGCAAACAGAAGAGGGGTAAATATCATTTTGACAGTTTGCCATCCTAGTGGATTTATTGACAATTATTCCCGAATCTGTAAAATAAATATTCTTTAATATTAAGTTCTGCTAGAACTTTGAAAATCAGTTACATTGGGATGAAAGCGCAAGAAGTCTCCATTAAACCGGGAACGATGAAAATCGTTATGCAGCCGGATGCCGAAGTGCTGGACGAAGTCGTGGTTACAGGTATGACAAAAGTAGACAAGCGTCTTTTTACTGGTGCGGCCGACCGTTTGACAGCGGCAAGTGTAAAACTGGATGGTCTGCCTGATATTAGTCGTGGATTGGAAGGTCGGTCTGCCGGCGTATCTGTTCAAAACGTATCCGGTACCTTTGGTACAGCTCCTAAAATCAGGGTTCGTGGTGCCACGTCAATTTACGGTAACTCCAAACCATTGTGGGTAGTAGATGGTGTTATTATGGACGATGTCGTAGAAGTCAGTGCCGATCAATTATCTTCGGGAGATGCAGTTACTTTGATTAGTTCGGCTATTGCGGGACTTAATGCAGATGACATTGAGAGTTTCCAGATATTGAAAGACGGTTCGGCAACTTCTATTTACGGAGCGCGTGCAATGTCAGGCGTGATTGTTGTTACCACTAAGCAGGGTAAGGCAGGTACGAGCAGATTGAGTTATACGGGTGAGTTTACTATGCGCATGAAGCCGTCTTACCGTAATTTTAACCTGATGAATTCTCAGGACCAAATGGGGATTTATAAAGAAATGCGTGATAAGGGTGATTTGAACTTTGCCAGTGTGTATCGTGCTTCCAATAGTGGTGTGTATGGTAAAATGTATCAGTTGAATAACTGGTATGACAAAACCAACGGAATGTATGGCCTTGCTCAAACTCCCGAAGCACAGAATGCTTATCTGCGCGAAGCAGAATATAGAAATACGGATTGGTTCGATTTGCTTTTCAGTAATGCCATTATGATGAATCACTCCGTCAGTTATGCTACCGGTACGGAGAAATCCACTTCTTATGTCTCAGTGAGTGCCATGGTCGATCCCGGCTGGATGTTGCAAAATAAGGTGCAACGATACACGGCTAATCTGAATAATAGTTATAAGATAGTCAAAGACTTGTCGCTCAACGTGATTGCCAATGCTTCTTATCGTCAGCAGAAAGCTCCGGGAACATTGGGACAGAGTTCCGATGCGGCTTCCGGCACAGTAAGCCGTGGATTTGATATCAATCCTTATAGTTACGCTCTGAACACTTCCAGAACCCTTGACCCGGATCAGTATTATATGCGCAACTATTCTGATTTTAATATTTTCAACGAACTGAATGCCAACAATATCTCTTTGGACGTGATTGATTTGAAGTTTCAGGCAGAATTGAAGTGGAAACTTTTCCGGAAACTGGAATTGAGCGCTTTAGGGGCCTTGAAGTATTCCGCCACATCACAAGAACACAAAATACGCGAAAACTCAAATCAGGCATTAGCATACCGGGCTATGGGAGATGGCACGATTATTAATCGTAACTCATGGTTGTATAAGGATCCGGATGATCCTTATGCGCTTCCGGTATCTATTTTGCCTAAAGGAGGTTTCTATAATACAGCGCAATATAAGATGCTGAGCTATGACTTCCGTGCTGCTGCTTCATATAATGATGTGTTTAATGATACGCATATTGTCAATGTTTATGCAGGTATGGAATCGAATGCTCAGAATCGTACGGCAAATAGCTTTGACGGCTGGGGTATGCAGTATGAAAACGGTGAAATTCCTTTCTTTGACTACCTTGCTTTCAAGAAATTGCGCGAAGGTAATACAAACTATTATGACCTTACTAATACCAAAAAACGTAACGTAGCTTTCTTCGGAACTGCCACTTATTCGTATAAGGGACGGTATATCATTACAGGCACAGGCCGCTATGAAGGCTCCAACCGTTTGGGCAAATCCCGTTCTGCCCGTTGGTTGCCTACCTGGAATATTGCTGGTGCATGGAATATGCATGAAGAGGAATTTTTCAAGAAACTAGAACCGGCCTTATCTCATTTTACGTTGAAAGCATCGTATAGTCTGACGGCTGACGTAGGTCCGAGCAATGTGTCAAACTCCAAGATTATTATTAATAGCTACACCCCTTGGCGTCCGTCGGCAGGTGTTTCAGAGTCGGGATTGAAGATTGTAGATCCTGAGAACAGTGACCTGACTTATGAAAAGAAGCATGAATTGAATATCGGTTTGGATATGGGATTTCTTGATAACCGCATCAATTTTGAAGCTGCATGGTACAAACGTGACAATTATGATTTGATTGGCGCTATCACAACCCAGGGCGTCGGCGGTTCGGTAGAACGTATGGCAAACGTGGCTTCTATGAAGTCTCGTGGTTTTGAATTTACTCTCTCTACCCGCAACATCGAAAGCCGTAACTTCCAATGGTCTACCGATTTCATATTCGGATACAATAAGACAGAAGTAACCGATTTCAAGTCACGTTCGCGTGTATTCGACTTGATCTCCGGTGTAGGTTTTGCCCGTGAAGGCTATCCGGTGCGTGGTTTGTTCTCTATTCCGTTCGAAGGATTGGATTCAGACGGCTTTCCGATATTCAGTTTTAATGGTCAAACTGTTACAAAAGCAAACTATGGCAGTCTGAACCTGCAACAATCGACAGATGTGGATTTCCTTAAATATGAAGGTCCTACCGACCCGACTATAACGGGAAGTATTGGTAATATCTTCACCTATAAAAATTTCCGCTTAAATGTATTTGTCACTTATTCCGGTGGTAACAAGGTTCGTCTGGACCCGATGTTCCGTTCCTCGTATAGTGACTTGGATGCCACTCCAAAAGATTTCAAGAACCGTTGGGTATTGCCGGGTGACGAAAATGTGACGGACATCCCCGTAATGACCAGCTCTTTTGAACGCAAACAGTATGCGAATCTGAGTATTGCCTACAACTCGTATAATTATTCTACTGCACGCATTGCCAGTGGTGCTTTCGTCCGCTTGAAAGAGGTCTCGCTTTCCTATGATTTTCCGAAAGAATGGCTGAAGTCTACCCCTATCAGTAGTGTCGGATTGAAGATACAGGGTACGAACCTTGCCCTGCTTTATGCAGATTCGAAATTGAATGGGCAAGACCCCGAATTCTTCCGTTCCGGCGGCGTGTCGGCCCCTGTGCCCAAGCAGTTTACTTTGACATTGAAAGTTGGATTTTAAATAGTTGAAAGCATATGAAAACAAGAAATAAAATAATACTATTACTGGCACTCGCGTTGACGTGCATGATTACTTCATGTGAAAGTTATCTGGATACCATGCCCGACCAGCGTACGGAATTGAACTCTGTGAGAAAAGTGAAAGATTTGCTGATGTCTGCCTATTCTACAGCTTCATCCATACAAATGGAGGAATTTATGTCGGACAACCGTATGGATAATGGAGAAAAATATGGTTTTCCCTCTAATATACTGATGCAAGGTTACTATTGGGAAGAAATGACTGACATTAATCAAGATACACCAAGATATCTGTGGAATGGATGTTATAGTGCGATTGCTGCTGCTAACCAGGCATTGCAGGCGATTGAAGAACTGGGAGATCCGGAGGATGCGCAGCCTTATAAGGGGGAAGCCCTGATGTGCCGTGCCTATGCCCATTTTGTTTTAGCCAAAATATTCTGTTTGGCTTATGGAGATGATGCAGATACCAATTTGGGGGTACCTTATATCACTGCTCCCGAAACAAACGTAGGTGTGCAATATAAGCGCGGTACGTTGGCGGAGACGTATGTTATGATTGATAAAGATATTGAAGAAGGATTGCCATTGATTAATTCTGAGGCTTATGATATTCCTTTATATCATTTCAATCATAATGCAGCTTACGCTTTTGCCGCACAGTTTAATTTGTTCTATAACAAATTTGACAAGGTGATTCGTTATGCTACGGAGGCTATTGGAGAAGACCCGTCATCTGTGTTGAGAAATATGGGAGGATATGCTCAATTTCCTAGTTCTATGGAATATACGCTGGCATACATTAGCAGTGACGAACCTGCCAATCTGATGTTGCAACAAACGATGTCATGGTGGGGAAGCAATTATAAATCAGCGTATCGCTACGGGCATAGCCGTGAGATTTGTGAGAAACAGACTATCTGGTCAAAAGGTCCTTATGGAAGTTTGGAAGTATATAAAACAGTTTTAGGATATGGTGACCAGTCTATCTTTGTTCCCAAAATGGATCAGTTTCAGGAGATTGCCAATGCCATTACAGGTAGTTATTATGGACGTCAGGTCGCTTTTGCCTTTACTACAGACAAGACATTGCTGAATCGTGCCGAAGCTTATGTACTTTCTGGTCAATATGATAAGGCAGTGACCGATTTACAGTATTGGTATCGTATCAAGGCGGCTACCAAAGTACCCGATAAAGATGAACTGAATCTTTTCTATGAGACAGCGGATCCCACAACTAATGGTAAACCGCTCGATCCCAAGTTTGCTTTGGAGACAGGTCTGCAGACAAATCTGCTGAAGGCAGTCATTCATGCCCGTCGTATCGAGACAGTGCACGAGGGGGAGAGATGGCAGGATATCAAGCGTTTCGGTATTGAGATTGCTCATAATATTGAGAACGAATCTCCTATTGTGCTGAAAGCCCACGACCTTCGTAAAGCTGTTCAAATTCCGGCGTCTGTTGTAGAAGCAGGTATGCAGCCTAATCCAAGATAGTTCAATGTTAGACAAAAAAGAATTGATTATGAAAAACTGGTATATATATTTATTTTGTATTCTGATAGGTAGTAGTTTCTTTGCCTGTCAGGAGGATGATTTGAAAGATCAAAGTATTTTTGATGTGTCTGAGCAAGAACGGAGTGAGTTTGACCGTTGGTTGCTTGAGAATTATATCAATCCCTATAATATTGACTTTAAATATCGGATGGATCATATTGAGTCCGATTATACCCACAATCTTGTTCCCGCGGATTTCTGGTTAAGTGTCAAGTTGGCCAAAATAGTAAAGCATTGTTGGCTTGAGGCTTATGATGAAGTAGGTGGAGTTGCCTTTACTCGTACGTGTGCTCCGAAAGTGATTCATGTCATAGGTTCTGCATCATGGGATAAAGGAACGATAACTTTGGGAACTGCTGAAGGTGGGTTGAAAGTTACTTTGTATATGGGTAATTGGCTTGACTTGACGAACATAGACCGTATGAACGAGTATTATTTTAAGGTGATGCATCATGAATTTGCCCATATTCTTCATCAGAAAAAAAATTATCCGGTAGAGTATGACAAGATTAGTGCTGGTAATTATACGCCTACGGGATGGCAGAACCGAAAACTGCCGGAAGTTGCTCCTTTGGGTTTTATCACACCTTATGCCGGTAGTAAGCCAAGTGAGGATATTGCTGAGGTGACTGCCTGTTATCTGACCTATCCGAAAGAACAATGGAACGAAGTCATGGATTTGGCTGGCGAAAAAGGAAGGGGAATTATAGAGCAGAAACTAGCTTCGGTAAAGAAATATATGATAGATGCCTGGCAAGTGGATATTGATCAACTCCGCAAAGTGATTGCTCGGCGTACTAATGAGATAAGCGAACTTGATTTAGACCATATTTACTAAAAACAGATGTTGAAATATGAAAAAACTAATTTATACTTTACTGGTGTTCACTGTAGTCTGTTCTTCATGTGTACAAGATGTGGATGATGTATATGATACGCCTGTAGCCCAACGCGTGGAACAAGCTGTTCAAGAGTATCAGGCTTTGTTACAGAGTGCTGAATATGGATGGTTGATGGAGTATTATCCTTCTCCCAGTCGGAGTTATGGTGGATATTTATATGTGATGAAATTTGAAGGAGGAGATAAAGTTATTGTTTCGACGGATGCTTTTGGAAAACCTCAGGAGACTGCAGAGAGTCTTTATTCTATTAAGAAAGACATGGGACCTACACTGAATTTTGATTCTTACAATGCTTTGTTTAGCTATTTCTCCGATCCTGATATTACGGACGAAGCAGGTGGTTCAGGTAAGGGTTATGAAGGTGATTATGAGTTCTTGCTCCGTTCGCATACGGAGAATGAAATAATCCTTCGGGGTAAGAAAACAAAAAATATGGTTAGAATGACCCGTTTGACTAGTCCTGGGGTAGATGTTTTAACCAAGTCGGTCAGTATTTCGCAAAAGATGTTTGCCGTTTATTATACTGTTGAAATTGCAGGAGAATCGCAAACTGCTTTTATGCAGGAACGTAATTTTACTGTAATGTTACCTGCTGCTGAAGAAACGGCTGTTGAGCAGAAGTGGCCATATCTCATTACTGATACGGGGCTTAAGCTATATGAGCCGGTAGAAGTGTTAGGCAAGAAAGTTCAGAATTTTGTTTATGATGCAGCTACCCAATCATATAATTGTGTCGATGAGGGAATGGAGAGTCTGAAAATAAAACCTGCTGCGTTGCCCGAAGGATATATGCATTTCAATGATTTTATCGGTTCTTGGAAAATGACAGATTATGATAATAATACATACAATATTCAAATCTCGAAGAAGTTTAAGGATGATTCTTTCTATATGAAAGGCTTGAACGCAAATTTCACTGTGATGCTGTATTATAATTATAGGTTGGGAAGAATAGAATGGCCTTCACAATTATTGCAAACGATGGGTGACGGGACTCGGATTTGGCTTTGTGCATGGGATGCTTTTGACAGTACCAGTCTTTCTGGTAATACGTCTTACAGGTTGATTGGAGAACCAAAAGCGGATGCTGGGAAAACAACTATTGAATGGATAAAGAATAATGGTACGTGGAGTGGTAAGACTGAGTGGAATTCATTTATACTATGGAAATATCCTACAGAAGGTTCAAGTTCTGAATATAAGGATTGGGGACAATCACGATATAGGGGTGGTTTTACAATGATAAAGGATTAATAATAAGAGTTGAATTATGAATAAGATTTTAAACATATTGGTAGCTGTAGTATTACTTGTCCTATATGCAGGATGTAGTGATAGTGATGATACCTCATCAGTTAGTGCCTTAAAGGTAGTCAAATCTGATGTTGAATACTCTTCCGAAGGCGGAAGTGGAACCATTATATTGGAAACGACACAGGTTTTTGAAGCAGTGTCCAATGTCTCGTGGTGTACAATATCTGTTTCAGGAACGACTCTGAATCTGACAGTTTCACCTAATTTGAATGTTGGGGCACGGAATGGGCTAATTGTAATTAGTACAGGTAATGAAAAATGCCAAGTAAATATTACTCAAATGGGTGATATGGCAGATTGTAATATAGAAGGGGAGCATAGATTTTCTTTGTTAGGAGGAACTGTTGATTTTGAGGTGAATACACATCGGAATTATACTGTTTCTTCTGGGGGCGGAGATGGTTGGCTAACTTTTACGGATGATAGTAATGGCAAAATTCGAGTGAAGGTTGCTTCGGGACCTTATAATTTGGCAGAGCCAAGAACTGCTACAGTCACTGTAGCTATCGGTAATGTAAAATGGACAGGTGTTTTTCAGCAATTACCTCTGGCTGGTGAATATGTCATCCGATATATTCGGGATAATGGAACTCAGGAGGGAGTGTGTAGGCTTGATATAACAAATACGCCTGATACATATGATGTACGCTACCTGTCGGGAGTCCCTATTACAAATGCTAATGGTTTACCTGGAAAGGCTCTTTATACGGATGGAAAGCTAGCTTTTCCAATGGGAAGCCAGTTCTTGGGATATATGACTGTTACGGATTACGGTCAAGTTCCACTGTACATGTATGCATATTGTAAAAAGGGAAATATAGCTCTTAGTGATGATTTGCAATATATCGCTCCATTAGCTCTCAATGCTGAAAATCAGTTGGAACTGACATTTGGTGATAATGGTATATGGTCGAATGATGGTAGTCTCACCGTAGATGGATTTTATTATGCCTGTGTTAAGGACGGTAAAATAGTGAAGAATTGGGGTGCTATGACAGATATAGTATTAATTCATAAATAATTCATAAAAGAAGAATGTGTAGTAAGTGGTTGTTTGGCAGCTACTCTCTATTAGTCTTGATAAAACAGTTTTGATATTAAACCTAAAATTAATTATTATGATTATGAAACAGATTTTGTTTTTTTCTCATCAGCATTTAATCATAAGGTAGAATTAGAGTACGAGGATCAAAATTATAGTTATGGGTATGTAAATACTGCTTCAGGTCATTCTTGCTTTGCTTATAAAGTAAAATATAAGATATCTATAACTTTTATCTAATATTGGACTATTTGTTGAATATTTCTAAGAGATACTCTCTTTTGAACTGTATGGCTTAGTTTAACTTTTGTGAGAAGGTACATTTGAATGAAAATGTGCCTTCTTTTTTGGTGTTCGGAAAAATAGGATAGGTTTTCGTATATTATTCTCGAAATACTTTCGAAGTTCATAATCTAATAACTCATATGTTTTCTCGACTTAAAAAGATTACTAAACGTTATTTTAAGTTCCGGTTTTAAAGAATTAGAAAACTTTCTTTGTAAGAAAGAAACTTTTTTCTAATTTTGTCTTTCTGGGAAAGAAAGAATTTATGATTATTGTCTTTATGGGAAAGAAAGAATTACTAAAACAACTAATTGCGGGATTTCAGGCATCATTGCCGGTAGAGGTTTGTCCTCGTGAATTCTCTATACCTGTCGATAGCGGGAAGATTATAACAGTGCCCGGTGTGAGAAGATGTGGTAAGTCTTCTCTTTTCCTGTTAGCTATAAACCAACTTATTCGTGAACAGATTGTAACGAAAGAGCAAATATTATTCCTGAATTTCGATGATGAGCGCTTGAAAATGAATGCCGATAATTTGGATGAGATTCTTCAGGCTTATCGGGAGCTTTATCCTGCAATTTCGTTGAAAGATGTATATATGTTCTTTGATGAGGTACAAATGGCAGATGATTGGCAACCCTTTGTACGGCGGGTTTATGAACAGGAATGCAGGCATATTTTTCTTACAGGAAGTAATTCACGGATGCTTTCTTCTGAGTTGGCAACCTCTTTGCGTGGGCGGACATTGCAATATGAAGAATTTCCGTTGTCATTCAATGAGTTCTGCGACTTTACCGGAATTGATACAAATCGTTATGTACCCGAGAGTCGCGCCAAACTTGTTAACGCATTTAAAGTGTATTTACACGGTGGTGGTTTCCCGGAAGTTGTACTGGCGGCTCCTTTATATAAAGATCGAATTTTGCAAGAGTATTTCTTTGTGATGCTTTACAAAGATCTTGTGGAGAGATATGAGATAAAGAATCCGGAACCGATACGCTATTTCATTAAGAGAGTGATGAGTAACCTGACTAAACCTACTTCCATCAACCGTATTTATAATGAATTGAAGTCGCAGGGAGTCAGTATCGGTAAGAACACGTTGTATGATGTAATTGTGCAGACAGAGTCTATTTATCTTTTCTTTTCCCTGACGAAATATGAACCGTCACTTGTGAAGGAGAATACGGGGGATAAAAAATATTATTGTATTGATAACGGCTTGCGTTCCGTGCTTCTAAACCCGCAGAGTGAAGATAACGGAAAACTCTTGGAAAATGCTGTTTTTCTTCATTTAAGAAGGAGTTTGAGGATTCAGGAAGAACTGCATTATTATAAGGGAAAGAAAGAATGTGATTTTGTAGTTACTGAATTTGATAAAGTGACGCGATTAATTCAAGTAAGCTATCAGATGAGTGATGAAGAGACTCGCAAGCGAGAAATAGATGGTTTGCTGGAAGCAGCCAAGGTAACAGGCTGTCGGGAACTTACTATTATTACGATGGAAACAGAAGCAGAATGGAACGAGCAAGATATGCTGATTCGTGTACTTCCTGCTTGGAAATGGATGTTGGAATGAAGATACCCCTTGTTTCTTTTCGTCAATGAAATTACTTCGGTAGAATATCAGTATTGAGATATAGAGGGTATAAAGTCTTTGTCGCATTGATATTTAGAAGCAGAGAGATGGATTATATCTGTGTTAACCTATGGTGGGATATATTCTTATTTGATGCGGATATGAGCAAAACTGCGTAGTTCTGAATCATTCGATAGCGGAATACTGCGTAACTGACCTCTTTCTTAATCAATAAAGTATCATAAATGTCACTATAAGATCATTGCTGTTCATCGGTTTCACCTGATTGTCGAAATGCCGATAAATAAGGAGATAGCGGGTGAAAGCAAGTGGCAAATTCAGGTAAAACAGAACATTATCGGTTTCAACTTGTCTTTTCAAAATATCCCTTGAGCTTAAACCAATATCATTATAGCTAATCCGGATATCATTATAGCTAATGAAAATATGCTTATAGCAAATCCACTGTCAGGTATTAATAGATAATCCATTAGGTGTTAATAGCTTGGATGTCAGGTGTTAATACCTTGACTTTCATCTATTAACACTTGAGTTGGTAGATCTATATATTCACCACATTGTATCTATATACTCACCGCATTGAATCTATATATTCAGTACGGTGGCTCTATATGTTCAGCAATCGGTATAAATAATTTGAAAGGTGAAAGCGATAACGGGTGATTTTACCTTGATTTTTTCTACGCTTTCACCCGCTATCTCCTTATTCATCGATGTTTCAGAGATAAGGTGAAACAGGTGAAATTTATGGTTCAAAAGTTCATGTTCTACTTATACGAATCAGTAATTGAAAACAAATTTTCATTCATTTCAGTACGGATTTGAATGAAACCTGCACAATTTAGAGTTAATAATCATACTGGAATGATGTTTTTCAACCTCTTCTGGAACTAGTACTATTGGTTATGGCTTTTTGGGTAGAAAAATAACTATTTATAATAGAAAAACAAGAGACAAGTTATTGATGCGTCGAATATTTATTATTTCCAATCCAGTATCATAGGCTTCGTGTATAGTAGCACGGTGGTTAATTATAATAAAGAAATAATCTTTTTCCCTTGTATTAAGTATATAAAAGTGGGATTATTGCTTGTCTTAGTGTTTCTTTATATGTGCTTATTAGTCAATATATATGAAAATATATGTGCTGTGAATGTAGTAATAAATTACAATTAGATATTAAGTTCGTACAGAACTTGGTACATTGCTGATTGTGAACTTTCCATTGATGTCTGTAGTTGTACCAACAGTTGTACCTTTAATTAATATAGATGCTCCTACAACAGGCTGATTATCCTCTTCTGAGATAACAATACCTGTTATATTTTTAGGTGTCTGAGCAATCACCAAGCCAATTCCACATAGTAGGCAGGCTAATAACAGCGTTAGTTTTTTTTTCATAAATACTTTCTCATTCTAATTTAGGAAATTGGAGAATAGTTGTTTTTTTTCTCTAACATTTTGCAAAAATAAACATTTAATCGCAAAATCAAAATAAAAGTACTAGAAAAATGAAAAAAATATTTGTATAAACAATATGATTTATTTTGATTTTCTATTCTGGCATATTGATATTAAAAGGCTTGATATATATGTTTATATGTTTTGCTTATATCCGTTTATTTAATAATAATGTTATCCAAATATGGCTGTTTTAAATAAATGTATATTAAGTGGAATTTCTCATTAACTAATCAGTCTATTAACTATTATTAGCAAAAATGCCTAATGCTTATACGTGTAATTTATATGTACATAAATATTTCTTGTTTATGAACATTCTCCTTTTCTGCCAGGTTACCCTACTCCTACTGTTTCTGCTTTAAAAAAATAATAGTGAATATAAGTTCTGTACGAACTTTGAAAATCTCCTTTATAGGGATGAAAACCCAGGAGGTACCTATCAAAAGCGGCATAATAAAAGTCGTCATGCAGCCGGATTCCGAAGTGTTGGATGAAGTTGTGGTGACTGGTATGCAGAAAATGGACAAACGGCTATTTACGGGAGCAACTACGAAAATATCCGCAGAGAACGCGAAGATAGACGGTCTTGCTGATGTCAGTCGTGCTCTTGAAGGAAGGGCAGCGGGTGTATCGGTACAAAATGTCTCCGGGACATTCGGCACGGCTCCGAAGATACGTGTACGTGGCGCTACTTCCATTTATGGCAGCTCTAAGCCTTTATGGGTAGTAGATGGGGTTATCATGGAAGATGTGACGGAAGTTGGGGCCGACGATCTTTCTTCCGGTAATGCGGAGACACTGATCAGTTCGGCTATTGCCGGTTTGAATGCGGATGATATTGAAAGTTTCCAAATCTTGAAGGACGGTTCGGCTACTTCCATCTATGGGGCTCGTGCTATGGCAGGTGTCATTGTTGTCACTACCAAGAAGGGAAAGGCGGGAACTAATAAAATCAGTTATACCGGAGAGTTTACGATGCGTATGAAACCTAAATACAGGAACTTCAATATCATGAATTCTCAAGAACAAATGAGTGTGTACAGAGATATGGAGGCGGCCGGTTATTTGAATTTTTCCGACTCTTATCGTGCTGCCAATAGTGGCATTTACGGGAAAATGTATCATCTTGTCAATCAATATGATGCGACTAACGGCACTTATGGTCTGGCGAACACTCCGGAAGCGCGTGCGGCTTACCTTGCACAGGCGGAGTATAACAATACCGACTGGTTCGATTTGTTATTCAGCAACAGTGTATCACAGAATCATGCAGTCAGCATGTCTACCGGAACGGAGAAGGCTTCCTATTATACTTCCCTTAGTGTCATGAGTGATCCGGGGTGGGCGAAACGGAACAAAGTATCCCGATATACAGCGAATATCAATGCGCTTTATAATATTTCACGGCATGTTTCTTTGAATCTGTTGGGAAACGCGTCATATCGTAAACAGGAAGCGCCGGGAACACTGGGTTCACAGTCTGATCCGGTAAGCGGGGAAGTGAAGCGTGACTTTGATATTAATCCTTATTCTTATGCGTTGAACACTTCGCGTACGCTGGATCCCAATGAATATTATGTGCGCAATTATGCCCCCTTCAATATCTTTAATGAATTGGAGAATAATTATATGGATCTCCATGTGGTTGACATGAAGTTTCAGGCGGAACTGAAATGGAAACCTGCCCGGAAGGTGGAACTGTCTGCTTTGGGAGCTTATAAATATTCAACCACTACGCAGGATCATTACGTGAAGGATAATTCGAATCAGGCATGGGCATTCCGGGCAATGGATGATGCGACGATGCAAAAAGCGAACCCCTGGCTGTACACTGATCCGGGCAAGGTAAACACACTGCCGGAGACGGTATTGCCTGTCGGTGGTTTTTACCGCGAGACAAAATATGCCATGAACAGCTTCGACTTCCGCGGAACGGTAAGCTATAATGATGTCTTCAACGAAGACCATATCCTGAACGTTTTCGGCGGTATGGAAGTGAACAGTACGGACAGGAACAAGACCTGGTTCAACGGAGTGGGCATGCAATATGATATGGGGATGCTCGCAGCCTACGATTACCTTTTCTTCAAGCAGGGGAATGAACAGAACACCGCCTATTATACGGTAGATGAAACTCGCTCCCGTGAGGTCGCCTTTTTTGGAACAGCCACTTACTCTTATAAGGGCAAGTACACTGTGAATGGCACTATCCGTTACGAAGGTTCGAATAAACTCGGTAAGAGCCGTTCCGCACGCTGGCTGCCTACATGGAACGTTTCCGGTGCATGGAATATGCACGAAGAGCAATGGTTTGAAAGCCTTCGTCCCACATTGTCCAACCTGACGCTGAAAGCTTCCTATTCACTGACGGCTGACAGGGGGCCTGCCAATGTCAGCAACTCTCTGGCTATTATCAATAGTTATAATATCTGGCGTCCGAGTGCGGGTGTAGGGGAATCCGGCCTGCAGATTTATGAAATACAAAACAGCGGGCTTACTTACGAAAAGAAGCACGAGATCAATATAGGCGCTGATATGGGTTTCCTGGAGAACCGTATCAATCTTGCTTTCGACTGGTACAAGCGGAATAACTATGATTTGATAGGTATTGTGAACACACCGGGAGCGGGGGGACAAATCAGTAAATATGCCAATATGGCGAGCATGAGATCACATGGCGTTGAATTTACGCTTTCGACACGTAATATTGTTACTAAAGATTTCAAGTGGAATACCGACTTCATATTTTCGAAAGCAAAGAATAAGGTAACGGATCTACAGACTAACTCTACGGTGATGGAGATGATTACCGGTGGCGGCTTTGCGTTGCAGGGCTATCCGGTGCGGAGTCTTTTCTCCATGGATTTTCAAGGGCTGAATGAGGAAGGAGTGCCTACGTTTATCAACGAGTCGGGCGAGGTCACTACGAGTGATGTTAATTTCCAGAAGCGTGACAAGAAATCCCATCTGATATACGAGGGCTCTACCGATCCCACTATTACCGGAAGTTTCGGCAACGTGTTTGCGTATAAAGGATTCAAGCTGAATGTGTTCATTACGTATTCTTTCGGTAACGTAATCCGTCTCGACCCGGCTTTTCACAATAAGTATTCCGACCTGGACGCCACTCCGAAAGAATTCAAGAACCGTTGGATGACATCGGGAAATGAACAGTACACTACCATACCTTCCATTGCCGACAGGCGTATGAATACGAAGGATAGCCAGTTGAGCCGCGCTTACAATGCCTACAATTATTCTACGGAGCGTGTGGCTAAGGGAGACTTCATCCGGATGAAAGAGATTTCACTGTCGTATGACTTCCCGAAGACGTGGATAAACCGCTTGAAACTGTCTACTGCCTCTCTGAAACTTCAGGCTACCAATCTTTTCCTGATTTATGCGGATGACAAGCTCAACGGCCAGGACCCGGAGTTTTTCAATACCGGTGGAGTAGCTGTGCCTATGGCGAAACAGTTTACATTGACTTTACGATTAGGAATTTAAAAAGAGGATAACATTATGAAGAATAATAAATTAACTGTATTCTTGATGGCTGTATTCACAGTATTTGCATCATCATGTAGTGATTTTCTAGATACGGTTTCCGATAACCGGACAGAGGTGGATAATGCCAGTAAGATTACTTCATTGCTGGTTTCCGCTTATCCTAACTACTCTCCGTTCCTGTTGGCGGAACTGTCTTCCGACAATATGATGGATAACGGTATCCGGTTTGACGATACGCAACTACAGGAAGATGCTTATCTGTGGGAAGAACCGACGGATGCCAGTTATGATAGCCCTTACGCTTTGTGGGAATCATGCTATAAAGCGGTAGCTTCGGCCAACCAGGCACTGCGGAGCATCCGGGAACTGGGTGACCCTGCCAGCCTGAATCCTCAAAAAGGAGAAGCGTTGCTATGTCGTGCCTTTGCGCATTTTTTGTTAGCCAACATCTTCTGTATGCCTTATAACCCGCTAACGGCGGAACAGCAACTGGGTGTACCTTATCCTATGGAACCGGAAGAAGAAGTAATCGTTGTGCACGAACGCGGAACGCTCGCCCAAACGTATGCATGGATAGAAAAAGATATTGAAGAAGGTTTGCCATTGGTGAACGACGTGATTTACAGCGTGCCCAAATATCATTTCAATAAGAAAGCGGCTAATGCTTTCGCCGCGCGTTTCTTTCTTTATTATCAGAAGTGGGATAAAGTGATTGAATATGCGGATAAGGTGCTCGGAGCAAATCCTGAAACAATGATCCGTCACTGGGAGGAAGATTTCGGCGCGCTTAGTCAGGTGGACGATGTAGCTAACCAATATATTTCGGAGAAGAAAGCGGCCAATCTGATGTTAAACGCCAGTTATTCACTTTGGCCGATAATTGTCGGGCCTTATGATATTTATAAGCGCTATGGGCATGGGATGGATGTTTATGCCGTAGAAACGATTCAGTCTAACGGTCCGTGGAACTGGCGCGGAGGACTGGTGATGAGTAATATTATCGTAAGTATTCAGCAAAAGAATCCGTTTCCCAAGATAATCGACTATTTTGAGTACACCGACAAAACGAGTGGAATCGGCTATGACCACATGGTGTCTGTAGTGTTCAGCGCAGACGAGACTCTTCTCTGCCGTGCCGAAGCGTATGCCTTGCAACAGAATTATGCCCAGGCGCTGAAAGATATTAATACGTGGATAAAGTATAACAGTGTCATCAGCCAGGATGACGGTTCCGACCTGACCCTGACTGAGTTGAGGACATTTTACAGGAGTCTCCGTTATGCGCCTGCGCTCATCACTTCCCGGCAGCAAAGAAGTGTAAAGAAAACGTTGAATCCGGAAGGGTTTGCAGTTACTGCGGGTACACAAGAAAACCTGATTCAATTGATTCTCCAGTTGCGGCGCTTGACCGGGTTGCAGGAAGGGCTGCGATGGTATGACCTGAAACGTTATGGAATTGAGTTCTCTCACAACAGGGATAACGATACGCCTGTCGTATTGACAAAAGATGACCCCAGGCGGGCTATTCAGTTGCCGCAAGATGTAATCAATGCGGGGATGCGGCCTAATCCAAGAAACAATTAAAAAACGGTTGAAGATATGAAACACTTGAAATATATGACTTTGATGCTATTCTTTATTTGCGGCATAAGCTCCTGTAGTGAAGATAGTATGGACGACCGGAGCATATTTACCGGTACGGAACAGCAAAAAAAAGAGTTTGACAACTGGTTGTTAAAAAACTATGTATATCCATATAACATTGATTTTAAATACCGGCTGGAAGATCATGAGTCCGATCACGATTATAATCTGGTTCCTTCCGAATATGGCAAGTCGGTGGCTATTGCCAAGCTGGTCAAGTTTTTATGGATTGATTCCTATATAGAAGTAATGGATGACAATAGTGAATTTATTTGCACATACGGTCCGAAAATGATTCACCTGGTCGGTTCCCCGGCCTATGAGGAAGGACAAATCACACTGGGGACTGCGGAAGGCGGACTGAAGGTGACTTTGTATAATGTGAACAATCTGGATCCTAAGAATCCGGTAATCGAGGACTTGAACTTCTGGTATTTCAAGACTATGCATCATGAGTTTTCCCATATTCTGCACCAGACTATCGAATTTCCACAGGAGTTTTATGAAATATCAACAGGCAAATACCTGGGAAGCGGTTGGGTGAACGTTACAGATGAGGCGGCACTGAAGAGAGGATTTATCACTCCTTACGGTGGCAGTGAAGTGCATGAGGACTTTGCAGAGACAATCGCTAATTATGTGACTCATGATGCAGCCTGGTGGAATAAGCAGATTATTATTGCGGGTGACGGAGCTACTTATATTCAGCAGAAACTGGAATTGGCACGCACCTATATGCAAGAAACTTGGAATATCAATTTGGACTCGTTAAGAGATATTGTGCAGCGCCGCTCTTCAGAGGTGTTGGATTTAGATTTGGAAAACTTAAATGATTGAGGTTATGAAGTATTTATATAATTTCTGTATAGTTCTTGTCCTTCTTGCTTTTGCGTCATGCAGTCCCGAAGTGGATGATGTATTCAGTGAAACGGCATCCGAGCGTATTAATAAGGCTATAGAGGAGGATTTAAAGGTGTTGCAGGGTGCTCCGAACGGCTGGATGCTGGAATATTATCCTTCTGCGACAAAGATGTATGGCGGATTCACTATTCTGCTGTCCTTTGATGAGGAGGGAAATGCAAAAGCCGCATGCGATATGTTTAGCGCAGACAAGGTCGCGCAAAGTATGTATGCGGTGAAACAGAGCACGGGGCCTACATTGACTTTCGATACGTATAATGAGGTTTTCCATTTGTTCTCCGAACCTTCCAATATATTCGGCATCGGTGATGACGGGAAAGGAATGGAGGGAGATTATGAGTTCCTGATTTTGGAATGTACCGCGGATAAGGTGGTATTGAAAGGCAAGAAAACAGGTGTCAAAATGTTGATGACTCCCCTGCCCGAAGACAAGACATGGCAACGATACCTGAGTGAAGTTCAGCAAGTTGCAAAAGAAGCGTATTTAGGCATGTATGATGTGCAGATGGGCGGGGAGACGGAATATACTGTTGAGCAGGAATATCATCGTTTTGTATTGACACATGAGGACGGAACACAAGAAAACCTTCCGTTTGTATATACCGCAGACGGCATCAAGTTTTATGAACCTGTCGAACTGGGCACTACTCAAATGCAGAATCTCGCATGGGACAATAGCCGGCAGGCATACGTGAGCGGTGACATAACCATGAAGGCAGTCAAGCCGGCAGGATATAGGCTGATAGATGACTTGACCGGTACTTATACTTTCTATTATAGCAGTCCCGTTCAAACTGTTACAGTTACCCTTGAGCGTTTTGACAGTGGCAACCCTTTCGCTCTGTATCTGGTAATGAAGGGATTTGAGGATTACGAATTTCTGATACCCTATGATAGTGTGTATGGTAGAATCAGTATTCTCACCCAGATGCTGACTTCTTCTGTGGCGTTATTGCCATGGGCGATAGATCCGCAAACGGGTAGCGGCAACATCTCTACGACCAATGGCGTAGGACTGGTGGGAATCAACGGCAGCAATGGGCTGATTACTTTTAAAGATAACGGAGTGTGGGGCGAAGAGGTGAATTCGATGATAATCTTTGACCTGGTTGCAGGGCAGCCTCTAATCCGGATCCCATATATTACTAAGATGGTGAAACAATAAAAGTGGCAGTATCACTTTTTTTATTAATAACTCAATGATAAGTTTATGAAAAAGTATTCATTTTTGTTTTTAGCAATGATGTCCGTCTTCTGTGGATGTTCGGACGACGATAACTTGAAGGACGTGGGTGGTGGAACTACCACTGAGGGACCATCGGTAGAAATCTCTTCCATAAATGGAGATGAGGGAAGTGCGGTATATGCTACATCTGCTACTTTCAACTTGAAAGCCAACGGCGTGGAATCATATGCGTATCAGGTGGCGGAAGGAGAGAAAAAGGATTCTCCTGCCGGAGAAGTGATTTATGCCGGCGCTACAGGAGAAGACGGTAGCGGGATTAATGCACTCAAGGATGGTGACAACAGTGTCACGATTTACGGTTTGGAGGGAAACAAGACTTATACGGTGTTCTTTGCTTTTAAGGCTGATAAGGAATATGTATTGAAGTCACAGGTAATCACTACGCCTGCCTATACACGCCGTATCACGGTGATAGATACGAAACCTTACAGTATTAAAGTGCATGTGGAGGTTCCGGAAAATACTTATTATAAGTTTTCTTTCGGACGCAGGGATATGTATCAGGCTCAAAAGGATCAGTTTGGGCTGACTGATGGCGATTATGTGTCATATGGGGAACTGTATAAAGGTCCTAAGACCATTAATCTGGTAGACGGTGAATATCTGGAGGAGAATCCGGATGAAGGGGATATGGCTATTCAGGTTCTGCCCGGTTATCCTAACGTTATATTAGTGGCGGAATGTGATGAAGAAGGCAATGTATTGTGCGAATACGACTTTGGGGATGGAGGTGAAGGAGAACTGTTGAAAAGCACCCGCTCTGTCACTCCACCGTTGGAAGATGGTTATACAGAGGTGTGTTCGGACGAGGGAGCTACTTTTAATGGCATATATGCCAAGCAATATGTTTATGGTGGCTCTACGTTGATTGAAGGCAAAATTTCCATTGAAACGGTGAAAATAACGGAGCGCTCGGCAACTTTTGCCCTTGTGCCGGATGAAAGTGTCGTTAAATATGCAGTTAATGCAATGTCGCAGGAGGAATATGATTATTATGTCACCTTGTGTGGTGAGAGAGGTATGCCTACCTTTATGCTGACCGGCAGTGATATGTATACTGATCCCTTGGAAATGTCTACCCACCCTGATTATCTCCCTTTCGAGAAAGGAAAGAAATATAAACTGATTGTTGTGGGTACGTATACTGACGATTACAGCGTACAAAGTATTCAAATCGTAGATTTCACCCCGCTTGAATCTACGAAACCGGAAGCAAAACTGGAGATTACTTCTAAAGTAGACCCGGATCACAGCCCATGGATGGTATGGTTTAATATTAAAGCCCCGGGCAAGGATTGTTCGTATATCAAATATCTGATGAACTATATGAAAGAATGGGCTCCTATGCTGAATTCGGGCACTACAAAAGAAGTATTGATGCAATCTTACGGTCAATATGTGAAAGAAGCGGACGTTATTGATGCTATCAATAGTGACGCAGGGTATGACATCAGTTTCACTTCCTGGGAAAATACGGAATCGATGATGCTGGTGGCTTCTTTCAATGATGATGAGAAGATGGCTGTGTACGAAGGTACATCTTCCTCTTTGCCCGAACAGGACAAGGCACGGGTGGAATCTTCATTGTTTGATGATCTGAAGGGAGACTGGACAGCTACTTATCATGCGAAGTGGAGTGATTATACAGGGGAGTATGATAAGGATGTATCCTTTAAAGTCACTCTTGCCGGAGAACCGGATCAGGGACCTTCTTCTTTCAACTCCGGCAAAGACTATGACGCCCTTTTCAATTACTTCAAGGAAAGTGCTCTCAAGGAGGGACAAAGCGACTCGGAAGCTGCGTCTTATGCGGGAACAAAGGTGGCCGAACTGTTTGAAGATTATAAATCGGAAGCTACACGATATGCGGGCAAATACAGAGGTCAGAACCGCCTGGTAGGTCTGGGATTTGATATGGCTCATGAATATAAGAGTTCCTGGGATTTATTCTGCTATCTTGATTATTCCGCTTATGATACGGAGGAACTGTTCTTCGATTATGGCCCGAAATTGTTCTTCGAAATCAGCAAGGACGCGAATGGCAAAGATAAGATGGAACTGGTGACTGATGAAAGCCGTATTGCTCCGGTTTCTGCATGGCAGATGTATGATGTTTATCTCCGGGGATATAATTCCGCTAATTATAACAACGCTCCTACAGGCAGTTTCCCGGTCACTGTGTCCGAAGATAAGAACACGATTACCATTGGAGGTATTGAAGCTGACGGGACAATGTGTTATCCTTCTCCTGTTTACTACACGATGGGCAATTACTACACTTTTGTTACACAGACAACTTCTCCTATCAAGCTGACGAAAGGCTGGAGCGAACCGACGACTACGGCGAAAGCATCCAAATTGGCGGTTAATAATGGCAAAAAAGCCGGTGCTGTCCGTAAGGGCAACCGTTTCATGCGTACAAGCCTGCCTTGGACTAAGAACGGTGTATTGCCGTTGATGCCGAAGGCTACTATCAAATCGTCTGTACTCTTGAAAGAGAATGTTCAGAAGAAAGCGTCCGAACAGCACTCCAAGATGCTTAAGAAGCGCTAGTGACAGGTTGTAAATAGAATTAAGGGATGCACCGGTTTCTTTCCGGTGCGCCTTTTATTAAATAAAGGAATGCTTCATACAATGAAAAAGAACAGTATAATAATGGGAATCTTCCTTGTCTTTTCCACTCTTATGGCGGATGCGCAGTCATTGCCGAATGTGAAAGTGGAGAATGCGGACGGGAAACAGATTGAAGTAGCTTCATTGGTGGACGGAAAACCGTTTATCCTCTCATTTTGGGGGGTGACGTGCAAACCTTGCATTACGGAGCTGAATGCGTTGAACGAAGTGATGGATGAGTGGCGTAAAGAAGTCGATTTCAATATCGTTGCCGTATCTGTGGACGATAGCCGTTTCACCTCGCGTGCACGTTCGATGGCGAAAGGGTTCGGATGGCAGTTTACATGTGTGTTTGATAAGAACCAGGACTTGAAACGGGCATTGAATGTATCTCTCACTCCGCAGACGTTCATTGTAGATGGAAAGGGAAAAATAGTCTATTCGCATACCGGATATACGCCGGGTAGTGAGAATGAACTGCTCGACAAACTAAAGGAACTGAAAGCTGAATGAAAAAAGGAATCATTTTAGGCTGCGTATTGGGAGCTGCCGCTTCACTTTACGCGCAGGATGCGACGGATAAAGGCACTTTGAGGGGGAGTCTGGAAACGAATAATATCTATTACGTGAAAGACAGCAAGCTCGACGCGTCGTCTGCCGCCAATCCGGACGACCATTTCGGCTCGAACAGCTATCTGAAGCTGGATTATACAAAAGGGCGTTTTTCTGCCGGTGTACAACTGGAAGGTTATCTGCCTGCTTTGCAGGGATACGATTATGCTACCTATGGAAACGGTAAACGTACTTTGTTAGGGACAAAATATGTCAGTTGGGAAGATGGTGACTTTGGATTCCGTGTGGGCGATATATTCGACCAATATGGCAGCGGATTGATTTTCCGCAGTTATGAAGACCGTACGCTGGGATTTAATAACTCTGTGGAAGGATTGAGCGGACACTACGAATATAAGAATTATGTTTCGCTGAAAGCGATGTACGGGCGTCCGCGCCTGTATCTTGACTATGCCGGCTCATCCGTCCGGGGAGCAAACATGAATCTTTCCGTTTCGGATATTCTGGGATTGAAACAAGTGAATTTCAACCTTGAAGGCAGTTATGTAAACCGGTATGAGGACTTGAAAGATAATCCGGACTTTGTAGACAGGCTGACGACTTCCAACCTTGACATGTATGCTATCGGGGGAAGCCTGGGTTGGCAGGGGCTGGATGCCCGTGTGGAATATGTGGACAAGGGCAAGGACTTGCCGTTGCCTGCCTCTTCGGAAATGGTGAAAGGGAAAGCGATATTGGCAGAATTAGGTTATACATATAAAAGTTTCTCCGCTCTGGCTACCTATCGTCGGTTGGAACATATGAACACCAGGCTCACACTGACCGGAGAGGGAAGCGGAAATGTACTGAACTATCTGCCCGCACTAACCAGGCAATACACCTATATGCTGGCAAACCTGAACCCTTACCAGACAAATGCGGAAGGGGAGAGCGGGGGACAGGCGGATGTGTATTATTCGTTCCGTCCTGCTTCAAACAGAAGTAATTACTGGAATTTTCACGCTAACGCGTCCATGTATTATTCGGACAAGGATATCACAAAGAAATCGCGTCTGATGTGGAGGGACATTAACGCAGATGTGGAACACCGCTGGAATAACCAGTGGAAAAGTGCGGCACTGGTTTCCGTTCAGGAATGGAGCCCGTCACACGGAATAAATGACGTGACTTATGTTTCGAACATTTTTGTGCTGGATAACACGTACAAGTTTAACCGGAAGATGGCGTTGCGGTTGGAGTTGCAGTACCTATATTCTACTGATTATGAGAAAGATTGGATGGCCGCGTTGTTGGAGTTCAGCATAGCGCCCCGATGGAGTTTCAGTGTGAGCGATATGTATAACAATGGTTCCACGAAGATACATTATTACAACGGTTCCGTGAGCTATACAAAGAAAAGTACCCGTGTGCAGTTGGGATATGGGCGCAACCGAGCCGGATATGTTTGTTCGGGTGGTGTTTGCAGGTATAGCCCGGCCTATACGGGAGTCAACCTCATTGTGACTTCTTCTTTTTAACGGATGGTTATTATTGTTTTATCTAAAACGAATGATTATGAGAAAGTTTGATTTATTGAATCTGTTGGCGATGCTTTGCGCCTGTTTGTTTTTTATCTCCTGCTCCGGCAATGACGGAGAGGGTGACGAACCGGGTGGCAATGGCGGGGGAACCAATCCTGAAGGAAAATTAGTTTTATCCGCTTCTGCTTCGTTTATTAATAATGACGGACGGGATGCTGCTGTGTTTACTGTCAGGATGGGGGATACGGATATTACTGATAAGGCTAAAATATATCTGGGCAATGATGTATTTGCCGGCACAAGTTTCACTACCACTAAAGTAGGCGATTATACGTTTTTTGCAAGTTATGAGGGTGAGATTTCCGATAAAATCACGATAAAGGCGATTGCCGGAATACCGGATATCCCGGATGACCCGCAGGCAGATAAGTTCGACGGATTTGTACATCGTGTACTGGTGGTGCAATCTACGGGAACGTGGTGTCAATATTGCCCTTATATGACGGCCGGCATTAAAAGTTATCTGGAGAGCGACGCTAATACGGGCGATGCTGTTTTTGCGGCAGCCCATAATGGTGATGTGATGGCTAACGATTATTCTGATGCTGTCAATCAATGGTTGAGTGTTAGCGGTTATCCGACATTGAGCTTGAACCTTGACAGTAGAAATAAAGTTCAACATCAAGGTGAGCCTGCGGCTACGGCTTCAGCTATTTCCGGAGCTGTCTCCAACACTCTGCGGGACGCTGTTCATGTGGGTATTTCCGCTTCCGTCAGTGGTACTGAAAATAGCGGCATACTGACTGTGCGTGCCAGAGTAAAGATAGGGGCAGACGGGAAGTACCGTATTGCGGCTTGGTTGTTGGAGGATGGAATCCGGGCAGACCAGGTGAACAGTACCGGGCTGACTGACAAGGACAACTTCTCTATACACAACAATGTATTGCGTATTAGTTCTGCCGCGAGTGCTTATGGTGTCCAGTTGGGAGAAAACGCATCTTCAACCAAAGGCAGTGTGAAGGAGTATGTCTGCACATTGAATCTGGCGGACGCGAAGGTAGCGTCATTGGCAAAATGCAGGGTTGTCATATTCGTCACTGCTCCGAAAGACGGTAAGTTCACGGTAAATAATGTCATTACTTGCCCGATTAATAATAGTGTGGCTTTTGAATATGAGTAATAGCTCCGTACAGATGAATTGTAAGTGGTTAGACTGCCTGTGGATGTGGTGTATGCTGTTATTCATGGCGGGATGTAGCGACGATGACGGAAAGGGGGAGGTGCCTCCCGCCTTTCTCGAAGTCGCTTCTGCGGTCTATGATAATGTTGACGCGGGAAATTCCACACTTACGGTTTCTGTCAAAAGTAATGTTGAATGGACAGTAGAGAGTGATAAGGCATGGTGTGTGGCACTTTCCGGAAACACTGGTTCGGGTGATGCGGATATCCGGCTGAAGATAGCCGAGAATCTCACGCAGGAAGCGCGTACGGCTTCTGTAAAACTATCGTCTACGGATAAGGTGCGGGAAGTGACGGTGACTGTCAATCAGTTGGCTCCTGTGTTCGTTGCCGGGGGATATTATAAACTTCCGGTCGTATTCCAGATGCTTTATGTCAATAAGAATGATAGGTATCAGTATATAACTCCCGGACATTTGGAGAAAGTAATAGGCGAAGTAAACAGACTTTATCGGGAGTCCGGTCAGGAAATGAATCTGGAGTTTGTGATGGCTACGGATGACCCTCAGGGCAATGCACTTGAAGAACCGGGGGTGAACCGGGTGGCATGGACTACCGGAAAAATGAACTGTGAAGACTTTATGAACAGCCGCGAGCAGCGTCATCTGGATTTGATTTGGGATCCGGACAGGTATATTAATATTATGCTGTACACTTTCTCGGATGCAAGCGTTCTTGGCATTGCACAATTTCCCTTTACCGTTTATCCTGATGAATTGCCGGGATGCAGCGCGTGGAAGGGTGGTGTGCCGGGACAGGAAAACTTGAACCGTCCGCAGTGCATATCCATCAATAACAAATATATCTATGATACCGGTGCTTCTCTGACTCCCGAAACGCCGGAAGGGACGGATACTTATGTCATTGAAACCATCGCGCATGAATTGGGGCATTATCTTGGTTTAAGGCATGTGTTTTCCGAAGCTATTTACGGCTGTTCGGATACAGATTTCTGTGAAGATACCCCTACTTACGACCGGACTTCGTACATCCGTATTTTGCAGGCTTATGGTCAAAATTATATGCAACATTTGGATGAACTGGTCATGCGTGATGACTGTGAGAGCGGTGATGAGTTTATATCGGACAATATCATGGATTACTCTATTTCGTATTTCAATGTGTTTACCCCTCACCAGGCTGAGAGGGTGCGTTACATACTGGAGCATGGTGCGTTTATTCCCGGTCCCAAAAATCGGCAGGCTAAAGCGGAAACGCGGGTATCGGGTATGCTTGAACTCCCTATGGAGGTTATGAAATAATTTTGTATTATTAATTTAGATTGAATTCTTATGAGAAAATTAGTGGAAAAATGGATGGTATATCCTGTTCTGGCATTAGGTTGCTTATTGGGAACCGTTGCCTGTGGGGACGATGATGAACCGGCAACAGAGCCTGCGGCAAAAGTTGAATTCAAGTTGAATGCGGAGAGTGTCACTCTGCTTGCAGAAGGTGGAAATTCTTCTGTCACTTATACATTGGAAAATGCAGGCGCCAACTCTTCCGTCCGTGCGACTTCCGACCGGGAATGGGTGCGTAATCTTAAAACCGGCACGGCAAACAAAATTACTTTTGATGTTGCGGCGAATACGGAAACTGAGGCCCGTGAAGCGAAGGTGACTGTTACCTATTCGGATGACGTGAATGAGGATGTAAAAACTTCGTTCGTCGTCAAACAGGCGGCTGGTGACCCTGATTTCGTGATTACATTAGGAGAAACCGGCTCTAGCTGGATACAATTGGGTATGGTCCCAAAGGACGCAAATATGCGGTATATGCTGGGCGCCTTGCCGGTAGAGGATATGGACGGGTATATAAGTGATGAGGCTTTCTTTGATAATGAGATGTCCGGCTATCAAGAACTGGCTGATATGGCAGAAATGACGTTGGACCAGGTTTTGGACATCCTGTTTATGAAAGGTTCGGTTAGTAATGGGACTATAACGCTGTTGGAGCCGGAAACGGAGTACTATGTATATTGTTATGGTATCGCAAGTGATAACGAACTGGCTACACCTGTTATCAAACAGAAGGTGACCACGCCGGCGGCAGGTCGGGTAAGCAACACAATTACTATTGATGTTACTGAGGAAACTGTCCGTAGTGTGACGGCAGATATAACAGCGACTACGCCTGACTCTTATGTGCTTGTTTATGCTGCGACTAAAGATATTTCCGGATTGACAGACGATCAGTTGACCAAAGAATTATTAAACAAGAATTATACTTTGGAAGCCGGAAATAATAAAGACGCATTGTTTAATAACCTTTCACCGAATACGGAGTACACTATTCTTGCTATGGGGCGTGCCGGCGGAGTAGCTACTACCGGGGTTGTTAAAGCTACCTGTAAGACGAAAGAAGCCCAGCAGTCCGATATAACTTATAGCTTGCCTGACAAGAAATATTTCGATGCTTTGGAAGTTCAGAAGCAACATCCGGAGCTATTTGCCGGTATGACTGTGACTGCCGAGGATGTAATTATTGCTGCTAATATAAAAGCGGATGGGGCATCATCAATTTATACCGCTATGTTTACTCAAGCGTCTATTGACGCAGAGGAGGCAAGATTAGGCAGGAAACTTACGGATGAAGAGTATCTCAATTTAGCCCTGAACCAGGGAGATGACGGAAACCTTATCATGGCTATAGTATCCTATGATCTTCCTTTGGTATTGGTCGGTGTAGCAATGGATGCCGATGGTAATCCGGGTACAGTATATAAAGAAAATATAACGGTTACGAAGAGTAGTGTATCTCCGGCTGCGGAATTCGACGCTTATCTGACTGCGAAGAGAATGTCGGGATTTGCCTTATCATCTGTTGCAGATAGTTCTTCTATGAAGAGTTTGTTGCAGAAGAAACATACGGACGGAAGCGGATTGAAATCATTTGCTGCCAAACCTGTTCGTAGCCGACTGAAGAAATAATATGTTTTGAATAGTATGTTAAAGCGAGCGCGCTTAGATAAGTCTGACCATAAATTTATTAACTAGGGTTTGGCTTACATTATTTGTTCTGGAATAGCTGTTTTGTGATAAAACGGCTATTTTTTTGTATGTATGAATTTGGCCTCTTATCCGGTGCATCTACTTGAAGATGTTCAGATGATGGCTCAGACGGAAATCGTTCGAATTTGAGCCGAAAACATGCCTTAAATGAAGAAAAGCCGGGGCGCAAGGCTTCGGCTTTCACGCTTTTCGTTTTCTTGGGAGAAACGATTCTTTATTATTGCAGATTAGAATACTTTAAACTCATACCCTTCCGCCTTTAAAAACTCGATGGAACGGGGCAGCGCATATAGCAGGTTTCCGTTGTTCCAGGATTTCAGGGAGTCATGGAAAGTAATGATAGAACCATTGCGGGCATACCGCTTTACGTTGTTCAGTACCTGCTCCGGGCTCATCCGCTTACTGTAATCGCGGGTTACAAGATCCCACATAATGATGCGGTAATGATAGCGCAGCGTATAATATTGCCGGAATCCCATATGTCCGTGTGGCGGGCGGAAGAGGTCCGAGTGAATAATCTCGTCCACCTTTCTGGCATTTGCCAGATAATCCGGGTTGGAATATTCGAATCCGCGGATATGGTTGAAAGTATGGTTGCCGATGCGGTGTCCGTGCTCTACCACCATCCGGTATTCGTCCGGGTGTTTTCGTATATTGTCGCCTACCATGAAGAAGGTAGCCTTGATAGCATGCTTTTCCAGTACATTCAGTACCCAGGGAGTTACTTCGGGGATAGGACCGTCGTCAAAAGTCAGGTAGACTGCCCGCTCGTTCGGGTCCATTCGGAAAATAGCTTGTGGATACAACGCCCGTAAAAGCCAGGGTGGTTGTTCTATAAACATGAGAGTCTGTGTTTTGATGTATCCAAGCAATAAGTATTAAGTATTTTACCGTGCCGGAAAATATGCCGGAAGAAGTTGCGGTTGATACTTAATACTTACTGCTTTATACTTAAATTATTTCCCTTTCATTCTCGTAACATACTCGTTGTATAGTTGGTCGAGTTGTTCGGAGTAGTGTTTTGCAAGTTCTGCTGATTTGTATTTCTCCATTAAGCGGATTTCGGCGTCAAGCAAGCTGGCGTTATATACGAAATTCTCGCTGGCAATGGCAAGCTGGCTATCAGTCAGGCTGAGATACCAAATCATGTATTCGAGCGACTTGTTGGCAAGTTCGTCGATAATCTTGTTGGCCTTCTCGGTTTGTTCCAGTTGATAATAAGATTCTGCCATCTGGAAAGCGCCGTTTGCCCAGTCGTATGGTACGTTGTAGGCCGGAATCATCTTTTCGGCATAGTCAAGGGCTGCAAGAGCCTTGTCTTTCTTGCCTTCCTTGATGAGCTGCCCTACAAGCTGTGTGAAGACACGGCGGTGCGTGTAGCACATACGCATCACGTTCTCGTCGATGTAGATACCCGGTTTGTCGATGCCGCCAAACTTGAACTTGTTCATCAGGTTGTCGTACATCTTCTCGCTGTCTATCTTGCTGTCGAGCTTGTCCGTATCGAACGGAGTGAAGCGGTAGGCAAGGCCTTCTTGTGTGAAGTGGTTGCCCATGCCTAGATGGTTCTCGCTGCCTACGGTGATTGCCATGTAGATAGGACGTTCCCAGTTGGCGTTGGCAAGCATTTCGAGCATCATCAGTTCACTCTTGTAGAGGGCGCGTTTCGGGTTGCCGTTGGCGTCTCTCAGGGTGATAGTCATGTATTCGGGGATGGAGTCGCCCAATGCTTCCGGTATTTTCATGCCGGAGCGGCGTACGGCTTCCTTGTCTATCTTCATTACGATGCTGTCCGTAGGGATAAGCGGTAATTGTATATCCTTGCCGGACTTTTTGAGAAGCTCCTTCAACTGGTCGTTCTTGCCGAGCATCCAGCGGTTGATGATTTCCTTCAGTTCATAAGGATTCTCGCCGAAGATGGAATGAACGAGTGACAGAATAGTCGTGTCTCCCTGTGCTGCCAGTTCATTGGCTTGCTTGAAGTAGCTGTCGATAAGGGCTTTCATTTCCGGGCGGATAGAGATATACTCATTCTGTCCTTCCACGTACTGTACACGGTCCCAAGTGATAGGAAGCGACGGAGAATCGTAAGCCGGACGTTTCATCTGGTCGATATACCAGTCGGTTTGCAGGTAACTCAAGTTACAGGTACGGGCATCTGTACGGAAACCTTCCGTTTCCTGGTTGTACCACAAAGGGAAAGTATCGTTGTCACCGTTGGTGTAGATTATCGGATTACCCTCTTCCTGCAAAGTCATCAGGTAGTTTTGACCGAAGTCGCGGGCTACGAAACGTCCGCTGCGGTCATGGTCATCCCAGGTTTGTCCCGCCATTTGGATGGGAACAAATAGACAAAGGACAGATGCCAGGGCGGCTGCCGGAAGTTCCTGCATCTTGCAGTATTCGCGCAGCATGCGGATGATGCCTGCCACTCCCATACCTACCCAGATGGCAAAGGCATAGAACGAGCCGGCGTAGGCATAATCTCGCTCACGGGGCTGTGCAGGTGTCTGGTTGAGGTAGAGCACGATGGCGATACCCGTCATAAAGAACAGGAAGAATACCACCCAGAATTGCTGGATACCCCGCTGGCTGTGATAAGCCTGCCAGAAGAGTCCTATCAAGCCGAGAATTAACGGCAGGCAGTAGAACACATTGTGTCCTTTATTATTCTTCAGATCCTGTGGAAGCAATTCCTGATTGCCTACCAGCAGGTTGTCGATGAACGGAATACCGGTAATCCAGTTACCATGTTCTATCTCTCCGGTGCTCTGTATGTCGTTCTGCCGTCCGGCAAAGTTCCACATGAAGTAACGCCAATACATGAAATTCAACTGGTAGGAGAAGAAGAACTTGATATTCTCCCATTGGGTAGGCATATTCACCATTACCATTTCGCCGCATTGGTCGTAAGGCACGTCATAGCCTTTGATGTCCACCCATTGCTTGTAGAGCGGGGCGTGTGACGAGCTATACATACGCGGGAAAAGCATATTCTGTGCGTATTCGTATTCGATACGTCCCGGGAGTTCGATATAAGAGTCTTTTTCGTCCGGTGAAGTCTTTTCCTTGCGGACATATTTGCTTCCCGTTTCCGATTGGCGAGGAACGCAATATCCGTCTTTTACGTCGAGTGCCACTTTCGAAGAGAAAGCGGGACCGTAGAACAGAGGACGTGTTCCGTATTGTTCACGACCAAGGTATTCGCCCAGCGTGAATATATCTTCCGGTGAGTTCTGGTCCATCGGAGTGTTGGCGGTAGAACGGATAACGATTAGTGCGTAAGAAGAATATCCGATTACAATCATCATGGTACACAGCAATGCCGTATTCATGGTGCGGGCGGAAATACGCCATTTCTCTTTAATCTTCTCTTGTACGCTAGGGGCAAGATAGAGCCCCAATGCGGCAATAACAAGGATGCCGATAACAATGCTGCTTGCCCCATGCCCGTAGAATGGGATACCAAGCAAGGCAATCGTCACGATGAAGGAGATAGCCATGCGCATCTTGTTCTTCTCGGTATAACTTTCGTATACACCCCAAATAAGAGAGGCTGCAAGCAGGATGATATAAACTACTACGCCTGTGTTGAACGGCATTCCCAAACTGTTGACGAACAGCAGTTCGAACCAGCCGCCTACTTTCACGATGCCCGGCACGATGCCGTAGAGAACGGCAGCCACCAGTACGCCGGAGCCAACGAGTGCCAATAGCGAGCCTTTCGCAGTGGCATTCGGAGTTTTCTTATAATAGTAAACCAGTACGATGGCGGGCAGACAAAGCAGGTTCAGCAAGTGCACGCCAATACTTAATCCTGTCAGATAAGCAATCAGGATAATCCAACGGTCACTGTGCGGCTGATTGGCTACGTCTTCCCACTTCAGAATCAACCAGAAAACGACAGCAGTAAACAGAGAAGAGAAAGCATATACTTCACCTTCTACGGCCGAGAACCAGAATGTGTCACTGAACGTATAGACCAGTGCGCCGACCAGTCCGCTGCCCATGATAGTAACAAGCTGTCCTTTAGTTATATTGTTTTCGTCAGTGATAATCAGTTTACGAACCAGGTGTGTGATGCTCCAAAAGAGGAACAGGATACAGGCACCACTCATCAGGGCACTCATATAATTCACCATTTTCGCAACGGTGGTTACGTCGGAAGCAAATTGGGTAAACAGATTCGCCATCAGCATAAAGAAAGGTGCGCCGGGCGGGTGACCGACTTCCAGTTTGTAGCCGGTGGTTATAAACTCAGGGCAATCCCAGAAACTTGCGGTCGGCTCTATCGTGAGACAATAGACTGTTGCCGCAATGATGAATGTAAGCCAACCCATGAGGTTGTTTACGGTTCTGTACTGTTTCATTAGCACTATGGTAGTTTATTCGTTAAAAACGCGTTATGCGGTCGCAAAGATAGTGATTTACCTGTATATAGGAGAAGAAAGTAAGAATTATTAAGTATAAGGATGTTGAGAATATGAAATATGATACAAATGTTTTTTCACTTGGTTTTATCTATGATTTATGTTTATTACTAATAAAAACGTTTGTTTATTGGCAATAAAAGGCTATTTTTGTCTTAGCTAATAAACAGTAACTTATGCCTATTAATGCAATAAAGCAGGAATTATTGTCGAAATTGAAGCAAGAACATTGCTTTTGGTCGTACAGTGAAGCCTCAATCAAGGATATTCCGGATGATATATTGATTGAGAATACTTTGTTGCATCTTGATTTGGAGGAGATTAACCAACTCTTTCTGATATATCCTTTCAAGAAAATAAAGCAGGTTTGGTTGGATTACCTTGTTCCGCAGGAGGAATATCTCTATACACTGAATCGTTTTTTTGCGTGGTACTATTTCAAAGTAAAGAAACCGGATGCTTATATAAAGTCTATGGCAACTCGTCACCTAAATAAAATGTTTGCATGAAAGGGTTGGCTCCACATACAAAACAAGTCTTTGAAGCAGTCTCCAAACTGGATTGCATCAAGCCTTATCTTCTGGTAGGGGGGACTGCTTTGTCTTTGCAAATCGGAACTCGCCAAAGTGAGGACTTGGATTTTATGAAATGGCGTGTTTCTAAGGCGGAGAAAATGGAAGTAGCCTGGTATCAGATAGAGAAAGAACTTGCTACGGTTGGGAATATTCAACACAAGGATATTTTGGATATAGATCATGTAGAATATCTTGTATCCGGAGTGAAATTCTCATTTTATGCCTGTCCTAAATATTCTCCTGTCAGTGAGCCTGTGGATTACTTGAATAATCTGAAGCTTGCTGATGTGAAGTCTATTGGAGCGATGAAAATGGAAGTAATGTTACGTAGAAGTAATTTCCGTGATTATTACGATATTTATTCCATCTTGAAGTCAGGCGTGCCGGTTAATGATTTAGTCTCCTTGGCTTTAAGTTACTCCGGGCATAAATTGAAGTCTAAAAACCTTCTGGCAATCCTTACTAATGGTAGCCGCTTTGCAAGAGATGCCCATTTTGAGCAACTTGAACCTGTTTATGCTGTGACTGCACAAGAAATAGAATCTTATATAAAGTCTAGTCTGTTATAAACTATCACTGTATATTTACAATCGGATTTTAATCGCTAATATATTATTAAAACGATAATCTGTTCCAATGTTCTTGAATGAATGTTCATCTGTTCCACCTTTCTTTAGTAAGGTGTAGATCCTTCGTAGGGTATTAACAGTTGAGTTGCAGCATCTATATATGCCCAATACCATAGCTCTTTAATGGTCGTGATGATGTTCTCCCAAAATGCGGTGTGGCAATGTCCCGTGTCCGAGCAACTCGATAGGGCAGTTGAAATTCCTTTCCAACCATTCGGTAGTGACACCGGCGTCCGGATGGTAATCCAGCGTTTCATT